>JBCCWB010000042.1:0-20849 GCA_039194345.1 Planctomycetota bacterium
CTCACCGCCACGGGAGCAGTGACGGCCGACATGGACCACGGCGCCGAGCTCCTCTCGGCCGAGCTGGGGCCCCAGGGTGCGGTCGTGAGCGGAGGCGTCGACGGTGAGACCCGCTTTTGGCAGGGCGGGATGAGCCACGTCCTCACGCGGCGGTACGACACCCCCGTGGGGGCCTCGGCCTTCACATCCAGCAGCGGCGCGGGAACGGCTTCCGGCGTTTGGGCCGGGGCGCTATCGGCCGGGGTTTCGGGAGAGGGGTCTGGGGCGTTTTCCGGGGGCAGGGCGTTGGCATCGTCGGTCACGGCAGGCACTCCATGGGCGGTGGAACATCCGGGCCCCCGCCCGGTCGCCTTAGCATATCGCAGGTCAGCCGGGGCGACGCGGTTGTCGGTAGACTGTCACGCCGTGGAGAACCTCAAGCCCATCGTGTTCACCGTCTTCGAGCCCAGCGGCGATGTGTTGGCCGCCCGCTTGATCGAAGAGATCAAGCTGCGTCAGCCCAACCGCCCCGTCGTCGCGTTCGGCGGGCCGAAGATGGAGGCCGCTGGCGCCGAGATCCTCGAACACACCACCGCCCACGCCAAGATGGGCTTCGGCGCCGCCAGCGAAGCGAAGGTACTGCTGCGTCGCAAAGCGGTGCTCACCAACTGGCTCAAAGACAACGAGATCGCGGCGCTCGTGCCAACCGACAGCCCCGCGGCCAACTGGTCGATGTGCAAGGCGGTGCGTAAGACCCACCCCGAAGCGCCGATCGTCCACCTGGTCTGCCCGCAGATCTGGGCGTGGGCCACGTGGCGCATCGTTCGGCTACGCAAACTCACTGACCACGTGATGTGCCTATTGCCCTTCGAGCCCGGCTGGTTGGGACAACGCGGCGTGAACTCCACCTTCGTCGGCCACCCGCTGTTCGAATCCACCGACAACACGCCGGATGAGCAAGACATCCTCGACCTCAACGGCGAGCCGATGCGCGACAGCCAAACCAAGCTCGCGCTCTTGCCCGGCTCACGCCCCAAAGAAATCGAACGCAACTGGCCGACGATGCTTCAGGTCTACGACCAGATGCGTCACCGCGTGCCGGACCTGTCGGTGGTCATCGCCGCGGCCGACGCCGCCCGCGCCGAGCAGATCCGCAAGCTCTGCCCCGGCGGCCGGGTCCCCAGCGGGATCCAGAGCGTGGTCGGCGAGGCCTCGGCCGCGCTCGATTGGGCCGACGCCACGCTCGTCGTCTCCGGCACCGCGACGCTGCAGGCCGCGTCCCGCCAAACCCCGATGGTGGCGCTCTACAACGGCAACATGAAGCTCTGGCACACCGTCGGCAAGCTGCTGATCAAAGCCCGGACCTTCGCGCTGCCCAACGTCATCACCGAAGCGATGGAGCTCGGGCGGATCGTGCCGGAATTCATCCCCCACGACAGCAGCCCCGAACCCCTGGCGACCGCGCTCACCCCCCTGCTCACCGACGCAAACGCCCGGCAGAAGCAGATCGACGGCTTCGCCTCGCTATCGGGGTTCTTCAGCGATGTGGAATTCCGCCACGCCGCGGCGGATGTGCTGTTGGAGCAGATTCAGGACGGTTCAGAATTCTGATAGCTGATGCCTGAAAATGCGGGACGCTTCGCGTCGCCCGCTAAACACCTACGGGTGTCCCGGATACATATGGGAGGAGCAAAAAGTAAGAGGGCGACCCGATTGGGCCGCCCTCTATCGTTAGCTCCGAGGCGTAGTGTGGGGTGGGCTTGAGGGGTGGCGGGCCGGAAATTCGGAGCGGCCTGCCGGATGCCCGCGTCACGTGCCGCGGGCGAGAATCTCAAGCTGTTCTCACTTCTTCTTCTTGGTCACGCGCTTGGTGACCTTCTTCTTCGCAGTCTTCTTCTTAGCCACCTTCTTCTTGGCGACTTTCTTCTTGGTCACTTTCTTCTTAGCCACCTTTTTCTTGGCGACTTTCTTCTTAGCGACCTTCTTCTTTGCCACCTTCTTCTTGGCGACTTTCTTCTTAGCGACCTTCTTCTTAGCCACCTTCTTCTTGGCGACTTTCTTCTTGGTCACTTTCTTACGGGCGGGCGCCTTCTTGACGACCTTCTTCTTCGTAGCCTTCTTACGAGTGGCTTTCTTCTTTGCCATGGCAGTTGATCCTTTCAAGACGCCATGCGGAGCTTAGATAACTGTAACCGTCGATGCGAAATCAAGTCAACACTAAAACACAACGACGCGCGATAAATATCGGCGCGTCGTTCATCAAGACTTGAATGAAATCATCGGTTAGCGCGAAGAACCCGCTTTAAACATCATGATCAACACGATGTAGATCAAGATAAACGCAACGATCAACGCAATCGCGCCCGCCGCGTAACGAAACATCCCGATACACGCGAAGACGCAAAGCCCCGGGATAAACACACAAACCTTCTGCGCAAAGTTCGGTTGAATCTTCTGCGCTTCTTCAGCGCTTAAGGCCAGCATGCGGTCGGCGGTGTAGCGCGCACGCGGGATCATCGCCATCCCGCCGAGCACGAGCATGTAGTAAAAGTAAGGGTTCGTCAGAAAGTCAGTGGTCCAGTTCATCGCGGCATGATACCCGCGTTGCCGAATCTCGATCGAACGACAACATCCTCGAATAGATGCGCATGAAAAAGCCGATCCGCGGGGCTACGGATCGGCATCAAGACATCTGACTGACGCAAGCAAACACTGCGTAACCAAGGATTTAGTCGTCGTGCAGATCGGGCTTAAAGTCCCGTGCCAACTGCTCGCGCAGATGCCCCGGCACGGGCTCGTGACCCGCCGATTTCAGCGTGTAACTGCCCAATCCGCCGGTCATCGACTTGAGCTGCGATGGATACAAACCCACTTCCGCCAACGGCACCATGGCAGTGATCAACGCCTGATCGTTCGACAAGAAGTCCGTCGACACCACACGGCCGCGCTTGCCCGACAAGTCGCTGGTGATATCGCCCAAGTGGGTGTTGGGCGCGGTGATCTCCAGCTCGACCATGGGCTCAAGCAGCGTTGGCTTGGCTTTAAGCACCGCATCCAGGAACGCACGCTTACCCGCGGCGACAAACGCGATCTCTTTGGAGTCCACCGCGTGGTACTTACCATCGGTGACACTGACTTTGAGGTCCTGCAATGGATAACCCGCTAACGCGCCGGCACCCATCGCCTGCCGCACGCCTTTTTCGATGGCGGGGATAAGCGGCTTGGGGATCGATCCTCCAAAGGTTTTGTCTTCGAACACAAAGCCCTCACCCCGCGACATGGGCGCGACTTCGAGATGAACTTCGCCGAACTGCCCCGCCCCGCCGGTCTGTTTCTTGTGGCGGTGTTGGCCTTTAGCCGAGCCTTGGATGGTTTCGCGGTAGGCCACCTTGGGCGTTTGGGTATCGACATCGACGTGGTGCTGGTTATGTAGTTTTTCAAGCAGGATACGCAGGTGCAGATCGCCCAGGCCGTGGATGACGGTCTCGTGCGTCACGGTGTCGCGGGTGACGCGGAACGTGGGGTCTTCTTCCTGCAGCTTGGTGAGTGCATCGGCGATCTTCTGTTCATCACCCCGCTTCTTAGGAAGAATCGCCAGGCCCGCCATGGGCTCGGGCATATCGAGTGGCCGGAGGTGCAGGTTGTCCTCGTCATGGGAGTCGTGCAGCACCGCGTCGAAGTGCAGCTCATCGACCTTCGCGAGCGCCACGATGTCGCCCGGCACCGCCATATCGCATTCGACGTGCTCTTTACCCTGGAGCTTGAACAGATGGCCCGCCTTGATCGTCTTCTTGGACTCCCCGGTGTGCGGGTCATCGATGAATAGCTGCGTCTGGGGCGTCAGCGTGCCTTGGTGGACGCGGAGCGCGGCGAGTTTGCCGACGAACGGATCGATACGGACGTTGAAGACGTGGGCGAGCACGTGCTTTTCCGGATCGGGCGCCGGGTGGATTTCGTGGTCGGGGTCGAGGTCCATCTCCCCGACCCGGCCGCGCACAAACGGCCGAGGGTTGCCCTCGGTGGGATTGGGCGCAAGGCTGACGATCATGTCCAGCAGCTCCGCGACCCCCGCGCCATGGGCCGCCGAGGTGAAGCAGATCGGCACGAGATGCCCTTCGCGCAACGCCTGCTCGAACGGGGCGTGGAGTTGCTCAGGCGTCACGACATCGCCTTGCTCGAGGTAGAGATCCATCAATTCATCGTCGACTTCGACAACCTGCTCGATGATCGCGGTGTGGTAGTCTGACACGGGGCCGAGGTCGGAGTCGCCCTCAGCGTTCTGGAAACAGTCGATGACGGATTGCCCGCCGTCGGCCGGGAGGTTGAGCGGCAGGCATTGCTTGCCGAAGGTTGCCTGGATGTCATCCAGCAGGGCATTGAGGTCCACGCCGTTCGCCTCGGCGTCGATCTTATTGACGACGATCATACGGCAGAGGTTCTGGTCGGCCGCGCGCTGCATGAGCTGCCGGGTCACCGGCTGGATGCCCGCCTGGGCGTTGATGACCACCGCCACGGTTTCCACCGCGGGGAGGATGCTCACGGTCTGCCCGATGAAGTCGGGGGCGCCGGGCGCGTCGAGGAGGTTGAGGTGTTTGTCCCGGTAGTCGGCGTGGAGGACCGAGGCGAAGAGCGAGTGGCCGTGGTGGTGTTCTTCGTCGGTGAAATCGCTGAGCGTGTCTTGGTGATCGATGCTGCCGGGTTGGTTCACAACGCCGGCTTTCTGAAGAAGCGACTCCACGAGGGTGGTCTTCCCCGCTCCGCTGTGACCCACAAAGGCCAGGTTGCGCAGATCGAGTGTCGAGTAGGTGGTAACAGGCATACCAAACGCTCCTTTCAGGATGTCGCCGTGAGGACCACGGCCGGTGAGAGAGGGATCCGAAACCACGGCCATTGTAGGTTTGGCCGTGCGAATCCCGAAGCGGTTTCCGCTTCACGCCCTGTATTAGAGCGCAACGAAAAACACTTCAAGCCGCATAAAAAGTGTGCTGAATCCGTCAAGCTCGGCTTAGCGAGCGTCCCCCCTCCGCCAAAGCTCACGTATACCTAGCCGGGTGGCCGGGACTGAGGCTTTGCGAAGCCCCGGAAGCGTTTAAATCAAATATCACATGGTTTACTGGTTCCGGGGCATCGCGGACTCTGCCCCGGCCACCCGAAACGCACCCGACTTACAACAAGACTCAATCCAGATAATCGCTGATCGACTTCTTCGGCCCGGCCCCCCAGGTGTTGTATTTCATGATGCACCACAGGGCCCGGAAGCCGTCGCTCATGCCGATCTTCTTGCCTTCGTCGTAGGTCCGGCCCGAGTAGCTGATGCCGACCTCGTAGATGCGGATGCCGCGGATGTTCGAGAGCTTGGCGGTGATCTCCGGCTCGAAGCCGAAGCGGTCCTCAACAATCTCCATCTCTTGGATGATCGGGCGTTTGAAAACCTTGTAGCACGTCTCCATGTCGGTCAGGTTCAGGTTCGTGAACATGTTCGACAACACGGTGAGGAACGCGTTGCCCATGCGGTGCCAGTAGTACAACACCCGGTTGGCGTCGCCGCCCGCGAAGCGCGAGCCAAAGACCACATCCGCCTTCCCTTCCTCGATCGGCTTGAGCAGGCGGGGGTATTCCTGGGGGTCGTATTCGAGGTCGGCGTCCTGGATAATAACCACGTCGCCCGACGCGGCCTTGAACCCGGTCCGCAGGGCCGCCCCTTTGCCCTGGTTCTTCTCGTGGTACATGACGGTGCAGTCGTCCTGCACCTCGTAGCCCTTGAGGATTTCGCGGGTGCGGTCGGTGGAGAAGTCGTCGACGAGGACAAGCTCTTTGTCAACGTCCACCGCTCGCACCTGACGGATGATCTCGTCGAGGGTTTCTTGTTCGTTGTAGATCGGGATGACGACGCTGATTTTCATGGCGGGCCTCAAGGAGAGAGCTCAAACGAGTCATTTTTGTTATCGGCAGGCATCGCGGTTTGGTTCAATACAGGATCCGACGGCGGATCCAGCGGCACCATCTGATCCCGCAGCTCGGCAGGCGTACGGGGATCGTACAGCCGGATAATGTTGACCGCTCGACGCTGGTTTTCGGTGTTTAGGATTTCCATATCGGCTTGGCCGTATGCCACCTTATAGGCTTTCGGGAAGAACATATCCCGCGACGCGTAGTCCTGGCCGGAATACGTCAAACGGGTCGACCAGCCCATCGCCGCGAGCCCCAACACGGCATAAACCCCTAGCCAGCCCACGCCCAGCCACGCCAGCGGCTTACACCGTGCCAGCCACGGCTTCACTCCGTGCCACTGAAGCACCAGGATGAACGGCAGGGCCGGCAACCAGAATCGCGTATCGAACGACTGCCAAATCCCAATCACCGCCGCGGTGCCCAGCACGTAAATCTCGGCCGCGCCCCACTCGCGACGGCGGCGATACAGCCCCATAAACATCAAGACGAAGAACACCGCGCCGGCGATATAGATCACAAAATAAAACGACGGCGGCACGAGCCGTTCCGGCGCGTTGAGCACCAGCTTGCCGACCTCGCTCAGCCGGAAGTGCAGCAGCCTCAACAGCGGCGACTCTTCGACTCGGAAGCGGTAAACCAGATTCTCGAAATAACGGGAGCTCATCATGACCGCCGCGCAGGCTACGGTGATCACACCGCCCGTGGCCACTACGCCGATCATGCGGGCCCGTGTCCGCTTGGCCCAGTCGATCCACGGCAGTATCCCCGCCGACCCGCCGACCGCCGACCAAGCCACTGAGCCGATCAGCACCACGCCGATGGTCCGCGTCAGGGTCGCCGCCACGGTCAAGGCCAACGCAACCAAGATCAAAATCAAGCGAGACCATCCCCGTCGCTCCGCCGCCCGGTCCGCGATCCGCACCGTGGCGACCGCGAGCATCAGAAAGAGGATTTCGGTGTAGAGCATCGGGACATGCTTCACCACCGTCCACGAAAGCAAAAATACGATCAGCACCCCAGCGGAGACCGGACGCGACAATCCTTCACGCCCCCTGAAATGGCCCCAGAGCATCGCGAGCGACGCCAGCAACGCGATGAGGTTGACCGCGATAAACGCCCACACGTTCCCGAGCCCCGTCCGGATCATACCGGCCAGCAATATGGAATACCCCACCGGGTGATTAACGTAGCCGTCATCGAAATTCAGGCCCCGGCCCTCCATGAAGTTGTGGGCCCGCGCGAAATAAGACAGCGTGTCGTTCATCATGCGCGCGTGCCCCGGGAGCTGGAGCAGATACCCCACACACAAGATCAAGACCCCCCACACCAACCAGTGCTGCTGTTTGATTTTCTCCATGGTGTTCCGCCCGAAACTTGTCCGAGTGTTCCCGCTTACCCCGCATGCTGGGCGTCAAATCGCTGTAGCCCGCTTGGCGGATCGCGTCACGACGATCCACACGGTCATTCGTATTGTGCGTACCGCCCGACTCTGTCATCGGTCATCGGATTGATCGACCTTCATCGGGGGATGCAATGTGGGTTGCGGCCCGGGCGGAAGCGGGGCTGGGGTCCCATCCGCCGAGAAATCAAACAGGGTCGCGGACGAGTCGCCCCGCTTGATTTCGGCAAGCTGCTGACCCTGCTGCTTGGCGAGCAGGAGGACGAAATTGATCTCGTCCACGCCCTGCCGGCCCATCGCGTGGGACATCAGCAGCCAGACGCGGGGTTTACCGTCCAACGCTCGGATTTCGCTGACCGCCCAGTGGCGCTGACCGTCAACCAGCTCGGTGAACCGTACCGACGCGGGGGCCAGATCGAAATCATCCGAGCGGGCTTGCAGAAAACTCACCATGTACATCGCCCCGCGGTCGACCCAAACCAGGTCCCCGGGCTGTACCCGCTCCGCCAGCTCAAGGATCACCGGCTCGAGGTCGTCGTCCGCCTCGATCGTCCTTGCGGTGAACACCGGGCCGGTCGCGACCGCGAGTGCGAGGATGATCGCCGCGATTTGGCCGTGCCTTCCCTGCTCATTGATCCACCCCAGGCCCATCGCCATCGGGCCGATCAATAGCGGCAGCGCGAAGAGCACCTGCCGGTCGCCGTAGGGGTAGTGGCCCAGATACGACATCAGCGTCAGCGTGAACCACGCCGTCACCAAAGCCCACGGCAACGCCCGGCGTGACACCACCGCGACCCACAGCCCAATCGTCCACAGCAGCAAGCCGAGTTGATGCAGCTGCAAGTCCACCGGCTGAATAAACACCCCGCCGAGCTGCCCGAAAATCCGGTGCGGCAGGTACGGGTTCAGACGCAGGTAAAAGGGCTTCCAATAGTCCACTAGGTAATCACTGCCGCGGTACTCGCTGAGCACCAGCATGTATTGCCCAAGGAAGCTACCGACCCACAACACGCCGACGCCCAACACCGCCACGATCATCGCCGGCCGTTTCTCACGAGCAGCCAGCACGAGTAACACAACGCCGCAGCCTGCCAGCACCATGACGGCGGTGACCGACAGCCACGTCGCCAACGCACCGACCACCGCAAAGACCAACAACCGCAAACCGCTCAGCCTACGCTTGGCGATCCAGCCCATCACACAAAGCGAGAGCAACGCCACCGCAAGTTCGACCGTGTACTGCTTGGTCTGCTGGGCGTAGTACACCGTCGATGAGCCCGCAGCAAAAACCACCATCCCGAACCACGCCGGCCAGCCGCGCACGAGTTGTCGGATCAAGCACCAAAACAGCAACATCGACGCCACCGCCGCCGCCATCGGCACGGCTCGGAAGCCCAGCTTGTCGTCCCCCACCCACGCGATGCTCAACTTGACCAGATACAAAAAGCCCACCGGGGCCGCCTGTTCCTGCGTCAACGGCTCGGTCAGCTCGCTCCAGGAGCGCGACAAGACATTTTCAATCAGGCGAGCTTCGTCGATGAACAGGCTGTGCTGGGCGAGGTAGGCCTTCACGCACAACGCCCCGCCGATGGCCGCGATGAGTAGCCCCACCGCGTCGCGCCACCACGGGCCGGTGGGCGCGGCTTGGGCATGGTCCGCCTGCGCGTTTTGGGTGTCTTCCCCTGGTTTCATTTAAAATCCCATGTCCGTGGGTGTTTCCCCCGCGCCGCGTCTCCAACGCGACGACCACACTATACCGACTCCCCCGCCATGCCCGATCCGAATCCGCCCCAGCCCAGCCTCGCTCAGCTCGACCACGACCACGTCTGGCACCCGTTCACGCCCATGCGCCAGTGGTGCGAAAAACAGCCGCTGGTGATCGAAGAAGGCGACGGCCCCTACCTCATCGACACCGACGGCAACCGCTACATCGACGGCGTCTCCAGCCTCTGGTGCAACGTCCACGGCCACCGCGTCCCCGAACTCGACCAAGCCATCCGCGATCAGCTCGACAAGATCGCCCACACCACCCTGCTCGGCCTCGCCTCCCCGCCGAGCATCGAGCTGGCCAAACGGCTGGTCGACCTCACCGCCGCCAAACTCAAGCCGCAAGGCGCCCCCCTCAACAAAGTCTTCTACACCGACGCGGGCGCGACCGCCGTCGAGGTCGCCTTCAAGATGGCGGTCGGCCACTGGCACCACCGCGGCCAACCCCAGAAGACCCGCTTCATCGGGCTCGAAGGCGCTTACCACGGCGACACCGTCGGCAGCATGTCCGTGGGCTATTCCGACCTATTCCACCGCGCTTTCCAGAGCATGGTCTTCCCCGTGGATTGGTTCCCCGCCCCCGATGCGTTGCGGCCGCCGAAGGGGTTTCAGGCTGTGGGCCGAAGCTGCGACAGCATGAAACACGCCTGGCCGTCGGAAGACCCGGGGCTGAGCGAAGCGCTGATGGACTACTGCCTGGGCAAGCTCGAAGACCTGTTGAAAGCCCAGGCCGATCAGACCGCAGCGATCGTGATCGAGCCAGTCATGCAAGGCGCTGCGGGCATGGTGTGCCAGCCGCCCGGCTTTGTCGGTCGCGTCGCGGCATTGGCGAAGAAGTACGACGTGCTGCTGATTGCCGATGAGGTTGCGGTGGGCTTTGGCCGGACCGGCAAGATGTTTGCGTGTGAGCACGACGGCGTGTCGCCGGACATCCTTTGCCTGGCCAAGGGATTGACCGCGGGCTATCTGCCGTTGGCCGTGACCATGACGACCGATGCGATCTACGACGCGTTCACCGGCGAGCCGGATGAGAAGAAAACCCTGTACCACGGTCACACCTACACCGGCAACCCGCTCGCCTGTGCCGTTGCCCTGGCAAGCCTCGATCTTTTTGAACAGCCGCCCGCGGATTCGGTGTGCTCGGACTTGATAGAGCACATCAACGTCTCAGCTGAGCTGATCCGTGAACGCCTCGAACCCCTGCGCGGCTGCACCCACGTCCGCGACATCCGCCAACGCGGAATCATGGTCGGCATCGAGCTCAGCCCCAACCCCCACCTCACTTCCAACGCCGACCAACCCGAAGCCTTCGACTTCTCCAAACCCCAGGGCCACCGCTTCTGCGACGCAATGCGCCAGCACGGCATCATCATCCGCCCCCTGGGCAGCATCCTCGTGCTCATGCCCATCCCCGCCACACCGCACGAAGTCCTCAACCGCTTGGTCGAAACGGTCGTGCAGCAACTGATGCAGCAAGCCCCGATTCCAACGTGCTGAGTTGATCCGTCGGCCGAACCACAATTTCACCACATTCAAACATCGGCTGGCACCCCGCTTGCTTTATTATCAGTAAGCACCGCCCGGCGGGAATGAGTGCGTAATTTGTGTGCATGCGCCACCCTTTTGGGCAGCTTTGCACATGTTTTCGCCCCGCCTGCCTGCTTGAAACCGACTCACATGGATCTCAACGGCTACTCCACCACCGGCTTCTACGACGAACTCATCACCGACGCCGGCACCCCACGCCCCGCAGCAGTCCCCCTCATGGACCGGCTGTTCGAACTCGAACAGGGCGAAATCCAACAACGCCAACGTGCTGCCGAGCGTGCCCTCTTCGAGTCCGGCACCACGTTCAACGTCTACCACGAAGAACAAGCCACCGAACGCATCATCCCCTTCGACGTCGTGCCCCGCATCATCGAATCCGATGTCTGGGACCGCGTCGAAAAAGGCCTCAAGCAACGCATCCAAGCGCTCAACCACTTCCTCACCGACATCTACGGCCCACAGCACATCCTGCAGGACGGCACGATCCCGCGCGAATACGTCGACCTCGATAACCCGACGTTTCAGAAGTGCATGACGCTTCACCCGCCGCGCGGCGTCTGGTGCCATATCAGCGGGATCGACCTGGTGCGCACCGACGGCGATGAGTTCTACGTCCTCGAAGACAACCTGCGTTGCCCATCGGGCGTGTCGTACGTTTTGGAAAACCGGCGGGTCTTGAAACAGACCTTCCCCCGCGTCTTCGGCAGCCTGCCGATCCGCTCAGTGGACGACTACGCCGAGAAGCTGCTGGCGACATTGGAGCACCTCGCGCCCCGTGGGATCGACCGTCCGCAGACCGTGGTGATGACGCCGGGCATCTACAACTCGGCCTACTTCGAACACTCCTACCTCGCCCAGCAGATGGGTGTGCCGCTCGTTGAAGGCAGCGATCTGATCGTGCACGACGGGTTCGTCAAGATGAAGACGACCCGCGGCCTGCAGCGGGTGGACGTGATCTACCGCCGGATCGACGACGACTTCATCGACCCAGGCTGTTTCAACCCCGACTCGGCCCTCGGCGTACGCGGCATCATGGACGTGTACCGCAGCGGACGCGTAGCCCTGGCCAACGCGCCGGGCGCGGGCATCGCGGACAACAAAGTCATCTACGCGTTCGTCCCGAAGATGATCGAGTACTACCTCGACCAGGATCCGATCCTGCCGAACGTCGAGACGTTCCTATGCGGGCGTGAAGCAGACTGCACGTATGTACTGGACAACCTCGACAAACTCGTGGTCAAACCCGCCAACGAAGCGGGCGGCAAAGGCATCATGGTCGGCCCCCACGCCAGCCAGGCCGAGCGCGACGCCTACGCCGAGGTCATCGCCAAAGACCCGCGTGGCTACATCGCCCAGCCGACGCTGTCGCTGTCACGGGTCCCGACGGTCGTGGACGAACAACTCGAGGGCCGACACGTCGACCTCCGGCCGTACATCCTCTACGGCAAAGATATCCACGTGCTGCCCGGCGGCCTGACCCGCGTGGCGCTCCGCAAGAACTCGCTGGTCGTGAACTCGTCCCAGGGCGGCGGCACGAAGGACACTTGGGTCTTAGCCCAGAACGGACACGCAACCGATTAAATTTAGCCCCGGGTCAATGACCCGGGGAGCCGCGGCGTACCACTGCACAACACACTGATGCATTGAAGACCACAGCCAACGCCACGATCGTTAATCCCCCCACCCGGGGTCACTGACCCCGGGCTAAATTTGAAACCTGTTTCGGAAAGTCAAAGCCATCCTTCTCTCACGCGTTGCCAACTCGATCTATTGGATGAACCGCTACATCGAGCGGGCCGAGAACATCGCACGCTTCATCGATGTGAACCTGCAGCTCTCGCTGGACCAGTTCACCCCCGCCAGCGACCCGTGGGGCCCGCTCATCGATGTCACCGGCGACCGCGAAGCGTTCGACAAACTCTACGACTCCACCACCCGCGCCAACGTGATGCGATTCCTCACGCTCGACCGCGAGTACCCCAACTCCATCGCCAATTGCATCGCCCTGGCCCGGGACAACGCCCGCACCATCCGCGACATCATCACCTCCGAGATGTGGCAGCAGATCAACGCGATGCACATCACCGTGAAACGCGCCGCGGACGACGTGATCCGCGAAGATCGGCCGGTCGACTTCTACCGCTCAGTGAAAGAAGGCTGCCTGCTCTTCTCGGCCAACACCGACGCGACCATGAGCCACAACGAAGGCTTTGAGTTCTGCAAACTCGGCCGAATGCTTGAGCGGGCCGACAAAACCTCGCGCGTGATGGACGTGAAGTATTTCCTGCTGCTGCCCGATGCCGAAGACGTCGGCGGGGCGCTCGACACCGTGCAGTGGGCTGCCCTGCTGCGCTCAGTGGGCGCATTGGAGATGTACCGCCAGGTGCACGGCGTCATCACGCCGGGCAACGTCGCGGCGTTCCTCATCCTCGATCGGCAGTTCCCCCGCTCGCTGACCCACTGCCTCGAACAAGCCCAAGGCGCGCTAACCCACATCACCGGCGTGCACAACGGACACAGCAGCCCGGTGCAACGCTGCGTCGGCCGGCTGCGTAGCCAGTTGCAGTTCAGCCAGATCGACGAGATCATCGACTTCGGTCTGCACGAGTACATCGACGACACGCAGACCCAGCTCAACAAGATCGACGAGTCGATCGACAAAGCCTTCTTCCGTTTCACGCCGCCGGCCGAGGACATCTTCGCCCAGCAATCGGCCCAGATGCAGCAGTAACCCCCCATGACAACACCCGTCCCCCCGATCGAACCCGGCGACATCGCTTCGTCGAGTGCATCCATCCCCGGCTCACCCCCCGACACCAGCCCCGCGATCCGCCGATACCGCATCACCCACGAAACCCGATTCCAATATTCCGCCCCCGTCAGCCTCGACCAGACCGTGCTCCGCCTACAGCCCCGCACCAGTGTGCTCCAGCACCTGCGCGACTTCACGATGACCGTCGACCCCAAACCGGCGCGGCACACCCACGGCATCGACCTGCACGGCAACATCCGCCACTGGCTTTGGTTCGACCAGCAACACGCCGACCTCACCATCACCACCGAGTCGACCGTCGACTGTCTGCTGCACGACCCGTTCGACTACATCATCGTCGACCAGGGCGCGACCAAGCTGCCCGCCCGTTATGCCGAGCCGGTCAAGAGCGCCGCGGCCCACTACCGCCAGCGCGACGGCCTGCACCCCACCGTTGATGCGATGGCGCGTGAGATCATGCAGCAATCCGATCGGCAGACGGTCATCTTTCTGGGCAACCTCGCGGCGCACCTGCAGCGCACGATCCGCCAGGTGCTGCGCTACGAAGGCGAGCCCTACTCCCCCACCGAAACGCTTGAGCGCGGCGAAGGCGCTTGCCGCGACTCAGCGGTGCTGTTCATGGACGCCTGCCGATCCGTCGGGTTGGCGGCGCGGTTTGTCTCGGGCTACGCCTGGGACGCGCAGCAACAAGACCAACGTGAACTCCACGCCTGGGCCGAGGTGTATTTGCCCGGCGCGGGCTGGCGCGGCTACGACCCCACGACCGGATTGGCGTGCGCCAACCGCCACATCGCCGTCGCCGCTTCGCCCACCCCCGGCTACGCCGCGCCCACCACCGGCACGTTCACCGGCCCGAAAGTCGACACCTCGCTGGACTACAACATCCATATGACCGTCGAAGAACGCGCCGCCAACGATACGCCCGAAGGCGCGACCTTCGCCTGGCCTTAAAGACGCTATTACTTTTTAGGAATGGACGTGATAAAGTACTTTAATGGATATGACTTCTACGTCTTCCGGCCGAATCTCCGCCGGGCAACGCCTGCAACCTCTGCCCCGCCACGCCAAGTTCATCGACGAGGGCTTCTACATCTGGGGTGCTTCGGTCGTGCGCACGGACGACGGCACCTGCCACATGCTCTACGCCCGCTGGCGCCGCGAGCTCGGCCACGATGCGTGGGTCACCGACTCCGAAATCGCTTACGCCACCGCGGATAATCCGCTGGGCCCCTACACCCACCAAGACGTCGCCCTGCCTCCGCGCGGCGACGGCCATTGGGACCGCCTGTGCACCCACAACCCCACCGTCTGCGAATTCAACGGCAAGTACTACCTCTACCACATGGGCACCCACGGCCAAGACCTGCCCGATCCACAACAAAAGTACTGGGATTTCCGCAACAACCAGCGCATCGGCGTCGCGGTCGCTGACCATCCTGCCGGGCCCTGGGAGCGTTTCGATGAGCCGCTGATTGAATGCCACCCCGGACAACACGCCGGGGTGTGTTGTGCCAACCCCAGCGTGGTGCAGCGGCCGGATGGTAAGTTCCTGATGATCTACAAAGCCGTCGGCGACCAAAACCCCGCGCCCAAGTTCGGCCCGGTCGTCCACGTCGCCGCCCTCGCCGACTCGCCCACCGGCCCGTTCACGACGCTGCCCGACGCGATCTTCACCGTGCCCGGCGCCGACTTCCCCGCCGAGGACCCCTTCGTCTGGATCCAAGACGGCACCTATCACGCCATCGTGAAGGACATGAACGGCTCGTTCACCCCCCACGGCATGTCGCTGGTCGCCTTCACCTCGCCCGACGGCCTGGACTGGTCCCCCGCCGATGAGCCCTTCATCACCACGCCCCAGGTCGCCTGGGAAGACGGCGAAATCCAGCCGCTCGACCACCTCGAACGCCCCCAGATCTACCTCGAAAACGGCCAACCCAAGGTCCTGTTCTGCGCCGCCGACCTCGGTGCCGAGCGGGACCACAGCTTCAACCTGCACATCCCGCTGGGGTGATCAACACAAACACCGCCGGCCGCATTTACTCTATGGGTTCTTCAGGGTCTTGCTGAGGCCATCGCGTCGTCGGATCAGTGAACCACTTGGCATCGATCTGCTTGCCGGGATGGGGCATCAAGTGATTGAACTCAGGCAACGTATCGCTACGCGGACTCTCCCAGGTGTACTTCCAATACAACGGCACCCGGACGGGGTGGCGGTACATCACCATGTCCCCCAAGCCAAACCGTGTGGTTTGCCGGCTCCATAGCTCGCCATCTTTGTCGTAGCGTTCGATGGTGTTGACCAACGGATAGGGGCCAAGGTCTTCCAGGAATGTGATGTTCCGCTTGGTGCCCACCACCAACGCGTCTGCAGGTGTGCCCTCCCAACGGGTCATCGAAATGGTTTTGAGGATAACGCCGTTGGACCGTTTCGGATCACGTTCCACCGTCGGCTGAACGCCCCGGTTAGTCGGATCGTAGTACACGTCGCTCAGGCTCGGCCAGATCTGCCCGATCAGCCGCGCACCGTCAAGAACACCGCTAATCAAAGCAGAATCGGACGGACGCTGGTTCCAAGCCTCGTCTTCGCCCCATCGCCACCAGGCATCCTGTCCGTCGCTGACGAACACCACTTCGGGGGCATGCTGGTCGAGGTGCGACACCACCGCCTCCAGCGTCGGCTCGGGCCAACCCGGAATCTCGCGACCGCGTGTCCACTTGAACTTAGCGATCATCCCTTCGCGCTCGGCGTAGAGCGTTACCCGGCCCTTCTCGTTCAGCGTCCCACGGATCGGGTGTCCCGTCCGCTCGACCACCACCCCAGTGTCAAACCCCAGGCCGTCGCGCCACACCGCCCGGAGGGCGTCGATCAACTCACGTGCTTGCGGATCGGCCCGGCGGTCGTCGATCTCAATGGTGTCGTCTACGAGGTCTTGCCAAGTGTCGATCGGTTCGGTGTGGTATGACACCCGAGCGTACGGCACAAGCTCGTCTTCACGTCTTTGCTGAATCCAAACCTCCTTGAGCAACCCGGATTCCGCGTCGAGTTCGAAACGGCCCCGGTACGGGTAACCCGACGTGTCGTCCGTGCGTGCTTGTTCCACGTCTTCACTTACTTCTGATATCCGGACATCGATCACGATCTTGCCCGAGTCCTTGCGGGTGTATTGCGTGGTGTAAGTTCCTTCCGAATCAATCCAGGCCAGCAACTGCTCTTCGTCGAGCGGGATATCGGCCAAACTCCCGGGGTCCGCCTCGTAGTCGAGCAGGGTCGCGGTCCGCGTGGCGGCGCGGTATTGAATCACGATCCCCTCGGGCCGGTCTTTGTAGACCCAGTCCGTACTGTTAAGCCCGGTCTCCGCTGGAGAAAATTCGCCGCCGTCCCTCTCTAACCATTTGCCCGCTGCGGTGTTGGCCCGCTGCACCTGATGCCATACGCCGGTTTCGGGATGACATAATTCCAACGCGTACCAACCCTCAAATGCAGCGCGTGCCTTGGCCGCGCGCTGGAGAATTTCCGCCGCGCTTGCCGCCTGCGGCGTTGCGGACGTAAACAGGAACGCCACCACCAAAGCCGTCGTCGTCAATAGTCCCACGGGCATCGCGATCCTCCAGAACCAGAAGTGTGGCGCTCGCTTGGCGTCACGTGACGCCGAAGGCTGGGCCGTGTTGGTTTGTTCGCTACGCTCGAGCGCCTGCCGAGCGAGGTCGAGCGCTTGCTGTGATGTGGACTCGTCGGGCTGCATCGCCGAGAGTCGGCCGAAGGTATCCCGCAGTTCGCGGTCGTCGGGTTGGGAATGACTGGGGCGATCGCTCATGACTTCGCCTCCGCAGGGGTTTGCTTGTCAATATGTTTACGTAGCCGGCCGACCGCTTTGGAGCAAAGCCCGCGGGCCTGGTCGGCGGTCTTACCGATGGCTTGGCCCACCATGTCATAGTCCGCGTCTTCGAGGTACCGCATCGTCAGCACCACCCGGTCGGTCGGCTTCATCTGGGCCAACGCGTCGAGAAGCTGGGTGAGTTCTTCATCCCGCTCCAACCGAGCCGACGGCTCGTCGGGTTCGCCGGCCACCTCGGCCCCGTCCGACCACGACGCCACCGGCCCCCGCCTCACCTGCTTCCGCCGCCAGTCGAGGGCAAGATTGGTCGCCGAACGCAGGGCAAACGCCAGGGGCCGATCCGCCTGGGCGAAGCTGTCCGAGGCCGCGAGTTTGATCACCAGGTCTTGCATGAGTTCTTCGGCCACGTCGGCCCGCTGAGTCAGCCGCCACAGACGCGCATGCAGCAGCTTGCCGTCGGCGTCTAGCAGGGCCATGACTTGTGCTGCGTGTTGGATGACATCGCTCCGAAAATGCTTGTGGGCTACCACCCTATCTGACGCCCGATCCGCCGGGGCGCAACGCCCTCCCGTCATCAATTTGCCCAGCAGGCCATGCCATTTCGACACCCGCGCCCGCCGCCGACGAGCCACCCGGCAGCCGAGGGCGGTTTCGCTGCCCCGCGACCGCCCTCAAAAACAAACGTAAGTCCTTAAAAATCAAAAGACTGATCGATTCCACCGCCCCCCGCCTCCGGCACACCGCTTGCATCTTTTCTGGCACGTTATGGTGAACGTGCGCCCGCCCATCCCGCCTGCCGACCCCGACGCCGGTTTCAAACCGCAGCCCGGCGGGCGGTTTAACGTCCTGCTCACCGAGGACCGGGCCCGCCCCGTCGAGCACTGGACCCGCCAGTTCCCCCGGCTGATGAAGCCCCTGGGCGTCGAGGCCCACCTCGCCACCTCCGCCAAGCAGGCCCTCGAGCTCACCGAACGCATCCGCTTCCACGCCGCGTTCGTCGACCTCGCCACCCCCAAAGACACCACCCCCTCCGCTGCCCCCGCGGCCCAGTCCGACGGCGGGCTCTGGCTGCTCGAAGTCTTGCAACGCAAGCCCGATCACCCGCCGGTGGTGGTCATCAACAGCCGGGCCACCCAGCAGCAGGCCGCACGTCTGCTCAATGATGCCCTTCGCCTCGGCGCATTCTCCGTGGTCAACCGCCCGGACAACCTGGCCCCCCTGCTCAACGTCATCCAACGCCTGCTCAACCGCCACCACCAAGGCCAATGGCCCGCCCCCGGAACCAACAACAACCAACCCCCCGCTTAACCCCGGCGTGCGGACTTCAGTCCGCATGCCCCCGACCTCTTTTACTTTCAACCCTTTTTACGGAGTCTCAGTGTTATGAAAATCAAACCCCTCGGCGACAAGATCATCGTCCAGCGTCTCGAAGCCGAAGAAAAAACCGCTTCGGGCATCTTCCTCCCCGAAGGCGCTAAAGAAAAACCCCAGCAAGCCAAAGTCGTCCGCGTCGGCACCGGCAAGACCCTCGATAACGGCACCGTCACCGACTTCCAAGTCAAAGAAGGCGACACCATCATCCTCGGCAAATGGGGTGGCACCGAAATCAAAGTCGACGGCCAAGACTACATCGTCATGGGCGAAGACGAAGTCCTCGCCATTGTGGAGTAATCCACCCACCGCACAAAGCCGCCGATGCCATCGGCGGTCTTAAATCACGGGAAACCCAATCCCAATACCGCGGATACCATCCGCGGCTTTGTAAGAACTCATCACTAGTCACTGTTAACTCATCACTGCTCCAAAGGAGCCCACAACCATGCCCGCTAAAGACATCAAATTCGATAACGAAGCCCGCGCCGCCATCCTCCGCGGCGTGCAGAAACTCTCCAAAGCCGTCAAGACCACCCTCGGCCCCTCCGGCCGCGTCGTGATCCTCGAGAAATCCTTCGGCAGCCCCACCGTCACCAAAGACGGCGTGACCGTCGCCAAGGAAATCGAAGTTGAAGACCCGATCGAAAACATCGGCGCCCAAATGGTCAAGGAAGTCTCGTCCAAGTCCTCCAAGGACGCCGGCGACGGCACCACCACCGCCACCGTCTACGCCGAAGCCATCTTCGCCGAAGGCCTCAAGAACATCACCGCCGGCGCCAACGCCAACCAAGTGAAGCGCGGCATCGATAAGGCCGTCGACGCCATTGTCGAACAGCTCTACAAAGACTCCAAGCGCATCAGCTCCTCCGAGCAAGTCGCCCAAGTCGGCACCTGCGCTGCCAACCACGACGAAACCGTCGGCGACATCATCGCCCAGGCCATGGACAAGGTCGGCAAAGACGGCGTCATCACCGTCGAAGAAGGCAAGTCCCTCGACACCAACGTCGAGCTCGTCGAAGGCATGCAGTTCGACAAGGGCTACCTCAGCCCCCACTTCGTCACCGACGCCTCCCGCATGGAAGCCGTCCTCGAAGACGCCTACGTCCTCATCCACGAAAAGAAGATCAGCTCCGCCAAGGACCTGATCCCGATCCTCGGCAAGGTCGCTGAGTCCGGCAAGCCCTGCCTCATCATCGCCGAAGACATCGACGGCGAAGCCCTCTCCACCCTCGTGGTCAACAAGCTCCGCGGCGTCCTCAACATCGCCGCCGTCAAAGCCCCCGGCTTCGGCGACCGCCGCAAGGCCATGCTCGAAGACATCGCCACCGTCACCGGCGGCCGCGCCATCATGGAAGAGCTCGGCATCGACCTCGAGAAACTCGAGCTCACCGACCTGGGCCGCATCAAGAAGGCCGTCCTCGACAAGGACAACACCACCCTCATCGAGGGCGCCGGCAAGTCCGCCGACATCCGCGGCCGCATCGAGATGATCAAGAACCAGATCGACGCGACCACCAGCGACTACGACCGCGAGAAGCTCCAGGAGCGCCTCGCCAAGCTCGCCGGCGGCGTGGCCCAGATCAACGTCGGCGCCGCGACCGAATCGGAAATGAAAGAGAAAAAGGCCCGCGTCGAAGACGCCATGCACGCCTGCCGTGCGGCCGTTGAAGAAGGCGTCCTGCCCGGCGGCGGCTCGGCCGTGATCCGCGCCCGCAAGGCCCTGGCCAACCTCGAAGGCCTCGTCGGCGACGAACAGCTCGGCGTCGACATCGTCTACCGCGCCGTCTCGGCCCCGATCAAGCAGATCGCCTCCAACGCCGGCCATGACGGCTCCGTCGTCGCCAAGGAAGTGGAAGACGGCAAGGGCAAGAACTTCGGCTTCAACGCCCTGACCGCCGAATACGGCGACCTGGTCGCCGCCGGCGTCATCGTCCCCACCAAGGTCGAGCGTACTGCTTTGCAAAACGCCGCCAGCATCTCCGGCCTCCTGCTGACCACCGACGCGGTCATCACCGAGATCAAAACCAAAGGTGGCGACGACCACCACGACGACGGCATGGGCTACTAAGCCCCCGTCTGAAACGACACCTCCTCAACACGGCCGGGTTAACGCCCGCCCGTGTCCTTCCCTTCAAAAAACTTTACCCCCGGGTCAATGACCCGGGGCCGCCACGGACGGCAAATCTCAAAAAAATTTTGGTTCTGGGAATACAATCTGTAA
>JBCCWB010000043.1:0-20783 GCA_039194345.1 Planctomycetota bacterium
GTGAGATCGCGGTTTCTGAGACCGCCTTCAACATCAACGACGCCCTACCCGCCCTCATCGAAGCGGTCCAGGACGTTCGGCCGGAAGTGGCTATTTCGGCGGGCGACGTGCTTTCCCGCATCGACGACCCCACGGCTCAGGCCGCCATCGCGGCCGACGCCATCAGCCGCGACGGCGAAGTCCAGATCGCCCATCTCGTTGATCTGGCCGAGTCCGCCAACGCCCACGGAAACCTCGTCAGTGCCCAGATGTCCGACGACATCCTCGCCCTGGTGAAGACCGCCGAATCCCCCGCCCTGGCCCGCGCCGCGGCCCAGGCCCATGGTGCCTTGGCTCTGCCGACCCGCAACGCGGTGGATCTGATCCTCGAATAAGTCGAGCCGCTACTAGCTTGTTTTGCATTCAACCAAAAAACGCCCCGAGCTTTGAGGCTCGGGGCGTTTTCTTTACAAAAGTGTGTGGACCGTAAGCCGAATTTTGTTCCCCTGGCGGGGGACGGCCATTTCTCTAGGCCCGCCGTTGCCGACGGGCTCAAGCGCTCTACCCGCCCCACCACGGACCATGGGTGAAACGGCAAGCCGTTTCCGGGGCTGCTTGAGTTTGCACGCGGTGGGGCTTGCCGTGCCGTGGCTGTCGCCAGCCACGCGGTGCGCTCTTACCGCACCCTTTCACCCTTACCTGTGGAGCATGCTCCCATCGGCGGTGTGCTTTCTGTTGCGCTATCCCTAAACAGGCCGTCGCCAGCCCGCCCGGTGGGTGTTACCCACCACCGTGTCCTGTCGTGTTCGGACTTTCCTCAGACCCGCCTATTGGCGAGCCCGCGGCCGTCACATCCACACGCGGATATCGTATCCTGCTTCATGTTCCGGGGTACATTTGCTTTCAGAAAGTTGAGTTTCGCCATGACACCGCCCTCTCCCGCATCCCTCAACGCCGCCGAAGTGACGGTGTGGACCAGCCCTGAGCGGGCTAGTCTTGCCGGGGAGTTGCTCGATGTGATGGGCGGCTCGGTCCGCCCCATCGGCGTCGGCGGAGCGCGCAGCGGCGAGCTCGACGACTTGGGCAAACACCTCGACTGCTCTGCAGAGGACGACCTGCGCAAGCTGCTGATCGAACGCCCCGCTGCCTCGCTGTTGGTGACTTCACTGCAAGGTGCTTCGATCGCCGACCTTCAATCGGCAGCGCAAGACGGCACCAAAGTCATCTGCCTCGAGCCGCTGTCGGTCGAGCTCGACGAACTGGGCAAGCTCGACAGCCCATCGGTCCCCGAAACGATTACTTTTGCCCCGGCGTTCCTCCGCTCCCCCGGCTTCCTCGCCGCGGCAGACCCGCAGGAATCCGTTCCCCCGCCACAACTGATCCGCCTCACCAGCCTCGACCGGCCTACCCATGGCTCACTGCTCGCTCGGCTGCTCGACGCATGGATTACCGCCCTCGAATTCACCCCGATGCCCGAGACGATCAACGCCTCACTCACGGGCCCCACCAGCCCCATCCGTCAGATCACCGGCCAACTCGCCGCCCACGCCCGCGTCGCCAACGGCAGCACCGTGCTCATCGAAGCCAGCGATACAGCCGCTTCCAGGAGACGTGAGCTCTCGGTGCTCAGCACTGAATCCCAGCTGCGGGTTAGCGATGCGGAGTATGAACTCCACCAGGCCGATGGCAACATCCTCGACGCCAGCGATACCCCCGAGCAGCAGCTTTCGTTCGTCGACCTGTTGGCTCACCACTGGCGTCTACTGCTCGATCGCCCCGCCCCCACCGCCGCTCCCCAGCGACAAGCCTTGGCGTGTGTCCACGCCTGCCTGCTCAGCGCCCGCACCGGCCAGCCCGAGAGCCCAAGCAACCTCTTGCAACTCAGCCGGGCGTAAGCGGTTGTGGATAAATGGCTTGCCAGCCGCCTTTTACCCCGCCTTGACATCGCGCGGCGGAACTCTAAACTCTTGGTCTGGATTGGACCGACTGTGACGCGAGTGCGGCGCAGACAACGGGACCTCGGACAACCTTCCTGACGCATTTTCAGGAAAACCGGCACCGACGTTTCCCAGCCCAATCCAGTCGCCGGACCCTCTCCCGTGTTGACGTGCCTGCGTCGACCGCCTCGGGTCTAACGATGTTCGACCTTAGGCCTATGGTGTAATTGGCAACACCCCAGTTTTTGGTACTGGTATTCTAGGTTCGAGTCCTAGTGGGCCTGTTTGTACGGCGTCGGAAGCTCAAGCTCCCGCCGTGCGGTTGATCCCCGACGCGGAGCCCCGACTCATGCCCGACGCTTCGAATCAATCTGTCGCCCCCGCCGCGATCATCATGGCCGCGGGCAAGGGCACCCGTATGGGCAGCGACCTGCCCAAGGTGCTCCATGAGGTGGCGGGCAAGCCGATGCTGCGATGGGTCACCGAAGCCTGCTACGCCGCCGGTGTCGAGACCTGTGTCGTCGTTGTGGGCTATCGCGGCGACGACGTACGTCAGGCCCTAGCCAACGACCCCCGCTGCCAGTTCGTCGAACAAACCGAACAACTCGGCACCGCCCACGCCGCAGACATGGCCCGCCCCGTCTTCGAGAACCGTCCCGCCGGTGATGTCTTCGTCCTGGCAGGCGACGGCCCGCTGATCCGCAGCAAGACCCTCGCTCGTCTGCTGGAGCTGCACCGCCGAACCAAGGCGTCGGCCACGCTCGCCACCGCTGTGCTCACCGACCCCACCGGCTACGGCCGCGTGGTTCGCAACGACTCGGGCGGCTTCGACCGCATCGTCGAGCAGAAAGACGCCACCCCCGAAGAACTCGCGGTCCAGGAAGTCAACCCCAGCTACTACTGCTTCCGCAGCGACGATCTGTTCACCACCCTGACCCAGGTCAGCAACGCCAACAAGCAAGGCGAGTACTACATCACCGACGTGCCCGGCATCCTCCGCAGCCAAGGCAAGACCGTCTCGGTCGTGGACGCGGTGCCCGAAGAAGACGTGCTGAGTATCAACACGCCCGAGCAGCTCGCCGAAGTCGACGCGATCCTCACCCAACGCCTCTCCCCCGGAGCCCCCGCATGAGCCAGGCCGACCGCGACCACATCAAAATCTTCTCGGGCCGCGCCAGCCGCCAGCTGGCCGAGGACATGTGCCGCCACCTCGACCTGCCCATGGGCCAGGGCCACACCGATATCTTCCCGGACGGCGAACTCCTGGTGAAGATCGAGGAAGACGTGCGCGGCCGCGACTGCTTCGTCGTGCAATCGACCTACAACCCCGTGAACGCCCACCTCATGGAGTTGCTCATCTACATCGACTGCCTCAAGCGAGCCTCGGCCGAGCGCATCACCGCCGTGATCCCCTACTTCGGCTACGCCCGCCAAGACCGCAAGGACGAAGGCCGCACGCCCATCACCGCCAAGCTGGTCGCCAACCTCATCACCGCCGCGGGAGCCGACCGTGTGTTGGCCCTCGACCTCCACGCCGCTCAGATCCAGGGGTTCTTCGACATCCCCGTGGACCACATGAGCGCCTCGCCGGTGCTGCTCCAGCACATCGCCGACATGCGTGACGAGATCGACCCGCTCTGCGTGGTCAGCCCCGATGCGGGCAATGCCAAGGTCGCCGGTGTCGTGGCCAACGCGCTGAACTCCGACTTCGCCATCATCGACAAACGCCGTAAGTCCGGCACCGACGTCACCTCGACCAACATCATCGGCGACGTCAACGGCAAAAACGTCCTCATGGTCGACGACATGATCTCCACCGCTGGGACCATCTGCAAAGCCGCCGAGCTCGTCAAACAACACGGCGCCAAGCAGATCATTGTCGCTGCGACCCACGCCGTACTCGTCGGCCTGGCCATGGAACGTATCGCCGACTCACCGATCGACCGCATCGTTGTCACCGACACGATCCCCTGCGAAAACCGCTGCGATGCCATCGCCGACAAGCTCACCGAGCTCAGCGTCGCCGAGCTCATGGGCACCGCGGTTCACAACATCCACCACAACCTCTCGGTCTCCAGCCTCTTCCGCAAAGGCGTCGACGCCGCGAAACGCTGACCCCGAATTCACCTACGAACAAAGAAGAACTTTTACAAAGGAAAAGATTATGTCCCACGAAACCCCCACCCTCGAAGCTCAAACCCGCACCAAGCTTGGCTCGCGCTACTCCATCCGTCTCCGTGAGCAAGGCCAACTCCCTGCCGTGATCTACGGCCACAAGCAAGACCCTCTCCACGTGTCGGTCGACGCCCGCGCCCTGCACGACGTGCTCGTCAGTGGTGCCCACGTGATCGAAATCCAGGTTGACGGCAAGGCCGAGCCCTGCCTGATCAAGGACGTGCAGTACGACTACCTCGACACCACGCCCGTCCACGTCGACCTGACCCGCGTCGACCTGAACGAAGAAGTGGAGCTCGAGCTCGAAGTCGTGTTCAAGGGCGAGCCCGCCGCGCTCAACGAAGCCGGTGCCATGCTCAGCACCCCGCACACCGCCGTCACCGTGAGCTGCAAGGCCAACGCGATCCCCGACGAGCTGGTCTGCGACATTAGCGAGCTGGGCCTGGAAGACTCGATCCACGCAGAGGACCTCAAACTCCCCGCGGGTGTCACCCTGTCAATGGAAGCCAACATCCTCCTCGCCCAGATCGTGATCCAACAGGCCGTCGCCGATACCGACGACGCCGAAGCGGGCGACGGCGAGCCCGAAGTCATCGGCGCCAAGGCCGACGAAGCCGCCGAGTAATCTCGACATTTTTTTGCTTCGGCCTGTGTGAAGGAGGTCGCCGATCGTCACGAAATCTAGTGACACTTCTGGTGGTTTCTTGGCCACCCGAGTGGCGAGCTTTCGTCACGCGGGCCGAGGCATTTTCTTTTTATTTTTTCGTGAAACACACGGCAAGATTCACGGTGTAGCTACCCTCATCGCTATCGCGACGGGGCTTTGGCTTGATCTATCGCTATTGGAGTGGGCTTTGGTTTCGCTAGCGATCGGGCTGGTGGTTGCATCCGAAGCAATCAACACCGCGATCGAAAGCTTGGCCGATGCTGTTCATCCCGATCAACATCCACTCGTCGGGCGTGCCAAGGATTTGTCTGCAGGCGGGGTATTACTTGCAAGTATCACCGCTTTGGCCGTTGGGCTTTGTGTATTCGGCCCGTACTTTTGGTCTTTAATTCAGGCTTCCCCATGAAACTCATCGTCGGCCTCGGCAACCCCGGCCCGGAATACGCCAAGACGCGTCACAACGCCGGGTTCATGGCCATCGAAAAACTCGCCAACCGCCACGGCCTGATGGGCGCCAAACACAAGTTCCACGCGGGCGTCCTCGAGGGCCGAATCAACATGCACAAGGTCATGCTGATGCAACCGACGACGTACATGAACCGCTCGGGTTTGGCTGTGGGCGAAGCCGCGGCGTTCTACAAGCTCGAGCCCGAAGACATCCTCATCCTCGTCGACGAGATCGCGTTGGATGTCGGCCAGATCCGCCTCCGCGCCTCCGGCTCCCCGGGCGGCCACAACGGCCTCAAAGACCTCGAACGCGCCCTGGGCACCCGCGACTACCCCCGCCTCCGCCTGGGCATCGGCCCCCGCACCCGCGCCCCGCAAGTTGACTTCGTGTTGGGTAAGTTCACCGACGAACAACTCGACGAGATGAACTTCACCCTCGGCAAAGCGTGCGACTGCATCGAGTCGTGGTTGGAAGACGGAATCGAGTTGGCGATGACGAAGTACAATTAGCGGTATGTCCAACGCCAATCTTCCGGTCGCGATTCTTATTGCTTGCCTAGCAAACACTCTGACGGGCTGCATCGGGGCTAGTGCAGTTGCAACCTCTGGTCGCCCGATTGATCTGCGTGTAGGTACAGACCGCGAGTCCGTAATCGATGATCTAGGTCATCCGATCGAATCTCATCACTACGATATCCCTGTTGCAATCAGCGAATTACACGAAGCCACCCTGTTTCATGACTTCAGCAGTAGATTGGGCTATTGGAACATTGCTCGTGTCGATTCAATATCGACATATGAGGTCGACAATCGTCGAGGTGACCTCTCGATTGATGTACCTGTCATCCATCAGCGCGACGCTTTCGTAAGCCACGGCGCATTACAAATGAATGGCCTTGTTGCCCAAGATTTCGAAATGGCAGTCCCATTCACGCTCGGACTTTCAGAGATTTTTTATCTGGACGAGGCAAAAGTTAGAAAAGCAGGCCGAGAAGATGATGGCGTGTTATTTCTCGTCTACTACGACCATTTCGATCAAGTGAAAACCGCCTACGCCTTCAATTTAGGCGATATCGCTGAAATCAAAGACGCCGAAAACTCAGCTAAAACTGTACTCGCAACGACCTTCGCAGCACCAACCGTAGATTCCGATTAGCTCGCTGTCCCCGCCTGCATGATCACTTCTTCGTACGGCTGGACCACCACAAACCCATCACCCTCAAATTCCATCTGCAGCGACTCGCCGCTGCCCCGGCCGAGGAAGGTTTTAGTTGGAGGTCGGTTTTGAGATTGGGCGTCAGGCCGCCGGACCACATGACCGTGGCGTTGGGGTCGGTGGTGACTTTTTCGCCGGGGATGACCGGGAGGGTGAGCGGCTCGTAGTGGCTGGTGACCGCGACGAGTCCGGTGCCTTCGAGGCGGACGTTAAACAAGCCGCCCGCGAGCACGGCACTGACTTTCTTCATCATCTTGATGTCGTAGGAAAGAGTCTGCTCAAAAGCGAGCAGGTCGTTGCCGTTGACGAAGATGGACTCGCCCTGGAGCTCGAGGATGGTGATCTTCTTGCCGATGTCGGCACAGAAGACCGAGCCCTGGCCGGTAGCTTTGGTGAGGCGGGCGCCGTCGCCGCTGACGGCTTTTTTGAGCAGGTTGCCGATGCCTTGGTCGAGCAGTTTCTCCCGGACGAACTTCACCTGGCCGGTGTAGGCGATCATCGCACCGGTCTTGATCCAGACGTCGCCGTCGAGGTTTATGTCGAGGATACGCTCGGACTCGAGCTCGAACAGGCCCTCGCGAAGCTCGCGTTCGACGGTGGCTTCCACGAAACGGTCCAGCGTGAAACGGCGCGGCACAGCGGTATGAGACATGACGACTCCCGGTGGATTGAATTGACGAAACGGGCGTGGCGGCCGCCGACTCAGGCCACCGAAGATTCGACTTCTTTAATCATCGCGTAGACCTCTTCGGGGGTCTCGAGCGATTTCATCTTGTCGCGGGCATCGGCATCAATAAGCATCCGGCTGATGCGCGAGAGCGCCTCAATGTGCGGCCCGGTTTGGTCCGGCGGGGAGGCGAGCAGGATGATGAGTTCGACGGGGTTGCGATCGATCGCGCCGAACTCCAAAGGCTCAGCGGTTCGGCCGATGGCCATGTGCAGGCTGGGGACGCCTTCGGTCTTGCCGTGAGGCACCGCGACGCCGCCACCGATGCCGGTGGTGCGGACGGTCTCGCGTTGCCAGATCGCGTCCTTGAGGGCCTGAGCGTCTTCGATGTCGGTCTTTTCGACGAGCAGGTCGGCCAACTGGAAGATCGCGGACTGCTTGTCTTCGGCGACAAGCGGGACCAGGACACAATCGGGCTGAAGGATATCGGTGAGGAGCATAGGCAGGCAGGCCAGGCGAAAGGGTACTGATGGTTTGCCGCGGTACCGATGCGGCTGAAGCAAAACAAGGTAGCTTTCGGATCAGATCGGAGCAAATGGATAGGGTTCACATCCGTGTTTTTCAAGGCAATCGCCTCCGCGGCGAGCGGCAGGGGCTCTGCCCCTGCACCCCGAAAACCAGTTGCAGCCATTGTTTCGTGTTCCTGCCTTTGGGGGTGCAGGGGGCAAAGCCCCCTGCCGCTCGCCGCGGAGGCGATTGGTTCCCAAAATCTGCATCCTCAACATATTGATGTGCTAGGCTTGATCCATGACCGTTGCGGACGCGGACCATCTCAGCCACCTGCTGAAGCAGCACTTCGGGCACGACGAATTCCGGCCGTTGCAGCGGGCGATCATCGACGACGCCGTGGCGGGACGAGACGTGTTTGTCATCCTGCCCACCGGCGGGGGCAAGAGCCTGTGCTATCAGCTGCCCGCCTTGGCCGACGAAGTGGGCACGACGGTCGTGGTCTCGCCGCTGATCGCGCTGATGCAGAACCAGGTCGACCTGCTCACCGCCAACGGGATCCCCGCGACCTTCCTCAACTCCACCCTCGACCTCGACGAACTGTACCAACGCGAGCAGGACGCCATCGCGGGCAACTTCCGTCTGGTGTATATGGCCCCCGAACGGCTGATGGCCGCGCCCGGGCGAGCGCTGCTGGCCCGCATGACGGTGTCGCGCTTCGCGATCGACGAAGCGCACTGCATCAGTGAGTGGGGCCACGACTTCCGCCCCGAGTACCGCATGCTCGGCGAGCTGCGCACCGGCTTCGACGGCCGATTCGCCGACACGCCCATCATGGCCCTCACCGCGACCGCCACGCCCCGCGTCGCTCAGGACATCGTGCGCGAACTCGCGTTGCGCGACCCCGCTCAGCACCAAGGCGGGTTCGAGCGGACCAACCTGTACTACGAAATCCGCCCCAAGCAAAAAGTCGTCCCGCAGATCCTCGACTACCTGCACGAGAACCCGCTGGCGGAAGGCATCGTGTATTGCCAATCACGCAAGCGATGTGAGGAGATCGCGGACAAGCTCAAAGCGTCGGGCATCGCGGCGTTGCCGTATCACGCCGGGCTGGACGCCGACGTACGTGAAGCGAACCAACACGCGTTTATCTTTGGCGATGCGCGGGTGGTGTGCGCGACAATCGCCTTCGGAATGGGCGTAGATAAGCCGGACGTGCGTTTTGTCTTTCACGCCGACCTGCCGCGTCACATCGAAGGGTATTACCAGGAGACCGGCCGTGCGGGCCGCGACGGGCTGCCCGCCGACTGCATCCTGTTCTACTCCGGCGGCGACCGCGCGAAGATCGAGTTCTTCATCAACCAGAAAGAGACCGAGGCCGAGCAAGATCACGCCCGGCAGCAGCTCGAACAGGTCGTCAAGTATTGCCACACCACCGGCTGCCGCACCGCCGCCCTGCTAAAGCATTTCGGCGAAGAGCACCCCGGGGCCTGTGGCCACTGCGACAACTGCCTCAAGCCACCCAAGGTCGTCGACGCCACGGAAGACGCCCAGAAGCTGCTCTCAGCCGTCGCCCGCACCGGGCAGCGTTTCAGCACCAGCCACGTGATCAACGTGCTGCGGGGCAGTGAGGCCGAGCGCGTCACCAGCCGGGGCCACCACGAGCTCAGTGTTCACGGCCTGGGCAAACACCAGCCCGCGGGCTATTGGCGGCAGCTCGTCGAACACCTGATTCACCACGGCCACCTCGCCCTCAGCGACGACGAATACCGCACCGCGTTCCTCACCGCCTCGAGCAGAGACGTGCTCAAGGGCGAGACCACGATCGAGTTGGCCCAGAGCCGCGTCGCCAAGCCTTCGTCCGAACGCAGGGCCCGGACCGCGGCCAGCACCGGAGTCGATCCCGACCTTCCGATCGATGAAACCTTGTTCGCAACGCTGCGTGAGCTCCGCCGGGAGATCGCCCGCCAGCAAGGCGTCCCGCCTTATGTCGTGTTTGGTGACGCCGCCCTGCGACAGATGGCCCAGTCGCTGCCCACGACCGACGACGCCTTCCTCCGCATCAACGGCGTTGGCCAAACCAAGCTCAGCCGCTACGGCCCCGAGTTCCTCGAAGCTATCCAACAGCACACCGACTCTGGTGCCTAGCCTTTCCCAAAATCTCACGAATCTGCACCATGCCTTCGGGGTGCTGGGGCAGAGCCCCTGCAGCTCGCCGCGCAGGCGATTGCCTTGAAAAATCACTGGCGATCGACGACAATCCTCGATCCCGCGCAAGCCGTTCCTATACCCAAACCTCTCATGATTAAGGCTGAAAATCTCACCAAGTGGTACGGCCCAACGCTCGCGGTCGACGCCCTGTCGCTCGAGCTCGAGCCCGGCCACATCGTGGGATTCCTCGGACCCAACGGCGCGGGCAAATCCACCACCATCCGCATGCTCACCGGCTATCTCCCGCCCACCTCGGGCCGGGCCACGCTCGACGGCCACGACGTGCTCACCCACGCCGCCGATGCCCGCCGCAAGCTCGGGTATCTGCCCGAGTCCAACCCGCTGTACCCGGAGATGCGGGTCGAGGAATACCTGCACTTCGCGGGGAAGCTGCACAACATGCCACGCGGCCAAAGGCGTGATCGTATCGGGCACGTCGCCGAGCGTTGCGGGCTGAGCCACCTACGCCGCCGGACCATCGGCCGATTGTCGAAGGGCAACAAGCAGCGTGTCGGCCTAGCTGCGGCATTGCTCCACGACCCGCCCGTGCTGGTGCTCGACGAGCCCACGTCCGGCCTCGACCCGAATCAGATCAGCCAGGTCCGCCAGCTCATCCGCGAGCTCGCCGGACAGCACACGGTCTTGCTGTCGAGCCATATCCTGCCGGAGGTGCAGCGGGTGGCCGACCGCGTAGTGATCATTGCCCAAGGCAAGGTCGTGGCCGACGGCACGATGGACGAATTACGCGACCGCAGCCACGCCGAGGACGACCGGGCCCCGGTTCACGTCGAAGTCCGCGGCACGACAGATGCGATCGAGAAAGCTCTATCCGGAATAGATCACATCGACACGGTCGAGGTCGCCGAGGAGCCCGGTCAAGACGGTTGGTGCAACGCCTGGGTCGTGCCGCACGGCCGGAAGGACGTCCGCGTCGCGCTGGCTGAAGCGCTCGCGGCCAAACAGCTTCTGGTGCGCGAGATCCGCCGAGAAGCTGGGACACTGGAAGAGTTCTTTGTGCGTGTGACCGACACCTCTCGGCCCGCTGAATCCAACACTTCGAACAACGCCGGAGGGGCCGCGTCATGAAAGCCACGCTCACCCTCATGCGGCGCGAGCTCGCCAGCCTGTTCTACTCGCCCATCGGCTACGTCGTCCTGGCGATCTTCGCGCTTGGCTCGTCGCTGGTGTTCTACATCGGCTTCGCCCCGGGCAACCACGCGACCATGCGCGTGACCTACTCCGGCGTCGTCTGGCTGCTGATCTTTCTTGCCCCCGCCATCTCCATGCGGCTGGTCAGCGAGGAACTCTCCCGCGGCACCATCGAACGGCTGATGACCAGCCCGATCAACGATGTGCAGATCGTGCTGGGCAAATGGCTCGCATCGATGCTGTTCTTCGCTGTGCTTCTGTCGCCTTTGGTTGTGCAGATCATCGTGCTTGAATTGGCGGCCGACCCGGACCTCGGCCCGGTCTTCACCGGGTTGTTGGGGCTGCTGCTCGTAGGCTGCCTATACCTAGCGATCGGCGTCTTCGCCTCCGCCGCCACAGAGAACCAAATCATCGCCTTTCTGATCACGGTGCTGGTGATCTGCTGCCTGACGTTCCTGTTGTTCTTCCTGCCTACCGCGGGGTTCATCCCACCCAACGTCCGCTCGGCGATGTTCTACGCCAACGTGAACCGCCAGTTCGAAGACTTCAACAAGGGCCTGATCGATCTGCGTAACTTTGTGTACTTCGCCTCGATGACGGCGTTGTTTCTCTTCCTCGCCATCAAGCTCTTGGAGAGTCGACGATGGCGATGAGCACGAACCAGAACACCCGCCGGGCAAAGTACGGCCTGAACGTCGCCATCGCGGTCGCGGTGGCCGTTGCGCTGGTAGTCGTCGTCAACGCACTCGTCGATTGGCAGGTCCGGCAACTGCCCGCGGGCGCTAAATCCTGGCTGCGTTACGACCTCACCGCCACGCGTGCCTACACCCTTGCCCCGCAAACCCAGAAGCTGCTGAGCGAACTCAAGGACGAGCTGACGCTGACCGCGATCCTCCGGGTGGACGACAAGAACGGCCAAGACGTCGCCGACCTGCTCGAAGAATACGCCGATGCAAGCAACCGGCTCGACATCGAATTGATCCACCCCGACCGCGATCTGTCCCGCCTAGAAAACTTTTACCGCCAAGTCGAAGAACGCTTCGCGGATGAAACCGCTCCGCTCGAAGCCGCGGTGACCACCGGCCTCGAGCACCTGGATCAGCTGTCAAAAGATGTCTCGGACATGAAGTCCAAGATCGACACGGTCATCAGCGACGACGCGTGGGAGGACACCAAGCTTCGCCAAGAGTTTCAGCTGCTGTCCAACAAGCTCGGCGAAGTCCAAGCAACCTACGCCAATGCCGGAGAGTCATTGAGTAGCGCGTTGAACGACCCGATGCCGCCGTGGTCCAACGCCCGCGCCGATCTGCTTAACGCCTTACAGAAAGCGGACAACGAAGTGCTGACGCCGTTCTCTCGGGAGTTTGCTCGGCGAGCCAAGGATCGAAACGCTCCGCTTGCTGCCCGTGACACGCTGCTTCGGATGGATGCATTGATTGAGGCGGCGCGTGAGCCTTTACGTGAAGCGGTGCAAACGCTGACCGCCCCGCCCAGGCCGACTCGCTACGACCGCGTTCAGGCTTCGCTGCGTCTGGGTGAAGTCATCGTCATCCTCGGCCCCGAACGCGAACGCATCATCCCCGTCGCCGAGATGTTCACCGCGCCCAGCGGCGACTCCCCCGCTGCCTTCATCGGCGAGGATCGGCTCACCGGCACGCTGGTTGCCATGCAGATCACTCAGCCGCCGTTGGTTGTCTTCGTGCGTGACACGCCGGTGAGCGTGACCCATCCGCGTGGCGGGTATGCGCACGTCACCAGCCGACTTGCCACCGCCGACTTCGCCATCACAGAGTGGGCGATCGGCGGCAGCAACGACCCACGCAACCCCAATCAGGCAGCGGTCGCTCCCCCACCGTCCCCCGCCGAGGGGCAGCGAGCGGTGTGGATCGTGCCGACGCTCTCTCTGGAGCGGACTACCCAGGCCGACCGTGAACTCATCGCGGATGTGCTCAAGAAACGCCTCGCCGCGGGCGACGGCGTCCTGCTCTGCTTCAGCTATGACCCCGAGGCCCAGTTCCGCCCCACCGACCCGCTGACCGAGTTGGCCGGTGCCTGGGGTTTGGCACCACAGACCCATAAGTTGCTCCTGCACGAGGGCCTGGGCCCGGACGGCCGGCCCCGCAGCCAGGCCGCTTGGTTGGTTCGAGACTGGCCCAGCGATTCGCCTCTGGGCGGCGCACTCGCTGGACGAGAAGTCCAACTCATTGCGCCCACCCCGATCAAGTTTGAGCCACGGCCCAAAGTCGTCACGCAATCGCTTGTCGAGCTCACCCAGCCGAAAATCTGGTCCGCCACCGGCCTGACAACGCCAGAAGAGATCGCTGACTCGGCCTTCGACCCCGAACTCGAAGTCACGCGCCCCGTGGTCGCGGCCACCGCCTCGGCCACAACCGAAACAGGCAACGGCGCAGACGGTCGACTGATGGTGTTTACCGAACGCCACTGGATGTCCGACCAACAGGCCGGGCGACGGCTGGGCAACAGCGAGCTGTTCATGAACAGCACCTACTGGTTGGCCGGACTCGACGAAGCCATCGCCGCGACACCACGCAGCCAAGACATCCGTCGGATCGACGCCCTCAGCGACGGGCAGCAATTAACTTACCGACTCGTGTTGCTCGCGGGCCTGCCCGGGGTGACACTGCTCGCAGGAGTTGGGGTGTGGTTCGTTCGGCGTCGTGGGTGAGCGAACAAACAAACCGCTAAGCTAATTGCCTGCCGACACAACTCGGCTGGAATGGGTAGACGTGAATTTCAAAACCACACTGGTGATGTTGGTCTTGCTTACGGCGATCGCCGGAGCTTACCTGTGGATCAGCTCGACCGGCCCGAAATCTGGGGCGCCCACCCCCACTCTGCCCGACGCTCTGGTCACCGGCCGTGAGTTCAAATCGATCACCATCGAGCAGCAAGACCTGACCCTGACGCTCAAAAAACAGGAGGGCCTCTGGTGGCAGACCGCACCGGTGCGTTTCCCGGTGACCGGCGAGGCTATTGAAAGCCTCATCAACGGCGGGCTCGCGCTGGTGCCCCGCAAAGTCTTTTCTTACGACAATGAGTCCGGCACGATCGCTTCCGCCGATGCGCTGCAGGCACTTGGCCTCGACCCGCCCCGCGCAACCGTGACCTACCTCAGCGATACCGGCGTCCACCAGCTACACCTCGGGGCCTCCAACGTCGCGGGCTCGGCCTACCTGCAACTCGAGGGCGATGAGCAGGTCTATCTCGTGGACACGACACTACACGGTGTGGCCCTCAACGCCGACCCCAAAACGTGGCGGCCCGACCAGCTTCCCACACTCGACGCCAATCGGGTCAACCGCATGTCGTTGACCGGCGGCCCACAAGACCTCGAATTTGCGCGGACCGATGAAGGCTGGTCGCTCAATCCCGATGGCGGTGAGCGGGCGAACGACGAACTGGTCTCACGTCTCGCTTTGATGGCCCAGCACCTCAGACCTCTGAGCTACGCAAGCGATGATCCTAATGCTCTGAGTCAGTTCGGCCTCGCTGAGCCACGCGCCGTTCTCACCACCGCAGACGCCACCGGATCACGCCAAACCCTTCGCCTCGGGCAAAACGCCGACCTAGCGGGCAACACAGTCTATGCCACTTGGTCGGATACCGATGAGGCATCTCCGGTCGTTTTCACCTTGCCCGCCGATCCGATCAACGAATTGCCTCGCATCACCGCCGACATGCTCCGCGACCCGCGAGTGATCACCGCGTCGCCCGGCACGATCCGCGGGCAATCGGTCAACCGTGTCGGCCGCGATACGGTCGATATCCAACTCAACGCCGACGGTCAGGGGCTCTCCTTTGTCGATCCCGAAACCGGGTACAACCCCGACCTGCAGCGGGCCTCGCGCTGGCTCACGACCCTGACCCGCGTGGAGCCGACCGGCCACGTCCGGGCACCGCGTGAAGCGCAAGCCCCCATCGCCTTGATCGAACTCCGTCTCACCGGCAGCCGTGCCGAACACGTTCGGCTCTACGCCGACCGTGATGGCCGGGAAGACGTGCTGCTGGCCGTGCGGGAAAACGAAGCCGTGGCGGCGTTGATCCCCAGCGAGCAAGTCGCGCCCCTGCTCGGCCCTGTGGTCACGCTGCGTGACCGCAACCTTCCCGATGTCGGGCCGATCGATGAGCTGCGTCTGACCCGGGACGACGGCGAGGCGTTCAACTTCTTCCTCGACGAACAAGAGGGTTGGCTCCCGCAGAACGACGACTTCACCGAAGCATGGGACGCCGACCGTTTCCAACAACTTGGCGACTGGGTCGCCTCACCCCGCGTCCGCGCCTGGACGGCGATGCCCGAACTGCCGCGTGGGCCCACCGCCCGTCTGTCGCTGGGCCAAGGCAAACCCGCGTATGTCGTCAATGTCGACCAGCAGCTCGGACAACGCACCGACCTGCCAGGCGTGTTTCGTCTGCCCAAAGACATCGCCCCGCTCTTCGGCGAGGAATACCGGCAGAAACTTCTCTTGCCCTACCGCGCCGATCAGATCACGCGCGTCACCCTCGGCATCGAACCGGCTACCGAGTCATCCGCCCTCCCCCCCGCCGCGACAATCGAGCGCAACGCCCAAGGCGTGTACGTCAATGCCTCAGGCGAGCGCTACGACAACCAAGCCCAAGCCGCGGCGTTGCTGAAAACCCTCGCGGGCCTATCGGCCAAGCGGATCATGCCCGCCAAGCTGCCCGAGCAACGCCAAACGCCTATCCGCTACTGGGAACTCGCCACCGACGACGGCAAGACCCACCGCCTGCAACGCGACAGCCTCGGCGTCTGGTCCCTCAACGACCTCACCTTCTTCATCGAAACAGAAGACGACCAACTGCTGAAACAGCTGGATACCACTTGGGGCAAAGCGTTGGTTACGCCCTGAATCACTTGAGCTGAAACTGCCGGAGGCACGCTAAACCGCTGGCATTCAAACCTCGGCCTTGGCAGCCTTCTTCGATTCACGCTCCGCCTTGGCGAGGTCGTTACGCGACTGCTCTAAGTCGGACAGATAGCCCGCATCGATATCGCCGGTGATGTACCGACCATCGAACACCGAACACTCAAACTCTTCGATATGGGTATTGCCTTCGCGGGCACATTCAATCAAGTCGTCGAGGTCCTGGTAGATCAGCCAGTCGGCCCCGATCTTCGCCGCGACCTCCTCGACCGACCGGTCGTGGGCGATCAGTTCATGGGCCGCGGGCATATCGATGCCGTAGACGTTGGGGTGGCGCACCGGGGGCGCTGCCGAGCAGTAGTAGACCTTCTTCGCGCCGCACTGCCGGGCCATCTCGATGATCTGGCTACAGGTGGTGCCGCGCACGATCGAGTCATCGACCAGGCAGACCACTTTGCCGCGGAACTCCAGGTCGATGGGGTTGAGCTTCTTGCGCACGCTCTTGCGCCGCTCGGTCTGCCCCGGCATGATGAACGTACGGCCGATGTAGCGGTTCTTGATGAAGCCCTCGCGGTACTTCACTCCGAGCTCCACCGCCATCGACAACGCCGACGTCCGCCCCGAGTCGGGGATCGGCATCACCACGTCGATGTCGTGATCGGGCTGGAGTCGCCGCACCTTCTCCGCGAGCGTCTCACCCATCCGCAGCCGGGCCTTGTACACGCTGATGCCGTCCACAAACGAGTCGGGGCGGGCGAGATACACGTGCTCGAAGATGCACGGCGAAAGCGTCGGGGCCTCGGCGCACTGCTGCTCATGGACGTTCCCGTCGCGATCAACGTAGATCGCCTCGCCCGGAGCGACATCGCGGACCACTTCGTAGCCCAGCGAGTCGAGCGCAACCGATTCGCTGGCGAACATGGTTTCGACGCCCTGAAGCGTGTGGCGTTGGCCGTAGATCAGCGGGCGGATGCCTTTGGGGTCGCGGAACGCCACGATACCGTGACCGTTGATCATCGCCACAGCGGCATAGGCCCCGCGGCACCGACGGTGCACCTCCGACACCGCGCGGAACACGCCCGGCGGGGTTGGCTCGGGGTCAGCGGTGACATGCAGCTCGTGGGCAAAGACGTTGAGCAGCACCTCGCTGTCGCTGGTGGTGTTCACGTGTCGGAGGTCGGTCTGGTAGACCTCTTTGCTGAGCTGATCGGAGTTGGTCAGGTTGCCGTTGTGCGCCAGCGTGATGCCGTAGGGCGCGTTGACGTAGAACGGCTGGGCCTCGGCAGAGCTGGAGCAGCCCGCAGTGGGGTAGCGGCAATGCCCGATCCCCATGGTGCCCATGAGCTTACGCATATGCTTGGTGCGGAAAACGTCCCGGACCAGGCCGTTGTCCTTGCGGAGACGGAGGTAGCCGCCGTCGTCCGTGGCAATACCCGCGGCGTCCTGCCCGCGGTGTTGCAGGACGGTCAGGGCGTCGTAAAGCCTTTGATTAACTGTAGTTTGAGCGACGAGTCCGACAATACCGCACATGCGTTAGGTTCTCGCCTCGGGGGTGGCGGGGGCGGGTCACGGCAGCTGGGCCATGGAAAGCAAAACGGTATCCGACCCCCGGGCAAGGGTCAAACCGTTTACTCACATTTCTGTATTAGCTTTGTCGGCTGGCCTAGCAGCGCATCCCCGCACGTGCTTCGGTCTCGGCAAACTGGCTTTCGAGGTAGCGAGCGACGTAGTCGATGATGCTCTTGGCTTCGGGGATATCGGGGTTGCCGGTGGTGCCCATCGGCTCAAAACGCATGTCTTTGAACCGGCGGACCGCTTCTTCCAGTGGCAGGCCGTATTGCAGCGCCAGCGAAAACGCACGGCAGAACGCCTGCATCAGGCCCGACAGGGTCGAGCCCTCTTTGGACATCTTCACGAACACCTCGCCGGGCTGGCCGTTCTCGAACAGGCCGATGGTGAGGTAGCCCTCGTGACCCATGATCTGGAACTTGTGCGTGATCGAATCGCGACTGGGGAGAAGGCTTTGGCGTTGGCTGACCATCCGTGGTGCTCCGGGTGTTAACGTTGAATGAGTAATCGATAAGGGTACCGATAACTGTTCGAAAAAGCTATCGGCGCGCGCGACGAAGCTGCATGAGATTCTTGCTCGGCTTACCGCTATGATCGCCCGGTGCCCAAACTTGCCCCGAACTCCGCTGAATTCCCGACCGCTGCACTACTGGAGTGGTACCGCAAGAATCAACGCAAGCTGCCCTTTCGACCACGCAAGCGAGGCGGGCGTTGGGAAATCAAGCCGAACCCATACCACGTGCTGGTCAGCGAGGCGATGGCCCAGCAGACCCAGATCGCGACGGTCGTGCCGTACTTTGAGCGGTTCGTCGAGGCATTCCCAACGGTCCACGATTTGGCCGAGGCAGATGAACAGCGGGTGCTCACGCTCTGGCAGGGCCTGGGCTACTACCGGCGAGCGCGGAACCTCCGCGCCGCGGCCCGAATGATCGTTGATGAATTCGACGGCCAAGTCCCCAAGACCGCCGAGAAACTCTTAACTCTTCCGGGCGTCGGCCGCTACACCGCCGGGGCCGTGGCATCGGTGGCCTACAACACCCCCGCCCCGATCGTGGACGGCAACGTCGCCCGGGTCTTTGCCCGCTACTTCCTGCTCGAAGACACCATCGACAAACCCGCGACCCTCAAACAGCTCTGGCAGCTCGCCGACGAGCTGGTGCAGGTCTCCGCCTCCACATCCGGGGGCCCCCGCGACTTCAACCAGGGGGTCATGGAACTGGGTGCCACGGTTTGCACACCCAAATCGACCAAGTGCCTCTACTGTCCGCTGAACGACTCTTGCGCCGCCCACGCCGCGGGCCGCGTCACCGAGCTACCGGTGAAGACGCCGAAGAAAAAACCCGTCGCGGTGACGCACACCATCTTGGCGATCCACCGCAACGGCAAATATCTGTTTGAGCAGCGCCCCGCCAAGGGGCTTTGGTCGAACATGTGGCAGATGCCGACACTTGAAGATAGTGATGCTTCTCCACTAGCCGGGCCGCTACGTGGCCCTGGCGCGAGTCACAACGGCAACCGACTAGGGCCGCGTAGCGGCCCAGCTAAACCCGATCAACTCACCGCTTACATCAAGCAACAATTCAACCTCACCGTTACTCCACCTGAGCCCGTCTCAACATTCACCCACCAAACCACCCACCGCACCATCCAGTTCGAACTCACGCGATGCAATGTCGAATCAGGACGCCTACGCCCTCAATACGGTGAATGGCGGGCGTTGGACAAGCTCCACGACCTCCCCTTGGCCAAGCCACAACTCACTGCCATCGACCTGTTGTAATTTCGCTTTAACCCAGCCACCGCACCGTTAAACTAAGCGGTATGAACTGGCCACTTCCGGAGCACACGCTCACGCTTAATCGCATGGTGGGCTTTTCTCTAGCCATGGTTTTTTGTTTGGCAGCGACCCCCGGCTGCCAACCCCCAACCATCGCAACCGAAACGCCTACCGAATTTTCGATCGAACACGCCCGCATCATCGATTCACCGAATCGATATGGCGGCAGCGCGTCAGATGAGACCCTCCAGTTGCTTGAGCAACGCATACGGGATTACGGGCTAACCGATGACGACGTCTGGTTTATTTACCTTCGCGCAAGCTCGAAGTACGACTTCACACGCTACTACGCCGAAGTCTACAGGCTGCCGCAGCAAATCGAAGGGCGACTGTATTCAGGGGAATTCGTCGTCCTGCGCACCGAGGCGGTGGATGAAGAAATGGCTGAAATAATGGACAAATTTGAAGAACCAGTTCCAAGCCCGGTGCATCCTTACATGTGGGTCCAACCTGAAACATCTGCAACAGTTTCAGATGGCCTTGAATCGATTGGCCTGAATACGCTCCCGATCACACCTGTCACGCATCTTCCCCAAGATAGGTTGATTTCACTCATCGAATTGATACGTACACCACCACAAATGCCTGACACATTCTTACCCACCGTGGATCCCGATCCCGCATTTAAAATTGTTATGCCTGGAAAGAAGGTTAAATCGAATCGCCCGATTTGGCAAATCGAAGGAACGCCTGATGAACCAGAAGTTTATCTATTGAACTCTGACCGACGAAGGAAGCGTGGGCAGTTGGTATATCTGGCTTGGACCGGCGACAGATACAAGGTTAAAGGCATCGGCTTATATGGAACACAGACTGGCTGGCTGGGACAGTACTAGCGAACCCCCAGCCTCTGACGGATCAACCTTGCGCGCGCCACACGTCGTGTCGCGGGGTCCATTTCGCTGCCGGTGATTCTCTGCAGGTGGGCGGGTTGGGTGAGGAGGAAGAGCTCATTGATCGTGCGGATGTCGACGGTGTCCAGTCGGCCAAGGTTGACGCCGAGGCGCACGTGGCTGAGCAGGCTCAAAACCTCTTCGGTGCCGATGACCCGAGCGTTGGTGAGCAGGGCCCAGGCCCGCCAGATCTTGTCGTCGAGTTGGTCTTCACGCTGACGGAGCAGGGCCTGCCGGGCCTGCTGCTCATAAGCAATGATCTGTGGCACAACCGTATGTTCGAAGTCGGCGAGGATTTCCTGTTCGGTTTTGCCCAGGGTGGTTTGGTTAGAGACCTGGTAGAGGTCTCCCTGGGCTTCGCTGCCTTCGCCGAAGAGGCCGCGGACGGCGAGGTGCATGTCGCGGGCGGCGCGTTTGACCTTGTCGATCTCGCCGGTGAGCTTGAGGGCGGGCAGGTGCATCATCACGCTAACGCGGAGGCCGGAGCCGACGTTGGTGGGGCAGGCGGTGAGATAACCGAAGCGGCGGGAGTAGGCGAACTCGAGCTTTTCTTCGAGCACGTCGTCGATGCGGTTGATCTGGTCGAAGGCTTCGGTGAGCTGGTTGCCGCTGCGCAGGACCTGAA
>JBCCWB010000044.1:0-20624 GCA_039194345.1 Planctomycetota bacterium
CCGAGGGGGCGGGCGATGGGTCCCGCGAGGTGTTGCGCGACTGTGGAAACATGTCCTCGCCGACGGTGCTGTTCATCCTGGATCGACTCCGTCAGGAAGGAACCGCACTGCCATGGGTCGCGCTGGCGTTCGGCCCCGGGCTAACGATCGAGGCGACGCTGTTTCGGTAAGCCGTGAGTCGGAGTCACTTCTTGATCGACACTGCGTTCTGCTTGGAGTTGAGCTTCCAGTCGTAGGGCACGAATTGGATGCGATCGGTTAACGGTACACCCAGACGCTTCGTGGCGTAAGCCTTCCAATCTGGGCCGAAGTCTTGGCCGTACCACTCGAAAAGTTTGGTCACCGCCAGGCCCGATTTTAGTTTCACGGCATAACGCTCGTGATTGAAATTTAACACGTACGCCTCTTGCGAAGCGAGCTGTTCCTCGAGCTGTTCGGTGGTGTATGCCTCGGCACGCAGTGGCGGGCAGGAATAGGCCGCACAGACCACCGCCCAGTGGATGCGGGGCTCGTCAAACTCTTTACGGATGATCTCGTGCTCGATTTGGTTGAGGCTGAGCATCTGCCCCGCGAGGTTCCAGATTTCCTGATCCCAGGGCTTACCACCGTGCAGATCGGTGATGGATCGGGGCGCCTCGTCCCCGACGTAGTTGTCGAGGATGAGCTGCAAGGTGAAGGCGTTGTAGGCGTTGATTAGCGTGGCGAGACGCGCCTCGGGCTGATCAAGCGTGGGCAGTGCGTCGGCCTCGGCCAACGAGCCCACGTACTCGCGCAACGCTGCGGGTTCGGCATAGAGGGCGTCGTAGTCCACAAACCCCGCTTCATCGACGTGGGCTTGGAGCAAGGCGTCGTAGCCGTCAAACGCCGAGGATTCCGCCTGGGCAGCGTGCGAGGCAAGACCGGCCAAAAACGCCAAAGCCATTACGGTGAGAAATAAGTTGGTGGGCAGTCGCATGGGGTGGTTCTCCGGGGTCTGAGGGCTAACCCGACTAAGGTGGATTGTATTCCCGCACGGCAGAATTGGCGGCGTACAATCAAAGTCTCATGGAAGAACAACCGTTTCAGATCGTCAGCGAGTTTCAGCCCATGGGCGACCAGCCCGCGGCGATCGACGCCATGGCCGAGCGTCTCATCGCCGGGGAGAAGTACAGCACCCTGCTGGGCGCTACCGGTACGGGCAAGACCTTCACCATGGCCCACACCATCGCCCGCGTCGGCAAGCCCACGCTGGTGCTCTCGCACAACAAGACCCTCGCGGCCCAGCTCTACGAAGAGTTCAAGGAGCTCATGTCCAACAACGCGGTGAGTTACTTCGTCAGCTACTACGACTACTACCAGCCCGAAGCCTACATCCCCCAGCGCGACATCTATATCGAGAAAGACTCGTCCCGCAACGACGACCTCGACCGTCTGCGCATGGCCAGCACGACCAACCTCGTCTCCCGCCGGGACGTCGTCGTGGTCGCGTCGGTCTCCTGTATCTTCGGCTTGGGCTCGCCCAAGGAGTACAAAGAATCGGTCGTGCCGATTCAGAAAGGCGATTTGGTGGACCGGCAAAAGCTGCTCCATCGGTTTGCAGACCTGCAGTACACCCGCAGCGAGTTCGAGCTCAAGCGTGGCGGCTTCCGGGTCCGTGGGGATGTGATCGAGCTGGTGCCCGCCGCAGAGGAATTCGCTTACCGCATTGAGCTTTTCGGGGACGAGGTCGACAGCCTGGCATTGATCAACCCGACGTCCGGTGAGCTGCTGGCCGACACCGAACGGATCGATGTCTACCCGGCCGTGCAGTACGTGTTGGATGAAGACCGCAAAGAGTTCGCCATCAACGCGATCAAGGCCGAGCTGGACAACCGTGTGATGGAGCTGCGGGGCGAGGGCAAGCTCCTCGAGGCACAGCGCCTTCTGGCCCGAACCAAGTACGACCTGGAGATGCTCGACGAGGTCGGCTTCTGCAACGGCATCGAGAACTACTCCCGCCACCTCGACGGCCGGCAGCCTGGCGAACGGCCGTACTGCCTGCTCGACTTCTTCCCCGCCGACGACTGGCTGATGCTCATCGACGAGAGCCACGTCACCCTGCCGCAGATCAAGGCGATGTACCACGGCGACCGCCACCGCAAAGAAACCCTCGTCGAGCACGGGTTCCGCCTGCCCTCGGCATTGGACAACCGGCCGCTCAAGTACGACGAGGTCGAAGAACTGTGGCCACAGGTCGTCTTTGTCAGTGCGACGCCCGGTGAATACGAACTCGAAAATTCGGGCGGCGAGGTCGTCGAACAGATCATCCGCCCCACCGGCCTCGTTGACCCGGTCATCGACATCCGCCCCGCCGACGGCCAGGTGCCCGACCTGCTGAAGATGATCCAGGAGCGCAAGGCTAACGGCGAACGAACGCTGGTGACGACGCTCACCAAACGCCTCGCCGAGGACTTGGCGTCGTACCTCGCCGACCAGGACATCGATTGCCGTTACCTGCACAGCGAGGTCGAGACGCTCGACCGCGTAGTAATCCTGCGTGAGCTGCGCGAAGGACAGTTTGATGTGCTGGTCGGTGTGAACCTCTTGCGGGAAGGGCTCGACCTGCCCGAGGTGTCGCTGGTGGCGATCATGGACGCCGACAAAACCGGGTTCTTGCGCAGCGGTACGTCGCTGATCCAGCAGATCGGCCGGGCCGCGCGGAACGAGAACGCCTACGTGGTGATGTACGCCGATGAAGTCACACCAGCGATGCAAGAAGCGATCGACGAAACCAACCGCCGCCGTGAGAAGCAGCTCACCTACAACGCCGAGCACGGCATCACGCCCAAGACCATCAAGAAGGCCATACGCCGGGGTATCGAAATGGAGCTTCGGGCCCGCAAGACCGCCAAGGATGCGCTGTCTGGGGACGAGAAGGAATACGACCGCGCCGAACTGCTTCAGGAACTCGAGGCTCAGATGCTCGAAGCCGCCCAGGCTTTGGAGTTCGAGAAGGCCGCTTCGATCCGCGACAAAGTCAAAGAGATCAAGGCCGCCCCGGCCATGACCAAGGTCAAACTCAGCAAGAAGAAATCCAAACCCAAGCCCGGCACCCCCGGCACCAAGGTCCGCAAACGCAGCAAGAAACGCTCTTCGCGGTAACCTGTACCGGTCTCCACTCACCTCCCCAAGGAACCCGGGATGATTGAATCACTTTCACAAAAGACCGGATGGCTTGCCGTACTGATCACGGCTGCCGTGCTCGCCCCAAACGCTTCCGCCGAGTCGGTAGAAGGCATCGTCCTGCCCAGCAAACAGGTTGTGCTTAACGCCCCGCTGCCCTCGATCCTTAAAGAATTTCGGGTCAAAGAGGGCGACGCCGTCGAAGCGGACCAGCCCTTGGCGTTCATGGACGACAGCCTGCAACAAGCGGCGGTGAAGTCGGCCGAGTTTCAAGCCGCCAGCACGACGGCGATCCGCAACGCCGAGTTGGTCTTGGAAGACGCCATGATCCAGGTCGAGCGGATCCTCGAGGCCCAGGTGTCCGATGCCGCCAGCGAGTGGGAAGTCCGCCGGACGCGCCTCCAGGCCGAGACCGCTGCGGCCCAGCTCGAGCAGGCCCGCGAGCAGCAGGAACTCGCCAAGATTCAACTCGAACTCGAACGCGCTCGGCTTGAACGCTACGCGGTCCTCGCCCCGTTCACCGGCCGCGTGCTGCGCATCGAATCCGAGGCGGGGGCATCGCTCACCCAGCAAGATCCGCTGCTCACCCTCGTGGCCATGCACCCGCTCGAAGCCCACTTCCACCTACCCAGCACCGAGTACGGCAAGCTGGAAGTCGGTCGGCAATACACCCTCCGCACCGATGCGTCGCGACGCCTCACCTTCAACGCCAAGCTCATCACCATCGACCCGGTGATCGACCCCGCCAGCCAGACCTTCCGCGTGGTCTTTGAGATCGACAACGCCGATGAAACGCTGCCCTCGGGCTTCGCGGTGTGGATCGACACTGAGGCGGTTGGCGGCGAAGCTGCCGCCGCGGTCGCCACCGAGTAAAGCCTATTCCACCCCGGCAAAGCCAAGCGAATCCGCGATCTGCTCGTCTTGCTTGAGGACTTGCTTGCGCATCCCCCTTGAACGGGACTGGGCGCGTTTCTGGGCGCGTTTGAAGTAGCCCGGCAGCCACCGCAGCCGGCCGTAGCGTCGGACCAGCTCATCCTCCAGGCTGAGGAACATCACCGCGTCGCCGGGGTCGCCCTGCCGTCCCGCTCGACCGAACAGTTGCCGGTCCACGCGACGCGAGTCGTGACGCTCCGTCGCGATGATCTGCAGGCCGCCCACCTCGGCCACCCCTTCTCCAAGTTTCACGTCCGTACCCCGCCCCGCCATGTTGGTGGCGATGGTCACTTGGCCATGTTGGCCCGCCGCGGCAACGACCTCGGCTTCCTCGGCGTGGCGGATGGCGTTGAGCACCTGGTGGTCGATGCCGCGTTGGGTCAGCCGTTCACTGAGCGTCTCGCTCGCCCCGACGCTGCGCGTGCCCACGAGGATCGGCCGCCCCGTTTCGTGCAGCCGTTGAATCTCATCCGCGACTGTGTCCCACTTGGCGTCTTCGGTGGGCAGGATGCGATCGCGGGCGAGCTTGCGTTGAATCGGCCGGTGGGTCGGGATGTACGCGGTGGGTGTGCGGTAGGTTTGCCAGAGCTCGCGTCGTTCTTCCCAAGCGGTGCCGGTCATGCCCGAGAGGTTGCGGTACATCCGGAAGAAACGCTGAAAGCTCACGCGAGCCATCGTAGCCTTGGGCGGCTCAACCTCGACGCCTTCCTTCGCCGCGACCGCCTGGTGCAGGCCGTCGCGCCATTCGCGGTCGGGCATCAGTCGGCCGGTGGACTCGTCAACGATCACCACCTTGTCGTCCTGCACAACGTACTGAATCCCCGCCACGTAGAGCTCCCGCGCGGTAATCGCCTGGACGATCATCTCCTCGGCCCGTCGCTGACCCGCCCAGATGCCGCCGAGCGATGCGGTGACTTCCGCCACTTTGTTCCGCCCGCGGGAGGTCAGCCGGATGTCGCGGAACTGACGGTTAACCGTGAAATCTTTGCGGACCTCAAACACCTCGGCCAACTCCGCCGCCTTAATGAACGCCTCGACCTGCTGGGCGTTGGGCGTGACGCCCGAGATGATCAACGGCGTCACCGCTTCGTCGATCAGCACCGAGTCGGCTTCGTCGACAATGACATGCTCCAGCCCGCGCATCACGACACGCTGCGCCGCCCCCGCGGGATTGTTCTCGCCCAGGCCGCCGCCCAGCATAAGCTGATTGAGCATGGTGTCGGTCAGGCCACGCTGCGGGCCGAGCGTGAGCTTGTCCCGGAGGTAGTCGGCGGCGGCCTCTTTGTTGGTGGTGTAGGTCACATCCGCGGCGTAGCCCGCGCGGCGGGCGGGCGGCTCCAAATCTCCGGTGACCGACGCCACGGTCAACCCGCACGCCTGGTATACCGGCCGCATCAGGTCGGCGTCCCGCTGAGCGAGGTAGTCGTTAACCGTGATGACGTGCACGCCCCGCCCGGACCAGCCGGCAACGGTTGCGGGGAGCGTGGCGATCAGCGTCTTGCCTTCCCCGGTGGCAACCTCGGCGATGCAGCCGCCGTGCATCGCCAACGCCGCGGCGACCTGCGTGGGGTAGGCCTTCAAACCGATCGCCCGGTAGGCCGACTCACGGATCAGCGCGAAACCACGGGTCACGTCCGCTGCTGTCTCTCGACCACGGCGAAAAACCGCCCGCATCTCCAGCACCTGCTCACGCAGCTCATCGTCCGGCAACGCTTCAATCTCGGGAGCCAACGCGATGACCGCTTCAGCCCGCTTGAGGTACCGCCGGGTGCGGGGCAGGCGTGACACGATGGCCGCGGCGCACACCTCCCAAGCCACATCCAGCCCTTGAGGCAGCCGCGGTGCCGGGGGTCGGCTGCCGAGCATCCGCCACCACGAACTGGGCGGCAACGCGACTGGTGGATCGAGTCGACTCATCGCCTCACATACTCAAACGACGCATCAGCATCTGCCGCAGCGCCAACCAACCCTGCTCGGCCAACGGCCGACGCTCAAACGTAAACCGCACATGAACCCGTTGCCCCGCCATCAGCACCGGCGCATCCTTCGGTGCCGCCTCGGGCTTGATCCGGACTTCAAAAAACGCCTCGGTCGCCTTGGTGCCCGTTTGGTCAGCCATGTCTGTAGCCATCGAGCCGCCCGCCATGTAGCCCAGCGCGGGGCTGAACAGCTCGTTGCCGCCCGATTCCGCGATGCTCAGCACCTTGCCGCGGTACGTCTCACCAGGCCGGTTGGGGTTCTTAATCTCGACCGATCGGCCGACCCAGTCGCCCACCTCCAGCCGCGGCCCAAGGTACTGATCCGCCGCCGCACGGATCACCAAGTCATCCAGCGACGCGACCACCCCCATCGGTTCACCGCGTTGGACAAACCGCCCGGGCAAACGCTCGCTGTCGAAAGATACCCACGTCCCCGAGGACGTCGGGCGGGTCTTCAGGTCGGTCAGTTGCTCAGCGATGCGTTGCAGTTGGTCTTCCTGGGCTCGGAGCTGTCCACGCAGCGCTTGAGCGACCGCGATATCCTCCGACATCGCCGCGCGGTAGCGGGCTTCGAGCTGACGCTGCTCGCCCAGTAACTGGTCGTAGGTGGATTGCAGTTCCAGATTTTCCGCACCGACCAGTACCTCAGCCTCCTCGTTGCCGACCAGCACCGTCTGGCCCGTCGGCATCGCGTTTTGAATAAACCCATCCGCCCCGGCGTAGACCCGTTCCATCGTGGAGGGCTCGACCAACGCCGAGGCCCGCCCGCGATCCGGCACCGGCACGCCGCCGACTAACACCGCGATCAACAACACTGTCGCCAACGAGGCGTAGATCGCCCGGCCGCGTGTTCGGGTCAGTTCCGGGCTGCTCGCCAGGTACTTGATCCACTTGCCCCAAGGCACGAGCAGGAAAGTGACCACCGCAAGAAACGCCATGACCATGCCGATGAAAAACAACTGCCCCGCCACGAACAGCACGATCGTAAACCCGAGAAACACCCGGTAGGCCGCCGAAGCCAAACCGAAGACCACGAACCACACCGCTTCGCCCGTGCTGTGGGACGAGTTCTTGGGGTTCTGCACCGCGTAGACATGCTTCTTGACCAGGTAGTAGAGGTAGTCCTTGCTTCGCTGGTAAAGGTTGGGCAGCTCCGCGAGGTCCGAGAGGATGTAATAACCGTCGAAGCGGATCAGCGGGTTGGCGTTGAATAGCAGCGTCGAGACGCTGGCGATGAACATCACGTTGTAGGCGATGGCGTGAATGGTCGGGGTGTTAGCGCCGGTGTTAGCCCACACGATCGCGGCGATCGCCGCACAGGCAATCTCGACGTACATCCCCGCCGCGCCGACGAACGCCCGCCGCCATTTGCTGCGGAAAGCCCAGGCGCTGCTGGCGTCGACGTAGGGCACGGGGGTCAGCACCATGAGCATCAGGCCGATGGTGTGGACCTCGCTGCTGACCTGTTCTTTCTTGCCGAAGTATTTGACGCTGAACCCGTGGCCGAGCTCGTGGATGAGCTTCAGCACGCCGAAGCTGATGTACAGCAGCGGCAGGTTGGCGGGGTTGAGGATGTCACTGCCCTTCTCGATCAGCTCGTCCGCTTGCCCCGCGATACTGAACCCGCCGTAGGCCACCAACGCCAACCACAACACGATCCCCACCGGCCCAAAGAGCCAACCCACCAACGGCGACCAGCGATCCAAGAGACGATCCGGGTCAAACAACGGCACCCGGGCGAACAGCACATTCATCACGTAGCCGCGCACCTGGCGGTTCATGCGTTTCTTGTAGCGGTCGAACATCCCCGCGGCGTCGGCGGGCAGGTCGGCGTGGATCAGGTTGGACGTGTACAGTTGACCAAGCAGTTGGATCGCTTCGCCCTGCGTCGGCGCAGCGTCGCCGAGTTGCTCGTTGCACGCGTCCCAGACCTGGGCGACGGTCCGCCGACCGTCGAGCATTGCCACGAAACGGTAGGCCGATTCATCCACGCGGAAGAACTGGTTGTTCGACGGGTCACGGAACACAACCCACAGCCGACCGCGGTAGTGCTGCCGAAAGGTCTGCACCAACGACCGCAGCCGCGGCGTCATGTCCGCGACGCGGTACCAGGATTCGTTGAAGGTGGGGCGATCAATGGCCATGGGAATTAGGGAGTAGGCAGTAGGGCTGACGCAAGCGGCGGCGTAGGCATTTGAGTTTTTTTTACTGCCTACTGCCGGTCGCCTACTGCCTCATTCAAATCCATAGTTTCAAACGGACCCAATTAATCGCATCCCGCGTCCACACCCAGCCGATGGGTGCTTGGCGCGAGTCGATCTTCGCGACGCCTTCGATGCCGGGTTTGGCCCAGGGCTGGGTGTCGAGGAGTTTCACGCGGACACGGAACACGTTGCTGCCGTCGATGACCTCGGCGATGGGGTTGATCTTCTCGACTTCAAATTTCAGTTTCTCTCCGGGGTGCGCCGCGGCGGCGAGTTCGCCGACCGCGCCTTCGGGGGGCACGTCGCCGATCTTGCTGTCCGGCACCCAGAGCTCGGCCCGCAGGGCACTCAACGGAGCGACCTCGAACAACACATCGCCCTTGCTCACCGGCGAACCCAACTGCTGTTTGAGATCACCAACGACGACGGTACCTGCGATCGGCGAGCGGATGACGGCGTGTTCGATCTGCCAACGCAGCCAAACGAGCTGGGCCTCGACATTGGCGACTCGGGCCTCGGCGATCTGACGTTCAACCTGACTGCCCTCGCGGGCCGCCATCTTGGCTTCTTTTTCGTAGCCGAGCTTTTCCGCCTCCAGCCGCGACAGCTCCGCACGCAGCTCCGCGGTGTTGAGCGTCGCCAACGCAGCACCTTCGGCCACGACATCGTTTGGCTCGGCCTCCACCGTCTCGAGGTACCCCTCGAACGGCGCCGGGATCGAGCGCTGGGTCACCGCCTGAAACGTGAAAGGCGCTTCGACACGGATCGTGCCGGGCACAAAAATCAGCGCCAACACCCCGGCCAACAACGCGATCGCCGCGACCTTGGCCCAAGTGTGTCGGGGCCCAACCACACCCGCCAAAACGCCTCGGCTCCAGTCCGCAAAGCGAGCGCCAAACCAACGGTCCGTCTCGGACAACTCAGCCATGCGGGGCGTGAACAAGTCCACCGCCATCCGCAGGAACGCCACCTCTTCGACCGAGAACGGCTGATCCAACGGCCGCTCCAGCGTGACCACGCCGATGACTTCACCGCTGCGACGCATCGGCAAGCTGCACACCGACGACGGGCCGTGCTTGCTCGCCAGTTCTTGGGCCGCCCGGTTGACCAACGCCGCCTCGGGCGGAACGGGGTGCAGCACCTCGATGTCTTGGTCCAGCGACTCTTCCATAGCCGACTCGATCGCGCTAACCAGCGCCATCTTCCGGCTGATGTGTTCGGTCTGGCTCATCGCCCGCAGCTTCACGTACCGCCCCGACAGCAGCCCGATGCTCACACGGTCGGCCCGCCATCGGGTCGCGATTTCGTTACACAACGCGATGGCTGCCGCGCGGAAACGCGGGTGGTCGTTGCTGGCCGAGAGCACCCGCGTCGCGGTGGAGAGGCCGCGCAGGTCCGCGTCGCGCTGCTCGAGGACCTGCTTCATCTCGTAGAGACTGAGCAGACTAATGCTGAGCTCGATCCTTTGACGGCGGGCCTGGACGATCTGAGGGTCGTCGGTGTCGAGCAGGAACGCCGACACGCCGGAGAAGCCGCCCGGGGTCTTGACCGGCACCAACACGAGGTGGTGAACCACCGGCCGGCCCGGATCCGACACCGAAGCCTGCAAGCGGTGCACCTGCGTCTCGGGAGGCAGGGGCGACTGCTGAGTCACCAACTCAATCGCGTGGGCCAACCACGACGGCGGCGAACCCGTGGCGGGCAGAGGTGGGAACACCGCCAGGATTTCCGCCGTGGCTCCGTTCGGAGACATGGGCTTGTCTGAGGGGATGGGTGTCGCCGCGATCTCACCCCCCAGCCGCACGACCGCTCCCGCCGCCGCCTGCCCGATGCGGCATTGGGTGGCCAACAGCTCGGTCAGGAACTGCTCCGGCGGACCACTGAACCGAACCAGACGCTCGACCAGCCCTGATGCAGAACCGCCCCATCGTTGGGCAGCGGTCATCGGGGGATTCAGACTCATCGTGCAATCCTTTTTCATGGAAAACGTGCTTCCGGAAGCCTGATACGCCCTCGGATTCGGCATGCTGCGCGTTTCATATCGTACCGGCTTGCAGGTTCTGCGGACAGCCCTACAATGTGTCGCTCGGGTTAATCCCACACGGGCCATTGGCGCAGTTGGCTAGCGCGCCTCGTTGACATCGAGGAGGTCACTGGTTCAAGTCCAGTATGGCCCACTTCTCTAACCCCTTGGCAACAAGGGGTTTTCTTATGCGCGTAACTTGCGTGGGGCTGCGCGCCTACCCCGTTTGGGCACAACTTTGGGCACAAAAACATCATGCGACCTCCGGTGTGCGGGTTGACCGATGGCTTTGGCCATCTCATTCCACGTCATTGACGCCGACGGTCTGGTTCAGCACCGCCGGGCCATTGGTCTCACGGACCCCCAGCCGGATATCGCTTTGCGACAGCGAAGTAGCCGCGTCGACGAAGCGGAGTTGGCGGATCACCGCCTGCCCCGGGTCGAGCCGGGGGATCAGGCGTTCCTTGCGGGCGTGGCCCTTAAGCTTGGCAAAGACGTTCAACGATATCGATTTGTCACCGGTGTTGGTGATGATGCAGGTCACCGCGGCGTCCACGGTCGAGGGCGCCGCGCCTTCTTCGAGCGCCAGAGACGCCTCGAACCGCACGCCTTCGAGCCCGAGCTCCATCGGCGTAGCAAACTCCACGTTGTACTTACGGTCGGCGTTGAACTCAATGTCCGCCTTGAGGCTTTTCCCCCCGGCCACTTCGTTGATCGGGAAACGCAGCGCGACCGGCAACTCAATACTCCGGCCCGGGCCGATCGAGAAACGGTGGCGGTGCGGCTTGATCGTCCACGTCTCGGGGCCGGTGATGGTGAACTTACCGCTGACCGTCACCGACCAGGGGTTGGTCAGCCGGATGGTGCGGATGTGTGGCACCTGGGTCGAGGTGATAAAGGGTTCGTTGAGGACGAAGCTGCTGCGGAACAGCGCGAGCTTGGCGTCGATGCCGGTGACAAACACCGGGGTGTCGGAGAGGGGCAGGCTGTGCTCGCCGTTTTCGTTCAGCGAAAGGGACGTGGCGTTGCCCCAGACGTCGTAAACCGTGGGGCGATCGCCTAGGAACATCTCCAGTTGCGACCGGCTGCTGGGGGCCTTGACGTTCCAAGCGACGAGCATGCCTTCGCCGGGACGGGCGTCGGGCATGGCCCGGGCTTCCTGCTCCGAGAGCGCCCGACGTTCAAAGATAATGCCCACGCGTTCCTCGCCGAGGTTCAGTCGACCGATCGCGCGGTAGCCCGCCAGCCGATTGGCGACATTGGCCGCCACCCCCAGCAGCGGGTCGGGCAACAGCGACTCGCGACGCTCCAGCCCGCGGGCCCACAGATCGGGGATCGCGACGCCGATCTCGTTCTGCTCCCACGCGTGCACCATCCGGAGGGCCAGGTCACTTACCCGTGCCGCATGCGGAACGTCATCGGCGGGCGCGGGCTTAATGTGCAGTCGGCGGGCATGGCTCGGCGAGGCCCAGCCCATCTCCTCTTGTTGCTGGATGTGGTCGTCCAATCGCTCAGGAGTCACCCCGGTGGGCCACTGCACGGCGTAGCTGACGTGCTGCGTCGGCATGTCCGGCCGATAGGACTGATCCACCCGCCAGGGCACGCCCATCACCGGCGCGGGCGTCCAGTGGCGGAAGGCTTCGTAGGCACGGGAAACCGTATGCCCCAAGTCGGGCAGGTAGGCCGCATCGGGTTCCTGTGCGCTGCCGAGTTGCCAAGTATTGACCCGTTGGCCGTGGCGGACCAGGATGGGCTGCACGTAAGGCATCCAGATGTCGGTCGGGGCCCCGAAGACCGCGGCGGGCACGTAGGTATTCACGCCACGGGTGTGCACCAACTCCTCCGGCAACGGACTAAACGACAGCTCAACCCGTCGGCCGGAATTCTTGATCGGGCCGATCGCTTGCTGCAGCGTGCTAAGCCGCAGGTCAAAGCCCGCGAGCGTAGTCTCCGGGCTCCATGCCGAGAGGATCACCGAGCCCAGCCCCGAAAGGTTGGCCAGTTCCGGCAGGAGCGCGAGCTGCCGGTTATTCATCCCCTCAGCGACGAGGGCAAACCGCTCGGCGTCCGAGCCGATCGCGCCGGTCCCCGGCGGCAGCCACAAGACCGCGTTGTACGTCCGGGCAATCACCCGCCCCGCGTCCGCCTCGGCATGAGCCTTCGCGATCGCCATGGGGTCCGCCGCTTCCCCGTCGTCGATCGAGAGTTCTTCGGTCATCCCGCCGATCGTCAGCGTTCGGCCGTCGGGCGAGCCGGTGCGTTGACGCAGCGTCCGCGAGCCTTCAACCACCGCAAGTTCGGCAAGGTACCAGCCGTACTTGGGCAGCTTGGGCGTCCATCGCCACTTCGACGGTGCCCCCCAGCCCATCGGCCTTCGGTCCTGGATGACGACGTTCATGTTGTGGTCGTATACGGTCACGCGTGCCGTGAGCTTTCCCCCCACCAAGTCACGCACCGACACGTCCCAGAACGGCCCGGCATTACTCCGCGTCACATTGACCGGGCTTCCCGTGCTCAGTTGCACGTGCGGTAGCTGCCAGACGCCGATGTCATCGAACCAGGCGTGACCGGTGACGTCGTGCAAGACAATCTGATGATTACCCAACGGGTTGCGTGTGTCGGAGGTTGGCTGGACGAGCTCGACTTCGAGCCCCACGTAAGCCGCTTCGCTGAACTCCCCAGGCAAGATGAGTTCGACCTCGGACCACTCACCCGCGGTGCGGATGCGTGGCGTGACGCGGGTGCTGGTTTCGATCCGCTTGCCGGTCGTGTCGACGAAGTAGGCCCGCATGCGTGCCGCGGCGTGCTCAAGGTCTGCCGTACGGATCTTTCCGCTGACCAGGTAATCACTACCGGGCACCGCGGGCAGGGCACCGATCTGCAGATAGGCCCCCGCGCTGCCACCATCGATGCCGATGTGGAGGCTGTAGTCTTCCGACGCCGCATCGCCGATCTCTGAATACCGCACCACGTTGTGCATCGGGAAGCCCGGCCGACGCGACAGACGATCGTGCATCGGCAGGCGGTCGAAGTTGGGGTCGCTCGATTGGGACGACCGCCCCATCGCATACCAACCCGGCGGCAACGCCAAACCGCGGCCGAGCTTGACGCCCTGGTCGTTCATGTCTTCGAAGTCGTATTTTTCGACCAAGCGTTTTGGCGTGAGCGGGTCGATTTGCGCGTGCAGCACGGTTCCGCTGAGCAGCAGCAGGCACAGCGACAACCAGGCCGAGATACGGATCGTGTCTCGCATGACAGATTTATCGGTCGTCGCCGATGGATCTGGGGAGTTTTTCGCTGGTTTTGCGCGGATGGGAATCGATGGCTTGAGCGCGATTCACTGACTCATTCCGGCAACGCCGCTGCATCTCCGGAAACCAATGGCTTCTCGCCCCGCAATCGCAGCAGGATGTCCGCCCGGATCCGCGGGTCACGGTACGCCTCCTGGTGGGCGCGGTGCAGCGGCGGGGTGTCAACCCACCACGGCGTACGGCCCTCCGGCGCGGTCCGATCACTGCCCACGATGTCGTCGTCCAGCCGCGTGTAGGGAATCAGGGTGTAGCTCGCCTCGGCCAACGCATCGTCCAAGTGATCGAGAAACGCCGAATCCGCCCGCATGTCGATCACCCGGCGGTCCAGCGTCGGCCACTCCGCCATGACCGCTCCGAGGTGCGGCGTACTGATCGTGTAAAGATTGCGGATCTTCAGCCGTCGCTTCTCAGCGCCCCCCTCAGCCATGCTCGGCGAGGCGCTGTACCGCGCCACCAGCCCGCCCATCGAAAACGCAACCACATCCACCTCCGACGTCCACCCCGCTTCGTCGCTGGGCCAAGCCTCATCGACCGATGAGATCACATGGTCACGGCACTCTTCAAAATTGCCGTCAAACAAAAACTCCAGCCCCACCACCTGGTCCTCAGGCACGCCCGCCTTCCGCAACTGGCTCACCCAATACGAATTCGCAAACCCCGGGTCAGCCCAACCCGCTAACACCAGCACGGAGCGATCCAGGGGTCGGCCGTCGTTTTCGATGTCCTCGATGATCGCCTCCGCCTCATCTTCGCCGGTCGGGAACGACGGGTTGACCTGCTGAGGTGCGCAGCCGCCAAGGGCGATGGCCACCACCATGAACGCCCCGGCGAAAAACGATCCGTTGGTTTTCTTCATGGCGTTAACGCTCGGGGAGAGGAGTGGCCGGGAGGCTGGCCAACGGCTCGCCGCCCCGAAGTCGGGTGAGGATGTCGGCCTGGATCCGTGCATCAAACGCTGCCTGGATGTGGGCCATCTCGAACGCGCAGTCCGAAACCCAGTGCGGGTGCTGCCCTTTGGGCGATGTCTTGTCGGGCCCGACAATCCAGTCGCCCACACGGGTATACGGCACCAGCTCAAAATCCGCCACGGCCAACCCCGCAACCAGCCGGGCCAGAAAATCCGAGTCGGCGTTCATGTCACGGGCAAGGCTATTCCAGAACCCCATCGGTGCCCAGTTGGCTCCGCGGTGGGGCGAAGCGATCGTGTACAGCCGACGGATATTGAGGCGGCGGGTCTGGCCTCGCTTGGGATCGGGGGGCAGCGCCGCATAACGCGCCACCAACCCGCCCATCGAAAACGCGATGACATCGACCTCAACGGTTTGCTCAGAGTCCGCATCCTCCGGCGGAAACAGCTTGTCCACTTTGCGGATCGTCTTGGCCCGACAAGAATCGAACGAGTCCCACAGCACAAACGACACACCCCCCACGCGCTTATGGTCACTGAAGTAGCGTTTGGCCTGCCCCACCGAAACCCATTCTGCGAAACCCGGGTCCAGAAACGGACCGACGAAGATCAACGGGCGATCAAGCTCAACCGGATCTTCGCGCATGGTCCGTAGCTGCTGTTTTGCCTCCGGGTAAGTCACCTCAAACGACGGGTTCACGACCGAAAGATTCGAGCAGCCAAACCCCACGCCAACCGCCAACAACACGGCGACGAAGACAAGTACCCGGAATAACGGTTCGGGATCGCTCATCCATTCATGATAAGCGGCGGTCCCGGTCAGCGGGTGATTTCGATGACGGTGTCGAGGGTGGTGTTCTGGCTGTAGTTGTCTTGCACCTTGCCGTTGCTCGAGCCGTATTTGTCGCGGACGCTGGTCTCGCTGATAGAGATGATTGTGCGTTGGCTGCCCGCCGTGACACCCGGCCGACGGTCCAGGCGGTCGTGGTACCACGCGGTGCGGTCGTCCAGCCAGGGCTGAAAGCTCTGCAGTTCGTTCATCTCCGGGCTGTCCAACGCCAACGACCTGCGGTTGCCCTCGGCATCGACCAACGGACCGAGCTCGAACCGAACCTCGGCATCCCGGGCTTCAGCGGCGCGCTGCTCTTGCTCTTGGGACGAAGTGCAGCCGGTGCCCAGCGCAATCACCGCCAGGACACCACAGATCGACAGGCTCGGGAGACGGAATTCCATACTCGATGAAGTACGAATACCGTGCCGAACGACATGGCTCATGACTCGCAGAAGCTAAATCGCTTTTGAACAGTCACTTGGCCGCCAAAAGCTCTCGCAGGCGAGTCCGTCGGGTTAAGCCGGATGTTGCGTGAAAGCCACACCAGCGTGGCCCAACGCGACGCCAGTATTCCCCCGCAGTCACACCAACGTTGCCGACGTGCTCAGGGCATTCACCGTTGCCGCGATGCGGATGCAGTCGTGGATCGCGTCTTCGCCGAGGCCTTGCTTCTTCAGCGCCTCCTCGTGGGCGTTGATGCACATCTCGCAACCCGCGAGTGCTGCACACGCCATGCTGAACAGCTCGAAGGTGGTCTTGTCGGTCACCGGCTGGGCCATGCGATTCATGCGGAGCCGGGCGGGAAGGTTGGCGTAAGCGTCGTTCGCCACCATGTGTCGGAAGCGGTAGTACACCGTGTTCATGGCCATGATCGCCGCAGCGGCCTTGGCGTCATCGATCATCTCGTCGCTCAGGCCCGCGGCCTTGGCGTCGGCAAGTACGGCATCGGTCAGCTCGGCGTCCTTGAGGAAGAACGCCGATGTCAGGGCTACGCCCCAGGTCTGCTGGGCATCGAGCTTGTCGGGGTTGAGCACGCTCTGGATGTTGAGCTTGATGTCCTTAGCAGCGGCGGGCAGGGCGCTGCGGATTTCGTTGATCTGCTCCATGACAAAAAGTCTCCAAATACAAAGAAGCCCACGCCGTCTCGGCGTGGGCCTCAAAAGCTAGTCATCAAATTCAACCAAGCGTGGCTTCGCCCTTCTTCCAGTTGCAGGGGCACAGCTCATCGGACTGCACCGCGTCGAGCACCCGCAGCGTCTCGCTGACGCTACGGCCGACCGAGAGGTTGTTCACGCTGGCGAACTGGATCACGCCGTTGGGATCGACCAGGAAGGTCGCCCGCAGGCAGACGTGCTCGTTCGGGTCAAGAATGCCCAGGTCCGCGGCGAGCTTTTGCGCGGCCAGCAGCGGGTAGGGCAAGCTGTTGAGGTCGTCGTGGTCGTTCCGCCATGCGAGGTGGGAGAACTCGTTGTCGGTGCTGGCGCCGAGGATGACGCAGTCGCGGTCATCGAAGTCTTCCGCCGCCTTGCCGAACTCGACCAGCTCGGTCGGGCAGACGAAGGTGAAGTCCTTGGGGTAGAACAGGAACAGCTTCCAACGGCCCTCGTAGCTGCCGGTGTGGATCTGGGTCAGATCATCCTGGGTGTTACCAACGCAGGCTTGGCAGTGAAATTCCGGAAACGTATCGCCGACGGTCAGCATGGGGGGCTCCAAATTGGGGGGGGGTGGTAAAACGGGGGTTCTGGCAGGTGGCGGGAATATAGACCCTTATCCGACGCGGATCAAACGTTCGACCACTAGAAATTTTTCGCATGCGATTTCCGCCCCGATCCCCCTTCACTCGGAAGTGGACCAATCTGAAATTTCGGGGTTACACTGGAACCGTCAGCGGTTGGTGACTTGTTTTCGCGGAAGATGGGTAATTGAAGCCAACGACGGTAGGTAGCAAAAGTCATGTCGCAGACTAACGAACATAAGCGAAAGGCCATTCTCGAACGCATCGAATTGCTCAAAGATGCGGTCGCCAAGGGGACGCAGTATCTAGACTCAGGAAGACACGCGGATTGGTGCGGGTTTCGGCCGTTTTTTAAGCCCAAAATACAGGAAGGTAAAGAGTTACCGCCCCATAAAGACTGGGTCAAAAACGTTTTTATCCCTGCCAAAGAGAAAGAGCTAGATCGACAAGAGCATCTCTTAGAGCGATTCAGCTAGCCTGCCATATGGCGTGGCAATCGGCTGTAGTCGGCCGAAGACGTTTCACCCCGGAACGCCCTTGGACTTGACGCCGCCCCGTATTTCGCTACAATACGCGATTCGATTTCGCAGGCCCGCTGTGGGCCTGAACTTTGAAGCACCGCGACGCCGTAGCCACGGCCGAGCACTCACAAGGGCCTCGTCGGGCAACCGACAGGTAATGCAATCATGGCCAACTACACCGGTCCCAAAGTCAAGCTCTCCCGTCGTGTCGGCGTGCCCATCGCGGACATTCCAAAGCACACCACCAAGCGTCAGCTCAACCCCCCCGGCATGCACGGCTTCCGCGGCCGCCGTCTGCGTGACTACGGCATCCGCCTCAACGAGAAGCAGAAGCTCCGCTTCCACTACAACGTCCTCGAGAAGCAATTCCGCCGCTACATGGCTGAGGCCGGCCGCACCCAGGGCAACACCGGCACCGTCCTGCTCCGCCTGCTCGAGCAACGCCTCGACAACGTCATCCGCCGTCTCGGCTGGGCCCGCACCATCTGGGCCGCCCGTCAGATCGTGTCCCACGGCCACGTCCTGGTGAACGGCAAGAAGTGCAACATCGCCTCCCTCCAAGTCAAGGTCGGCGACACCATCACCCTCAAAGAAGGCATCCAAAAGCTCGTCCGCGAGAACATGGAATCCCTGCCCGGCCACGAAGTGCCCGAATGGCTGACCTTCGACCCCTCCACCCTCGAAGCCAAGATCGCCGCGGTCCCCACCGCCGACCAGGTCCCCTTCGACGTGAACCTGAACCTGATTATCGAATTCTATCGCTAATCACAGCCACTTCATCGAATACGAAAAACCCACGGACAGTCGTCCGTGGGTTTTTTCTTTATCGCCAAGTTGTATGAAGCTTCAGGTCGTAACAAGTCAAGGAAGCTCGGCCATCAGGGTGTAATCCACCGGGAGTTTGCCCCGCCACGGCTCGGGGAACTCCCAGTGTTCTCCGTCAGCCGTCTCCATCACTTTCAACGCCGGCCACACGCACCGTGAGGATTCTTCGAGCCGGGTGATGCACATCCCCGCTTCGATCACCGCCGTCACCGTTTCCCCGAGCGGATGGCTCCACCCGGCGTTCCGAGTGTGTTTGAAGCCCACGGTTTCGTCGGCATAAGTGCCATCCTGTTCGGTCACAATGCGCTCGCCGCCGAGGTAGGGGTAATGCAACCCAAACCCCTTCGGGTCATCGGGCTTGTCCTCCAGCATGTCCATCATCGGATGGACATCATTCAGAAACAGCCGCCCACCGGGCCGCAGCAGCGACGCGACAATCTCCGCCCAGCGCTTCACGTCCGGCAACCAACACAGCGACCCGATCGAAACAAACACGACATCGAATTGCCCTTCGATCAACTCCCGAGCGTCGTAGACATTGCCGCAGACAAACGTCGTGTCCAACCCGAGTTCATCACGCAAGCCGATCGCCTTGTCGATCGCGGGTTGCGAGAAATCCAGTCCCGTGGCTTTAGCGCCCAGCCGACTCCAGGCCAACGTCTCCATACCCATATGGCATTGCAGATGGACGAGCGACTGACCCTCGACCGGACCAACGCCGCGCACGATATGTTCAGCCAAATCGTGCCCGCCGCCACGCAAGGCGTCGGCGTGCTGGCGGTACATGGCCGATTCCCAGTGCGCCTGGACCCGTTCGTTCCAAGACAAACGGTTCCACTCGATACCTTCGAGTTGTTTGGTACTGAGGAATGAACTCATAGATATGCCTAATCGATTCGCCGGTTTCGTTGAAAGCTGGACTCCATTTTGGTTGCACAGCCCAATATGAGAAAGGCAGGATTCTCTCGTTCTATCCGCACTGCAAGGTATAGCGACAGTTCGAGAAGTTACCTGCAGCCAAATCATCTTTGTGAATGCAGATGTAGATCGCGCCGACGTCTCCCCACATCCACCCAGGTGCCGGCTCATCGGTGTCAATCTGCATGAGGAGCACCCAATCCGAGGCGGCTTCGATCGGCTCATCCATGGCCTCGAGGCATTCCCTGAGCGGGTGGCCCTGCACTGCAAACGGATGGCCAAACATCTGGTGAAGGCCATCTCCTTGCTCCCTCCCAGCCAATCCGTTGCTACACACCTCTTCACAGATGTCCCAGGGGTCGATCTCCTGCTCATCGTCCTCATCTTCGTGCTCGTCAAGGATCTCAGAGATTTCGTCCATGCCCGGAAGCGTCCAGCGGGGCTCAAACTCCATTGAGCAAGGCTTCCAGCCCGTGAAGCCTTCGTTGTATTGGCCTGGGTAAGGCATACGGATTAATTCGCTAGGCTCGGCTTCAAAGTGAACCACTTTGAGAGCGTCTTCATCGCCGGGTTCTCCGCCCCACGGAGAAGCCCCGTCGTCTCCCCAATCGTCGTAGAACACGCATAGCCAGCCAAAAGAGGGCAGCGGAAAATCATGGTTCGGCAAATCGGAAAGGTTGATTTGAACCAGAAATGATAACACCTGGCCATTGCTGCGTACCGGCCAGTCGAATCCTTCAGGCAAATCGGGATCGCCACCCATGCGTGATGCGCCCGGCTGCAAGTCTTGCGCATCGGATAGCCGCGTCACCATGCCGATCGAGGGCAATAGCCTTTCGATCAGCGGTTGAGCGGCTGTTCCCAGTCCTGCACCACGAATCACCTCTTCGGCTTCAGCCTTATCCATCATTGCCTCCCAGAAATTGGATTTAAAAATCAGTTATCAAACTGCGCATCGAACACGATGTCGCTGCTGGGGAAGTCGACGCTGCGGACGAACTCGGCGGCTTCGGTCGCGCCGTATTCGCGGTCCATCCGGCCGTCTTCCCACTCGACGGACAGCGGGCCCTTGTAGCCGATGTCGTTGAGGGCGACGATGATCGTCTCGAAGTCGATGTCGCCGTGGCCGAGGCTGCGGAAGTCCCAGTAGCGGTGCGGGTCGGTGAAGGTGGTGTGGCCGCCGAAGACGCCGACGCTGCCGTCGCCGTGGCCCCACCACGCGTCCTTCATGTGCACGTGGTAGATGCGGTCGGCAAACTTGCGGATGAAGCCGACGTAATCAACACCTTGATAGC
>JBCCWB010000045.1:0-20556 GCA_039194345.1 Planctomycetota bacterium
GATGCTTGAGATACCACCTTGCCGGGATCTCTCAAGGTCGGAGCCGTGACGGGAAGGCGGTCGAGGGTTTGGATTCGGGGAATTTGGGACCGCAGATGAACGCAGATTTATAAGGCCGGTTGATCCACAGATGGGCACGATTAGCAGGATGAAAAACAATTCTTCAATCATGCTTATCGTGCGTATCTGTGGATGATAATTGCCTTTTATCCGCGCCCATCGGCGTTCATCTGCGGTTCCAAACCCCCACCCATCGCACCACGCGTGCCATAGCGTGCCCCGCTGCCGGAGACGGACGGGGATCGAGGTGCGGCGGGGGATGCCAAGCCCGCTCTTTGAAAATCTGTATGAAGTGTGTCGCCGCCGTTTTCTTCTTGGTGGCGGGACGATGCGGAGTTATGCTTGGGGTATCACCCATTGACGGGACTTTTATGGCCACTGCTTCGTAACAACCCGGCTCCACTCGTGTAGCTCATTCCACTTGATCGCTGCGCGCCCTCCTCGGCGTCGGGTTGCCCTCCGCTTGTTTTTGATTTGATTGGTTTACGCTCCACAAGCGCGAGCTTTTTATATGGCTTCCAAACGTCCCCGTCGGCACCAGGCCGACAGCTTCACTTGCATCCATTGCGGCCAACACGTCGACGCCCGTTCCTACGGCACGCGGCACCGCAACCACTGCCCCTACTGCCTCTGGTCCCGTCACGTCGACGAGTCGCCGGGCGATCGGCGGAGCGCCTGCCGGGCGAAGATGCAGCCCATCGGCATCGAGACCAAAGACGACGGCGAGTGGTCGATCATCCACCGCTGCACCGGCTGCGGCGTGATCAAGGTCAACCGCATCGCCGGCGACGACCGCGAATTGGCGTTGTTGCAATTGGTGTTGAAACCGCTGAGTAATCCGCCGTTCCCGTTGGATCATCTGCCGATTTGATCGACCGACGACTGCTGCACGCCCCTCCGTGTTTTTTCACGGAGGGGCGTCGCGGATCGAAGGCGGAATCAAGCCAGAGGGCGTTTCAGGTAGAACAACAGGTACCGCGTTTGGCCGTCGGCCATGTTGGTGTCCATCGTCGAAACCAACTCCCAGCCATCGCGGCCGTGCAGATTAAGCAGGCGGCTGATGTCGTCTTCATCTACCTTGCCGCCCATGAATCCGGTGGCCTTGTACTTCAGCGTGATGTATTCCCATTGCATCGCGAGGTCTCCTTCAGGTCGAGCCCATTGTCCCGGACGTGGATATGCAGGGTTGAAAGAATTTCGCCACGTGATCTCAATCACGCATCAAGCGTAATTCTATTGAAGCGAGTTAGCTGGCTTTCAACACGCCTTGCTCACCCTCAGACTTGGCCAGCACCACGGCCCCGACGCTATCGCTGAAGATGTTCACGGCCGTTCGGCACATGTCCAGCGGACGATCGAAGACGAAGAGCAGGCCCATGCCGGCCACGAGCGACGCGCCCTCGGGCAGCAAGCCGGGCTGGAGTTGTTTCTCGACCGCGGTCAGGATGACCACGATCGCGACCAGCGAGGCCGAAGGCACGCCGGCGACGCCGATGCTGGTGAGTAACGCGGTGATGACGATCATGAACTGCTGGGCGAAAGAGAGATCGATGCCGAAGGCTTGGCAGATGAAGATGGCGGCGACGCATTCGTAGAGCGCGGTGCCGTCCATGTTGACGGTGGCGCCGAGCGGGAGGACAAAGCTGGTGGTCTTGCGGGACACGCCGGCCCGCTTCTCGACGCAGTCCATGGTCAGTGGGAGGGTCGCAGACGAACTCGCGGTGCTGAACGCGGTGATGAGGGCCGGGGCCATGGCCTTGTAGTGACGCAGCGGGTTGACCCGGGCCACGAGCATCAAGATCAACGGCATGACCACCAGCAGGTGCATCAACAAAGCCGCGAGCGCGACGCCGGCGAACTGCAGGATGCCGGTGAGAAACGCTTCGAACCGGCCATCGGGGCGGAGCTTGGCGTACTGCTCGCCCACGGTCGCGGCGAGCAAGCCCATGACGCCGAGGGGCGCGAGCTTGAGCACGACGTCGGTGATCTTAAGCGTGATGTCGTAGACGCCCTGGGTGAACTTCACGAGGACGGGTTGGCTGTCGGTGTCGAGGCGGGCGAGGAAGTAGCCGACGAAGAGCGATACGACGATGAGCCCGAGCAACGAGCCGTCCGACGCGGCCTTGACCAGGTTGGGCGGGACCATCTCACGGAAGACGTCGAGGAAGTCGGTCGCCGACTTGCCGCCGGTCTTGCCTTCGACGGCGTCCTGCGCATCTTCAAAAGCCGAGAGGTCTTGGCCGACGAGGATGCCCTGGTCGTTGCTGACGCCGGGGCTGACGAAGTTGACCAGCGTGAGCCCGATGAGGATCGCGATCAGCGAGGTGCAGCCGTAGTAGAGCAGGGTTTTGCCGCCCAGTCGGCCGAGGCCCGCGCCACGGCCGATGCCGACGATCGCGAGGATGATCGAGCTGGTGACCAGCGGGACGATGATGAGCTTGAGGCCCTGGATGAACAGGTCGCCGATGAGGTCGAAGACGAGGTAGGCGATGCTCGCGGTGGCGGCCTTGCCCGCCAGGGCGCCGCGCTGCTCAGCGGGGGTGTCGGCGGGCAGTTGATCGATCCCCCACGACCCGATAGCCAAGCCGACCAAGGCCCCGATCACCAACCCCAGCAAGACCTGCCAATGCAACGGCCAACGCCAGGGCAGCGCGGCGGAGCTCTTTGATTGGGAGTCAGGGGCTTGGTTCATGGCGTAAATATTAAGACTGTTTATACCAGACCATAAGAAGATCGGGCGAACAAAATTAGCGTAAATCCCCCACCACAAAGTCGCTTGGGTTCGCTATATTGATTGGGTTGCTTTGAACGACAAAGCGGCGAACTTGTCTTCAAGAAAAGCCCTGCCTTTTCTGTGTTTTTATCTGATGATTCAACCCCAGGTGGAAGGGACCAACCCGGTTGAGACGTAGTCGACGCCCGATTGTGATTGCTTCGCGGACCAGCCGGCTGGCTCGCGTGCAGGCTGAGCTTGTTGCCAAGGCGTTACGCAAGCTGCATCCGGTTGAGGTCGATTTCCACTGGGTCGAAAGCGAAGGCGATCAGATCACCAAGGGTTCGCTCGCCGAAGCGGGCGGCAAAGGCCTGTTCACCCGGCGTGTCGATCAGGCGGTGCTTGACGAGAAAGCCGACCTCGCGGTGCACAGCCTCAAAGACCTACCGGTCGACCCCGCCGAGGCGTTGTCGGGTTTGGCGCTGGCCGCGACGCCCAAACGACACACCGTGCAAGACTGCCTGGTCAGCGCGAAGCGCTACGGCAGCCTCAGCGATCTCCCCCAAGGCGGGATCATCGGCACGAGCAGCCCCCGCCGTGCGGCGCAGATCCGCCGGGTCCGCCCCGACCTGGATGTCCGCTTGCTGCGGGGCAACGTGGATACCCGACTTAATAAAGTCTTGTCCGACGACGGTCCGCACTTCGATGCAGCGATCCTCGCTGCGGCGGGTCTCAAACGGCTCGGGCTGGGCGAGCACGCGGATCGGCCGTTGTCGGTCGAAGAGATGCTGCCCTCAGCCTGCCAGGGCGCATTGGGCATCCGCTGCCGAGCGACCGACCATGTCACGCTGACGCGTTGCCTGCCGTTGAACGCGGCTTCGACGTCGACCGCGGTGACGCACGAACGCGAAGTGGTTCGTCTGCTCGGGGCCGACTGCTACTCGCCGATCGCGGTGTTGGCCCAGCCGATCGACCCCGCCAAGACCCAGGCCAAGCGTAACGCCGACTCGCACTGGTTCCGCCTCCGAGTTCGGCTGTGTTCAGCCGACGGGCAGACGACCCTCGAAGCCGACGAAAAGTGCAAGACCGGGGAGCTGCGGCGGGTGGTCAAGCAGGTCACCAGCAACCTCGTGAAACAGGGGGCCAAGCAGATCCTCGCCGAGGCCGCCCAAGCCCGCATCCTCGAGCACCCCGGCGTTGACCAGCCCAGCGGAAACACCCCCGCCCCGCCCGCCACGCCCTCGGCAGGCGACCGTGTCTTCGCCGAATAACCCCCCCGGCACACTCGACAGACCGTCTCCCGTCCGGATGCGATCCTCGCACCCGCGACCATCCGCCCAAGCCCCAGAGATGGGAGCGAGGCCCCTATCGGGTCGCAGCGCTGCGGGGCGGGTGATTCGTTATACTCTTCGGTCCGCCGGGGCCCGCAGTGATGGGCCTTGTGCCCGATCGCTGTCCCGCGACCCCACTTTGGAGTACCCCCGTGTCCGACCGCAAACCGACCATTGGTGGCAACTGGAAGATGAACCTGCACACCGGCGACGCCAAAGCGCTCGCGGTGGGCTTGGCGGAGGCGGTCCAAACCGACGCGGTCGACGTGACCTTGTTCCCCCCGTTCCCCTACCTGGCGATGATTGCGGGCGTGTTCTGCGACGCGGGCAGCAAGATCAACGTCGGCGCACAGGACTTCTATCACCAAGCCAACGGCGCCTACACCGGCGAAGTGTCGCTGTCGATGCTCAAAGACGTCGGCGTGAACACCGTGTTGGTCGGCCACTCCGAACGCCGCCACGTCATCGGCGAGACCGATGTGCTGATCAACGAAAAAGTCCTCGCCGCGCTTGAAGCCGGCTTCGAGGTCGACTTGGCGATCGGCGAGAAGCTCGAGCAGCGTGAAGCCGGCCAAACCGATTTCATCAACTACGCTCAGCTTTCCTACGGCTTGGCGGGCGTGTCGGCCGAGCAGATGAGCAAGGTCACCATCGCTTATGAGCCCGTTTGGGCCATCGGTACCGGCAAGACCGCGTCGCCCGAAGACGCCCAAGCCGCACACGCCGCAATCCGTGGCTTCCTAGGCAACATCTACCCCGGTACCGACGTGGCCGCCAACACCCGCATTCAGTATGGCGGCTCGATGAAGCCCGCCAATGCCGGCGACCTGCTCGCCCAACCCGACATCGACGGCGGCCTCATCGGCGGCGCCTCGCTCAAGGTCGACGACTTCAACGGCATCATCACCGCCGCCCAGTAATCCGAATCCGAAACACCAAGTCCCATGCAACACCTCACCCCCCTGCTCGCTGAAATCACCTGGCCCGTCGTGGTCCTGGCGATCGCCTTCGTCTTCATCTGCCTATTCATGATGATGATCATCCTGATCCAGAAGCCCAAAGGCGGCGGCCTCAGCGGCGCCTTCGGCGGAGCGGGCGGCGGCGAATCCTCGTTCGTCGGCGCGAAGGTCGGCGACGTGCTGACGATCGTCACCGTCGTCTGCTTCCTGCTGTTCCTCGGCTTGGCGATGGCGCTGACTTGGAACATCAACCCCACCGAAAACGAAGTCAAAGCTCAAAACGAAGCCGAGGCCGCGGCACAAGCCGAAGCCGCGATGAGCGATACCCTTTCGGAGCTCGTCGATGAGGGTGAGGCTGCGGGCGAGGAAGCGGCAGAAACCGCTGCTGAGGTGAGCGAAGAAGTCGAAGCAGCCGCGGATGACGCGTTTGAAGCCTTGGACACCGCCACCGAAGACGCCGCGACGGATACCCCCGCCGAGTAATCGGCACGCTTTGATTTTCACCCTCTGACCGGAGCCCCCGCTTGATCCGATCCATGACCGGCTACGGCAGCGCCTCGGCGGAACACGACGGCGTGCAGTTCAGCCTCGAGTTGCGCAGCCTCAACAACCGCTACTTCAAAGCCGCCACCCGGCTGCCCGACGAGATCGCCGGGATGGAAGCGCTGCTGGAAAGCGCGCTGCGCAAGCGCGTCAGCCGCGGCAGCTTTTCGCTGGCGGTCAAAGTCAAAGTCTCCGACGCCGCCGCGACCTCGTCGATCAACGACCAGGCGCTGATGACCTACCTCGACCACCTCGAAACCGTCCGTGAAAAAGTGCAGGACGAGTCGGTGCAGATCGACCTGACGCAACTGCTCGCGCTGCCCGGCGTGCTGCAACCGCAGACCGACGATGATGCCTTGCTGGCCAAAGCCAAGGCCGTGCTGCCCCAACTTCTGGGCGATGCACTCGATCGCTTGCTTGAGATGCGCACCACCGAAGGCAAAGCCCTCGCCGAAGACCTGCTCGGCCAAGTCGAACACATCCGCGGGCAGATCAAGATCGTCGCGGAGCGGGCCCCGAAGGTGGTTGATGAATACCACCAACGCCTCACCGCCCGCGTCGATGAACTCATGGCCAAGGCCAAGCTGAAGGTCGATGAAAACGACCTGCTGCGTGAAGTCGCGGTGTTCGCCGACCGGGCCGACATCAGCGAAGAGCTGTCGCGGATGAACGGCCACCTCGATCAATTCACCGAGATCATCCAGACCGGCTCGCCGGGCAAGGGCGACGAGCCCGCCGGCCGAACGATGGATTTCATCGCCCAAGAGATGCTCCGCGAGGCCAACACCATCGGCAGCAAGAGCAACGACACCACGATCAGCCGGGCGGTGGTGGAGATCAAGAGCCGTATCGACCGAATCAAAGAGCAGGTCCAGAACGTCGAGTAGCCCGGCATTCGGCGTATCATGTAATCCCTGCTTGATCCGTATCCGACCGACGTGCCCATGCCTTCCGCCCCACGCCCCGCCACGATGACCAACCCCGCCGCCGCGGATGTCGCGACGGAGGCGGTCAAACGGCGATCCGGCAAATCGGCCGCGGGTATGTCCGCCACCGGCGTCTCCAGCTTCGGCACGGGGATGGGTGGACGACAAACCTTCGCCGCCGACGAGTTGGCTGTGGTCTTGTCGCACTACGACCTGGGCGTGCTGACCGAGCTCAAGGAGTTCCCCCGCGGCTCGCGCAAAGCCCCGAAGATGATCGTGGGCACCCCCGAACACTTCTATCTGCTCAAGTGCCGGGCTCGCGGACGGGACGACCCGTACAAAGTCGCTTTCTGCCACGGCCTGCAGATGCACCTGGCCAACCGGCAGTTCCCCCTGCCCCACCTCATCGGGACCCGGCAGGACAACAACTCGATGCTCAAGTGGAACGGCTCGACCTACGAGCTGTTCGAATTCATCCAGGGCAACAGCTACGACCAGTCGCTCGAAGCCACCACCGAGGCCGGCCGCACCGTCGCGCTGTTCCACAAACTCTTGGCGGACCACAAACCCAAGTTCGATGCGCCGCGCGGCTCCTACCACGCCTCGCGTTCGGTGGCTTCGTCCAGCAACGCGATCCCTACGACATTGATGAAGACCGAGCCGGAACTGGATCGGCAGGAAGTCGGCCGGGTAGTGCAGTTCCTCCACGAGTCGTACCAGGCCGCGGCCAAGCGGGTCAAAGACGCGGGCATCGACAAATGGCCGCTGCAGATCGCCCACTCGGATTGGCACCCGGGGAACATGCTGTTCCGTGGGCCCCGCGTGGTCGCTGTGATCGATTACGACGCCGCTCGGCTGCAGCAGCGCATCATCGATGTCGCCAACGGGGCGCTGCAATTCTCCATCATCGGCGGAAGCGACAACCCGTCGGAATGGCCGGACTATTTGGACGAGTCGCGGTTCAAGCGGTTTATCCGCGGCTACGATTCGGTGCCGGACGCGGTCCTGAGTCGGGCCGAGCTGCGGGTGATGCCTTACCTGATGATCGAGGCGCTGATCGCCGAGAGCGTGATCCCGATCGCGGCGACCGGCATGTTCGGCCGGATGCCCGGCGGTAAGTTCCTGCCGATGGTCGAACGCAAGGTGCGCTGGCTGCAAGCCAACGCCGACAAGCTGGTCGCTTCGATCGAGAGTTGAGCTTGTCTCATGGAGGCTCCAGATGATGAACACCCGAATATACGCTGGCGTGATGTGTGGGCTGCTGCTGTGGGCTAGTGGTTTGGTGCAAGCGGTAGCCGACGAAGCGTTGATCGCCCAACTGGCGGCGGAAGACTACGAGGCCCGGCAAACGGCGACGGACGCGCTGCGGCTTGATGACAGCCTGACCACCGAACAACTTGCGGCTTGGTACGCCGAGGCTGCGCAGCCCGAAGTCCGGCAGCGACTGATCTCCGTGGCCCGGCACCATTTTCTACAGGACATGGCCGAGGAGAGTTTCCCGGACGAAGGCCCGGGGCTGATCGGCATGGTGAAGTCCAACCCCATGATCATCCCCCCGCCGCTCGACGCCGACCCGGCCAACCGACGCAACCAACCCGCTCAGACCTATTCGCTGGTGACCCAGGTGTTAGATGGCTTCCCTGCGTCCGGCCGACTCCGGCCGCTGGATCGCGTGATGGCGATTGATGGCCAAACGTTTGCGGGCGGCGCTCAAAATGCCAACTTCGAACAACTGATGCTCCAGTATCAAGCCGGCGACACCCTCACGTTGACGGTTGTGCGCAACGGCGAACCCCTGGACATCGAGTTGACGCTGGGCAACGGCAACGCCTTGAACGCGATGTATGCCTCGCCGAACTTCGGCCTGGCCCCCGAGATCAATACCGCCTGGGTTCAACATCAACAAGAACACTTCCCCGCAGCAAACAACAACGTCGCGCCGCCCGCCACCGACCACCCGTAAACACACATCCGCCCCCAGCGGCATCGCCACCTCGACAAGCCCACCCTGCGGAAGCATGCCCCCAATCCGCGGAGCCGGGCCAATCGTTACAACACGTCCTGCCCGGCGATCCGGCTCGGCTTACCAGCCGCTCATCTTTTTCGTAGCCAATCCCACCAACAACGCTCAGCACCGCCAACGCTTCGGACGATGGTCAGTCACGAGGCAAACCATGAAGTACATGATCCAGTTGACCGCGGTAACCACCGTGATGACGGCCATCACCGCGACCGCCATCCACCCGAAATTCGGAGCGTTGTGGGGCAACCCGCTCGCCCTGGTGGGCATGGGCCTCATCGGCTTGGGGCTCTTCCGCAATGCCCAGCAGGCCGTCGCGGTGAAAAGTCGCGTGGACTCGTAGCCCCAGGCGAATCGCCGACAAATCACCAAATCCATACGAATAAGCCATTTATCTTCTTTTGATCTTCAGGAATCGAAAAATCTTTCGCTGCTCTATTGACTCTCCTTTGTTTTGGACGATAATTTCTGTAAATACAGAAATAACCGAATGGACCGATCGTCATGAAACTCTCCGCCGTGCAACAGAAATTCATCCTCCACTGGGGCGAGATGGGCACCCGCTGGGGCGTCAACCGCACCGTCGCTCAGGTGCACGCCCTGCTCTACCTCGCCGACCGCCCGCTGAACGCGGACGACCTGGTCGAGACGCTGGGCGTCGCTCGCAGCAATATCTCCACCAGCCTGAAAGAGCTCCAAGGCTGGGGCATGGTCCACACCGCCCCGGTCCTCGGCGAAAGGCGGGACCACTTCGTCACCACCGCTGACGTCTGGGAGATGTTCCAGATCATCCTCGACGAGCGCAAGAAGCGCGAGATCGACCCAACGCTAGCGATCCTCCGCGAATGCGTTGAAGAGGCCGATGCCGCCGAAAGCGAGACCGACGACACCCGCCGTCGGCTGCGTGAACTGCACGACATGATCGATGACCTGGCCCAGTGGTACACCCAGATCCGCGCCTTGCCCACAGGGGCAGTGATCAAGTTCGTGAAGATGGGCTCGAAGGTCCGCAAGGTCCTCGGCCTCACCGGCTGACCTCCGCGTTCCCCACGACTCGCCCCCCTTTTTCCGGATGTTTGTCATGCCTCCGCTCGCCGTTGATCGCCCCCGCCTTACCACGCCACGCCGAACCGTTCTCAGCGACCGTTCACTGGCCAAGTGGAAACAACGCCGTGAGACCCCGCTGATGGTCAGCGACTGGGACCGAACCCTGATGATCCACTACGAAGTCCATCCCGATGAGCTTCAGCCGCAGATCCCGTTCCCGCTGGATCTATACGACGGTAAGGCGTATGTGAGCCTGGTGGCGTTTACGCTCCGCAAGCTGCGGCCGCACGCGTTGCCCGAGGCGGTTCATCCGCTGATGCGCCCGGTGTCCGAGCACGGGTTCCTGAACGTGCGCACCTACGTCCGCGTCGGGCAAGACACCGGCATCTACTTCCTCGCCGAGTGGCTGCCCAACCGCCTGGCCATCCTGCTCGGCCCGCCGATGTACGGCCTGCCCTACCGCCGCGGCACGCTCGACTACCAACACCACCACGAACACGGCGAGCTACTCGGCCACGTCGAACCCCACGACGAAACCGCCCCGCTGCACTACCGCTATCAGGGGCAGCCGTTGGACGACTTCGCCTCCGCCGAGCGTGACACGCTCGACGAGTTTGTCTTGGAGCGTTACACCGCCTTCACCGAACGCGGCCGACTGCGAAGACGCTTCGACATCTGGCACGAGCCCTGGCCGCAGCAACGCATCGACGACCTGGACCTGATCGACGACCGTCTCGCCGCGTGCACCGGCCCCTGGCACGACACCGCGAACCCGATCGCCGCCCACTACAGCCCCGGCGTGCGTGGCGTCTGGTTGGGTGCCCCCAAAAAACTCAACCGCGCTGCATGATCTTTGCCCCAAACCGCGTCTCGTTGACGCTTCCTCAACGCCTCGAAAGGAGGCACCCATGACCGGCACCGTGAACGTTCTCGCCGTCAACCCCACCCTAACCGTCTGGACCTATGCGATCTACCTGCTCATCAGCGTCGCGCTGACCGTGTGGGTCGCCAAGACCCTGCACCGCAACGGCCGACTCTTCCTGGTCCGCGCGTTCCACGCCGACGAGCACCTCGCCGACTCGGTGAACCACCTGCTGGTCGTCGGCTTCTACCTGATCAACATCGGGTGGATCACGCTGGCTTTGAAATACGGCGTCGACGTCGCCGACCTAGCCGGGGTGTTCGAAGCCGTGAGCACCAAGGTTGGCTTCGTGCTGGTGCTGCTGGGTGTGATGCACTTCCTGAACCTGTACGTGTTCAACCGCATGCGTCACCGGGCCGCACTCGAAACCGCCCCGCCACCGGTCGCCCCCGATAGCACGTTGGCGGCTGTTGAATGAACTGACCCTTCCGGGTTTTTCCGGGTCCTCGGCTGGGGGATGCTCCTCCGCTCCCCCAGCTCTTCCCCACCGTGTCCGCGACGAAAACGAGACCACCATGACCACGCTCCAATCTACACCAACCATCACCGGCCTCACCGTGCTCTACGACCCGGGCTGCGCCCTCTGCCTCCGCTGCCGGCAATGGCTGGCCAAGCAGCCCAAGTACCTGCCGATGCGTTTCGTTGCCCAGGGCACCGCCGACGCAGGCAGGCGCTTCCCGCAGCTCGACGTCGGCACGCCCGACCAGGTCGAGGATCTCATCGTCGTCAGCGACGACGGCAAGGTCTACCGCAGCACGCGGGCTTGGATCATGTGCTTCTACGCCTTGCGGGAGTATCGCCCGCTGGCGTTCCGCCTCAGCCACCCGGCCCTGATGCCGTTGGCTCGGCGGGCATACCAAGCGATCTCCAACAACCGCATGTGGCTCAGCCGATGGTTCGGCAAAGCCGACCGCCAGATCAGCAACGCCGAGTTGGCCGACCGCATCAAGAGCTACACGACACCCGCTGATGACGGCTGCCACAGCGGCGAAGTCGGTGCAGCCTGCAAGATCAACTTCGATGAAGACAACCTCACCGTACAGGCGATCAAGAAACTCAACGAACGCCGAACACGTGCTCTCCCGGAGGTGACACCATGATGGCCACGCCCTCTTTACAACCCGTTTTGCCGGGCCGACCCGCCTACACGCCTAACAACGCATGGACCCCGAACCGCTGGTGCTTCCGTGTCGCCGCGGTGGTGCTGTCCCTCGGCGTTTCCGGGATGTATGGCATCCTGCTAACCGAACATCTCGCCGAATACGGTATGGCCATCCTCCTCGGTGCGGGCATCGCTTGGTTCGTGTTGCTGAGCGGCGTTTGGTTTTCCAGCCAATCCAAGTGGCGTTTTGCCCGCATGGATTGGTGCCTCTGGACCATGGCCGTCGGCAGCATCATGATGACCATAGCGTTATTGGCCGCCACGGCTTTACCCAGCCTTGGCTTTGACCCCATGCCCCTCCTGCTTGGCGGTTTACTCCTGGCCGACCTCACCATGGGTTGGGCGCTGATCAGCCAAGCCCCCAAGCTCGAAGTTAAACGTGTGACCGCGGCGTTGACTTGGATCGTGGGGATGAACGGTTTCTTGTTGGCGTTCCTTGGTCTGACTTCCGTCTATCCGGGCGTTCTGTATTCCCTCGTCATCGCGAGCATGCTTGCGTTGATGTTTGCCCTACTCGTTTCCCCTGTGGCTGCGGTGATCGCTCTGGCGATTTATCTCGGCCGGGAAGACGAGCCCACGAAGAAAGATGCACTATGAACTTGAACCTCACCATGACCGGCCGACTGACCGATTGCGTGTTGCTGTCCTACCGCACGCCCGCCAAGACCGTCGCGGGGCTGATCCCTGACGGGCTTGAGCTCGTGACGCGCGGGCCGTGGGCGTTTTGGAATATCGTCGCCTGCCGGGTGGAAGCCATGCGGCCGGCGTTTCCGGGGGCGGTGGATGCGCCGGCCGCGCTGGGCGTGACGTATCACCACGTGGCCTACCGGCTGCTAGTCCAGGCGATGACCGACCGGGCGGATGTCCGTAAAGGCTTGTACTTCATCCGGAGTGATGCCGATGCACGCGTGCTCGGCGCGGTGGGTAACTGGACGACGGACTTCAAGTTCCACGCGGCAGACATCGCCTTGGATGCGAATCAAGAGGCGTATTCGCTGGATGTCCAGACCAATGATGGACGGGCCGATGCGAGGTTGCGTTTCGATCACACGCCACCACGTCTGGAGATGGATTCGTGCTTCCCCACGCTACAAGATGCCCAGGAGTTTTTGAAGTATCAGCCCTATGCGTTGGCCGCCGTGGGCGACGCGGGCCGGCGACGGCTGCGGATCGCCGAGGTCCAGCGGGACGAAGCTGCGTGGGTCGAAACGCCCGTGTCGGTGAGCGAGGCGAAGTTCGGGCTGTTTGATCAGCTCGGCCAATCCGAGCATGTGCAGTTCGAGCTGGCCACACGCGTGGCCCCGATGGATTACATCTGGAAGCTCGGGCGGACCGAAACGCTGTTGGGGCAACGTGCCGAGCAAACCACGGCCAGCAACGAGGTCGCGCGTTCTGCCTGACGGATACAATCACGGGTCCATCGCCTTTGATACCGGAGTGCACACCAATGGCCCAGCCCCTGAACAACAAACGCGTTTTGATCTTCGTCGGCGACGACTACGAAGACCAGGAGCTGCAATACCCCAAATACCGCCTGCGGGAAGCGGGCGCGGAAGTGACGATCACTGGGCTCGAGGCGGGCGTGGTGTACAAGGGAAAGTACAGCTACCCACAGAAGAGTGACGCCGCGGTGCGTGATCTCTCGGCCGACGACTTCGATGCGCTGGTCGTGCCCGGCGGGTGGATGCCCGACAAGCTGCGTCGCTACGACGAGGTCAAGCAGATCACCAAAGCTATTGCGGATGCGGGCAAGCCGATCGCGAGTGTATGCCACGGCCCATGGATCGATATCTCGGCGGGCATCGTCAAGGGCGTAACCTACACCAGCACGCCGGGCCTAACGGACGACCTGACGAACGCCGGGGCGATCTGGGTGGACCAAGAGGTGTGTGTCGATGAGCCGCACAAGCGTGTGAGCAGCCGTCGGCCGGACGACCTCCCCGCGTTTATGGCGGCGTTTATCCCGATGATTCAAGGGAATTGATTAACACACTCACGGGTTTGGCTCACAGCGTAAGAAGACCGGCGACTCGCCGAGCTTAAGGCGGAGGTGTTCGCCGGCCTGCTTGAACGCAACGGATTCAGCCGGGGCTTCCGAGGTTGGCATCAACTCGGCCGCGGTGATTTTCCGCTTACCGACTTCAATTTTGACGGATCGTTCTTTGCCGCTGCCGGTGGCCATCCACGCAACGACGATTTCCTGCGTGGGGTCCTCGGCGTGTTGGAAGGCGTAGGCGTACACGCCATGGGGCTCTTTGCTGAGTGTTTCGTGGAAACGGTAGTCGCCCAGGGTTTGTTGCAGGTGACGCACCGCGAACCAAGACATCTTGGGTTTGCCGTTGCGCATCAGCCCGGCGGCGGCGTGGACCTTGGGCTCATCCTTGTCATCAAAGAAGTAGATGTACGCCCGATCGACACCCTCGCGCATGAACACCATCGCCGAGCGGACCAGGTACTGGGCTTGTTGGAGATCGCTGACATCTTGCCATTTGGCGAAGGTGCCGCTCGGCTCGGGCTGCTTCGTTGAAGCGTCCCAGCCGTACTCGCAGACCCATACAGCCTTGCCTGGGGCGTGGGCGTCGCGCCATGCGAGTAAATCTCGCAGGCGGGTCAGGTATTCAATCGACGGATCTTCGGGGAACGAACGCTTCCACGTCGGCCAACCTTCCGCCTGGGCGTAGGTGTGGATGGTGATCACGTCGTACAGCTCGGGATGATCTTTGAACAGCTCGATGTTCTTGGAGTACTTGTCGCTCGGCCCGGTCTGAGTCGCGCAGGTGGTGATCAGCAAGTCGGGATCAGCCGATCGCAGCCCACTTGCCATCGCGACAAACAGACGCTGATACTCATCATCCGTAAACTGGCCCGGCTCGTTGCCGACGCCGACGGAACTGATCAGTGGATATTTGCCGTTGGGGCCAAAGACCTGGGCGACGTATCGGCCGTAGGTTTCTACGTCGCGCTCGAGATCGTCCCACGCCTTGGCCGGCATGCGGGTGAAGATCAGGCAGACATGCGGGTCATAACCTGCCGCGTTCCACGAACCGTAGACCTTCTGCCAATCCACCCTGTTCTTCGCGAGCGGGAAAGGCGGCAAGAGCGCGGTGTCGTCTTCGAGGTCCCAATGCACCGGGTGGTAATCACGCAGTTTCTCCACCAGCCCGTCGTACCGCTCGGGTTTGAACTGCACGGTGTGGGTGTTGAGCCCGAGGAAGTCGCGCAGGACCGGGGGCTTGGTTATCGATTGGACTGGTTCCGAAAACGCGCTGGGCGTTGCCAGAAGGGTAACCAGGAAGAACAGTAACGCCCGAAAGAAGTGCATCTTGAACCCCTGTGCAAAATTAATCAGTTTCTACACCATGTCAGAACCAACCAACTCCGCGATGCGGGTGACGACGCGATCCGGAATGATCTCGCTGTCTTCGGGCAGGGTCTTGCCTTCCCAGTCGTTCCAGATGCCTTGCATGCCCATGGATTGGGGAGCGGCGACTTCCCAGGCGAGGTTGTCGCCGACGCACCATGAATCCTCGGCCGGGGCGTCGCAGGCGCGCAGGGCTTGTTGGAAGACGCGCGGGTCGGGCTTGCCGTAGCCGAGCTCGCCTTCGATGAGCACAGCCTGGAAGTACTGGGTGAGGTCGAAGTGGGCGACTTTGTCGCGTTGGCCCTGGGCGTCGCCGTTGGTGATCAGGGCCATGGGTACGCCGACGGCGACGTAGTGTTCGAGGGTTTCGATCGCGCCAGGGAAGGGCCGCATCGAGGTGACGCGGTGCTCGCTGTAGTAGTCGGCGAAGCGGGTGGCGAGGTCGTGGTTGTCGATGCCCAGCTCGAGTAGGCCGTGGTGGGTGACTTCGATGCGCGACTTCTGCACGTCGAGCCGGCCCTCGTGGTTGCGCTTGGGATCGGACCAGTACCAGATGCGCGAGGCGTCGAGGATGGGGTCGAAGACCTCGGCGGGTTGTCCGATCTCGGCCTCGAACGCCTTGGCGGTCTCACGCCAGACGCGGGTGGCGCTCAGCGTGGTGTCGAGGATCGTGTCGTCAAGATCGAAGAGGATGGCGCGGGGCAGGTCGGGCATGACCTTCAGAGTTTACGCGGCCCGCCTTGCCAAGACACAAGGCATCTCGCCACAATCCGATCAGGCGGCGCGGTTGAACCATTCCTCGGCGTCGTCTTCGACCGGCTCGGGGAAGCGGAAGATCGAGGTTTCGGATTCGCCTGCCATTGCGGGCGCTTCGGGCAGTGGGTGCCGCTTGTCCTCGCGACGCAGGGCCCACACCACCACCGCCTCGCCGCCGAAGAGTAAGACCATCACCCCGATAACTAGGGCCACGACACCCGCGGTGTCGAATTTAGCCTCGGTCGCGGTCATGGGCGCGGCGGCGTTGGGCACCGGCGTCGGGTCGCCTTCCCACGGCTGGAGGGTCAGCGCGTTGCGGTCCAGCGTCATCCAACCCACAGTGTTTGAGGCGGACTCCGCAACCGGGCCTTCGTAGTTCAGCCCTTGCGCCCAGCCAACCGACGCCGCCACCGGCTGAGCCTGAAAGTCCGCCGACTTCGCGGCCGAGATGGTCGCCGCCCATTCGGTCGACATCTCGGGCAAGAGATCCGCCGAGGCGACCAGAAGACGCTTGGCCAACACCAACGGCTGGGCAATCGACAGCTCGCTGAAGTCGAAGCCATCCATAGGCGACACGGCCTCGCCGGGTTGCGGCGCGACGGGCTTGGGCGTGGCGATGAACAGTGACGCCGAATCTGCCGTGTACGTCTGCAGTTCGCTGGACGCGATCGACGAGGCGTCGGGCGAGAGCGTGAGCGTGGGCGGCTCGCTCCAGGTCGGGTCGATTGTGCTCGCCGAGGGGGCCGCGAGGGGGCCCATCGCCTCGGCGGTGTGCGAGGTTGTGCATCCCACCATGATGCACGCCCACGCCAGCATGACCGCTGCCGCCACCATCCAAACCTTTGCTTCACGTTCGCTCGTCATCTCGTCTACACCTCGGGTCGGAGGACCAAAGCCGTCGGCCACGCCGACGCCGGAAGGTGTATCGGTGGAGGGTTGGCGCGGCTGCCAACCCGATCACGATTTGGGATTATCGGAATCCTTTGGAGCGTCCGAGTTGGGCCCAGGGTAGTCGACGCCCTTGGCCATGACCGCCAAAACCACCGGCAAAAACGCGAAAGCCATCGCCACCCAACCCAGCGTCGGCCAAATCGAGCGGGCGGCGAAAAACGCCCAAATCCCCGCGAGCAGGCTCACAAACCCCACCGGCTCCAGCTGGCTAGGCTTACCCCGCACGACCCGCTGCACGAAGACCACGGCATTCAACATCAAAGCCACCAGCCATACGAGCGCCGACAAACCCCCGAATCCATAAACCAGTACATCCATCAACGTCATGCGTTATCCCGTGGCGATCCTTCGGGCGTGGCACAGCGCGATGGCAATCGCGTCGGCGACGTCCGGCGGGCTGGGCGGTTCGGCGAGTCGGCACTGGGCCTGGATCGAAAGCTGCATCTGCTCTTTCGTGGCGTGGCCGTTGCCGGTGAGTGATTTCTTGATTTCCGTGGCGGCCAGGTGCTCGGTGGGCAGGCCCGCCGCGGTGCCGCAGAGCAGGATGACCCCGCGGGCGTGTCCCATAAGGATCGCGGTGCGCGGGTGGGCGTAGTGGGCGTAGAGCTGCTCGACGGCCATGCGGTCGGGCTTGAGGTTAGCGATCAGCTCGGACAGCTCGTTGCGGAGCTGCAGTAGGCGGTGCTCCATGGGCTGCTTGGCGTCGAGGCGGATCACGCCGCCTTCGACGAGGGTGGGTTCGAGGGTGCCGTCGTGCAGATCGACCACGCCGTAGCCCGTGAGCCGCAGCCCGGGGTCGATGCCCAACACGCGGGTGAATCCTTCGGCCATGCGTGATAGTCTATTTCATTCCCCTCGGGCAAGGCTGAGCCAGGCCCGACGATTCGTGACTCCCCCGCCTCACCCCGCAAGCCACGGAGGGCTTGATCGTTGGCCAAACGCCGCAGCCGAAAATCCGACGACGACGAAGCCCTGTTCAACGCCGACCTGCGAGGCAAGGACAGTTCTACCGGTGACAACGGCAGCTCCGGCGGCGATGTCGGCATCGCTTTGCACGAAGCGGCGCAGTCGCGGTACCTGAACTACTCGTTATCGGTCATCACCAGCCGGGCGTTGCCGGACGTGCGCGACGGGCTGAAGCCGGTTCAGCGTCGCATCCTCTACACGATGTGGCAGCAGGGCCTCCGCGCCGAGGCCAAGCCCCGCAAATCCGCCACCGTCTGCGGCACCGTGATGGGCTCGTACCACCCCCACGGCGACAGCGCGATCTACGACGCCCTGGTCCGCATGGCCCAGGCGTGGGTGATGCGCGTCCCCCTAGTCGAAGGCATCGGCAACTTCGGCTCGGTCGACGGCGACAACCCCGCCGCGTATCGCTACACAGAGTGCCGACTCGCCCCGCCCGCCACCGCCCTGCTCGACGACATCGGGCAGAACACCGTGCCCTTCCGCCCCAACTACGACGGTACGAAGACCGAGCCGGTCGTCCTGCCCTCGAAGCTGCCCAACCTTTTGGTCAACGGCAGCTCGGGCATCGCCGTGGGCATGGCCACCAACATCCCGCCGCACAACCTGACCGAGGTGGTCAAGGCCTGCCTCAAGATGCTGGCCGACCCCGAGATTAAGGAGTACCAGCTCGTCGCCAACGACGCGGTCCAGGGTCCCGACTTCCCCACCGGCGGACAGATCATCAACTCCAAAGATGAGCTCCGCGAGATCTACAAGACTGGCACCGGCAGCATCAAGGTCCGCGGCACCACCGTCCCCGGCAAAGGCGGCGGACGCGCCTCGAAGATCCTCACCATCGACAGCATTCCGTATGGCGTGAACAAGGCCAACCTCATCGAGCAGATCGCCCAGGTCGTAATTGATCGCAAGATGCCGCTGCTGCTCGATGTGAAAGACCTCTCGGCCGAGGACGTGCGGATCGACCTCGAATTGAAGAAGGATGCCGACGACGCCAAGGTCCTGGCGTACCTCTACAAACACACCGCGCTGCAGACCAACTTCAACGTCAACCTGACCTGCCTAGTCCCGACGCAGAACCCCGAGGTCGGCGCCCCCGACCGGCTGGGCCTGAAGGAAATCCTCTGGCACTTCCTGCACTTCCGCCTGGATGTGGTCACCCGCCGTCTCGAAAACGAGCTGGCTGGCCTGGAAAAACGGATCCACATCCTCGAAGGCTTCGCACTGATCTTCGATGCGCTGGATCAGATCATCAAGATCATCCGCGCTTCGGACGGCAAGGCCGATGCGGCGGTGAAGATCATGAAACGCTTCTCGCAGCTCGACGAGGAGCAGACCGATGCGATCCTCGAGTTGAAGCTGTACCGCCTGGCCCGCCTCGAGATCAACCTGGTCACCGATGAACTCAAGGCCAAGAAGAAGCGTGCCCGCGAGATCAAGAAGCTCCTCAACGAAGACGCCAGCGACACCACGACCTCCGGCCGATGGGGCCTGGTTCGCGAAGAGCTCGACCAGATCATCGCCGACTACGGCAAGACCAAAGAAGGCAAACGCCGCACCGTCATCGCGGCGGTCGGCGATGAGCCCGAGTACTCCGCGGAAGACTTCATTGTTGCGGAAGACTGCCACGTGCTGGTCACGGCCGACGGCTGGATCAAGCGGCAGAAGGAAATCAAAGAACCCAGCAAGAGCCGTATCCGTGAAGGCGACCGCGTGCTCGCTTGCGTGGCGGGTTCTACACGTTCGACGCTGGGCTTCTTCTCCAGCCTCGGCACGTGTTACACCGCCCGGTTCATCGACATCCCAGCGTCCACGGGCTACGGCGAGCCAATCCAGAAACTCTTCAAACTCAAGGACGGCGAGAAGATCGTCGCGGCCATGTCCTTCGATGAACGCACCGTGGAAAGCGGCATCGCCAGCCTCGCCGAAGACCCAAAGAAGCCCGACGAGTGTCCGTGGGTCCACGGCTTCGCCGCCACGTCCGACGGATATTCGCTGCGTTTTGGATTGTCGAGTTTTGTCGACCCCTCCACCCGTGCCGGCCGACGTTTTGCCCGCCCCAAGAAGGGCGAGGCCGTGGTCGGCTTCGAGCCCGTACACGGCAGCGAGACCATCCTCGCCGTCTCGGCACACTGCCGAGCGATGATCTGCCCCGCCGACGAGGTGAACTATCTCTCGGGTCCGGGTAAGGGCGTCCAACTCATCAAGCTTGGCCCGCTCGACAAGCTGCTGGGTTTCAAGGCCAGCGACGGCGACCGCGACCTGCTCAACGTCGAAACCAACCGCGGCGCGAAGAAGACCATCAGCACCGTGAAGTACCGCACCACCGCCCGCGGCGGGAAAGGCAACGAGATCCAGAAGAACGGCAAGATCGCCCGCATCATCCCCGACGACGTCCCCGCCCCGCCGGTGTTTAGCTGAGGTAGCACCCCATGGCCTATACCGCCAACCAACTCGACGTTCTGCAAGGCCTCGAAGCCGTGCGCAAACGCCCCGGCATGTACATCGGCGGCGTGAGTTCCGCCGGGCTGCACCACATGGCCTGGGAAGTCCTCGACAACTCGGTCGACGAGGCGATGAACGGCCACGCGACCGAGATCACGCTCACCCTGCACAAACCCGGCGACACCATCAGCGTTGCCGACAACGGCCGCGGCATCCCCGTCGATAAAAATAAGAAGCCCGGCAAGACCGGCCTCGAACTCGTCCTCACCGAGCTCCACGCCGGCGGCAAGTTCCAGAACGACGGTGAAGGCAACTACAAGACCTCCGGCGGTCTCCACGGCGTCGGCGCGTCGGTCGTCAACGCCCTCTCCAAGAAACTCTCCGCCCAGGTCAA
>JBCCWB010000046.1:0-20190 GCA_039194345.1 Planctomycetota bacterium
TGTCGCATTTCGTGAACGCGGGCACACCGACGACCCAGCACAGCGTGCTGACGCGGTTTGATTGTGACCTGCAGCGCGAGCCGGGCGACCCGATTTTTAAGTCGACGACGTATCTGCACAAGCCCGAGGTGTATTGGGCCCAGGGGTTGAGCGACGAGCAGCGGGCGGCGCGGGCGGAGGCGGCGCGGAACGCGTGAGGCGCGGTACCAGACGCTTCGCCCTGGGGCTCAGCGTCGGCGTGGGGTTTGGGGAGTTGATAGTGGGGGAGTCGCGGGGGCTTTCGTGTTGGGGGTTGTCTCGCTAAAATAGTTAAATCCATTATTTCAGGAACTCTGCTATGAATCTTCGCGTCTGCTGTGGTCTGCTGATTGCTTGTTTGCTGTTGTGTGTCTCCGGGGTGTCGGTGTCCGAGCCGACGGAGAAGAAGAAGCGGATCCCCAAGCCGCCGGTGAAGGCTCCTGCGGGTTACAAGTGGGTGCTCAACGAGCAGTACAGCGACGAGTTCGATGGCGACGAGCTGGACCGCACCAAGTGGAACAACATTTTCCCCGGCTGGAAGGGGCGGCCGCCCGGTTTGTTTGTCGCGGAGAACGTGAGTGTCGAGAAGGGTTTTCTGACGATCAAGAGCACCCCGCTCGACCCGCCGCAGGAAGACGGCAAGTGGACCATCGCGTGCGGCGCGATCCAGTCGGTCGAGCAGGGCGCGTTCTACGGCTACTACGAGACGCGCGTGAAGGCTTCTAGTGTCGCAACGTCGACCACGTTCTGGCTGAAGCGGCGGCCGCACAAGGACGACGAGATCGTCAAGTCGACCGAGCTCGACATCATGGAAGCGGTCGGCAACGCCCAGCGGTTCCCGGCGTTTGCGACCCAGATGAAGTCGAACACGCACGTGGTGTACCGCGACATCCCCGACGCCGAAGGCAATCCCACTAACCTGAAGCAGGGCGGCAATACCAATCTGCCCAAGGGCAAGCGGGTGAACACCGCGTTCCACCGCTACGGCTGCTGGTGGGTGGACGCGACGACGATGCACTTCTATCTCAACGGCAAGAAGGTGCACACGATCGAGTTCCCGACCGACATCGAGCTCACGCCGTTCGACAAGCCGATGTTTTTAAACGCCGTGTGCGAGACGTATTCCTGGGAACACCCGCCGATTATGGAAAACCTGAAAAACGATCGGCTCAACACGACGCGGTACGACTACATCCGAGCGTGGACGCTGGAGAAGATCGACGCGGAGTGATCGGACATTTGGCCGGTGAGGCCTTCCCCTCTAAATCGTGACAGGAACGAGCCATACGCCAGCCCCCGCATGATCGGACTAGGGTTATCGCTAGTTTGGATGGAATTTTAGCGAGGCGAGGTCTTTTTCCGATTAAACTCACGTCGATTCGTGATGTTTTTTAAGCACGGATGTCGTTCCGGGAGTCTCTGGTGTCTTTTGTATCTGGATGAGGAGTTTTGTGATGTTGTTGCGACGAATCGGGATCGCGGCGGTTGTGGGTGCGTCTTCGATCGGGATGGTCGGCCATTCGTCGGCGATCGACATTGTGATCGACTACACGTACGACACGGGTAACTTCTTTAACAATGGCTCGACCAACAGCACCAACGCGCGGAACGCGTTGGAGGCTGCGGCGGGGCAGCTGTCGTCTTACCTGGATGACACGTTTTCGGCGATCCAGACGCCCGATCAATTTGCAAGCCAGACATTCGGTGGTATCACAACCTGGACATGGTCCCGTACTTTCTTCAACCCTTGGGATGGTTCCAACGTGATGCTCAGCGACCAGGATGTCGCGGCCGATACCTATATCGTCTACGCGGGAGCACGGTCGCTTTCCGGCAACGTGGCGGGGCTCGGCGGCGGAGGCGGGTTCTCGTGGACCCGAAACAACAACGGCGGTTTCTATACCTCCGATGAACTCAATCAAATCGCCGCGATCACCGACGATTTTTCGGATTTGGTGGAGACCCGCGGCGAAGCGGCGGGCTACAGCAACTGGGGTGGTTCGGTCACGTTCGATAGTGACGGCTCGACGAACTGGTGGTACGACCACACCACCGACGTGGGGTCAAACTCCCATACCGACTTCTACTCCGTTGCCCTGCACGAGCTGATTCACACCCTGGGCTTCGGCGGCTCCGACGAATGGAACGCCCTCATCGCCAACTCGGGCAGCAACGATCCGGTATTTACCGGGGCCCAGAGTGTCGCGGTCTTCGGCGGCAACCCGCCGATCGAAATCGGTGTCGAGGGTCATTGGCGGGAAGACACCGAAAGCCTGACCTTCATGGGCGGGGTGCTCCAAGAGACCGCGATGGACCCCAACATCCTCAACGGCACGCGTAAGTATTTGACGGAACTCGATGCGGCCGGGCTGGAAGACCTTGGCTGGACGGTGATTCCCGAGCCGACCGCAGCGCTGCTCTTGGCGGGCGGGATCGTGGCACTCCTGCCGCGTCGACGGGCGTGATGCCGAGGCGCGAATGATTGGGAGAGGTCTTTTTTCCTGATCCCTAAGGCTTTGATCTAAACCCGATGTCTCGTTGCTAGGCATGATTCATGCTGCAATCTGACTGCGCGCTTGGTGCGGCGGGTCTCGGGTTCACTGCATTCACTACTGAGGTCGTGCGGGAGGGCCTTGCGGATGGGGGGGCGGGCGGCGAGACTTTCTTGATGTCTTCTATTGATCGATTCGAAGCGGCGGTGTCGCGTTGCCCGGTGGTGGGGATTTTTCGTTGGCCCGAGCCGGTGGATGTGGTGCCGGTGGTGCGGGCGTTGGGGCAGGGCGGTGTGGGGCTGGTCGAGGTGACGATGAACACGCCGGGGGTGTGCGAGTCGATCCGCGCGGTGCGTGAGACGCGGGGTGAGGGTGATGCGGGGCTGATCGGCGCGGGGACGGTGTTGGACGTAGCGATGGCCGAGCGGGCGGTGGAGGCGGGGGCGGAGTTTCTGGTGACGCCGACGACGGAGGAGCCGGTCATTCGCTGGGCGGTGGAGCGGGGGGTGCCGGTGCTGCCGGGGGCGTTTACGCCGAGCGAGGCGCTTCGGGCGTGGGGTGCGGGGGCGACGGCGGTGAAGATCTTCCCGGCCGAGGATTTGGGGCCGCGGTACATCGGCAACGTGTTGGCCCCGTTGGACATGCTCAGGCTGGTCCCGACGGGGCACCTGACGCTCGACGACCTGCCCGCCTATTTCCAGGCGGGCGCGACGGCGGTGGGCGTGGGCGGGACGATGATCGATCCCGGCCTGGTGACCCGGGGCGAGTGGGACAGCCTGGCTGAGCGGGCGAAAATATGGTGCGATGCGGCCAATGGTGCTCGGGAGGGGCGGTGAAAGGCCGAGTAACACCATCCGCTGAAACAGGCTCGATTTTTAGGTTTTTCGCCCATTTGCAACATTTCCGGGGTGAACACCAAAATTTACTGGCGTAAAAACTGATAATCGTTAATATTTTTTACCGATTTGATCGGTCCAGGCTCTATCGACGGGCCTTGCTGCCTCGCCGACCAACACCCAACCCCGAGTCCACGATGTCCACCGAAGCCTTCCCCTACACCGTCACCCCCGATACCAGGAACCGCGAGCTCAGCGCCGCGATGAAGCGCAGCTTCTACCACTACCCCAACGAACGGCCGGAAGACAACCCGCTGTTCACCAACTTCAAGTACACCCCGCTCCAGGGCTTCGACTACAGCGACGGCGATGGCACCACCACCCGCCGCGACCCGTCGAAGATCCTCTTCGAGAACGGCAAGTACTACGTCTGGTACACCAAACGTGACACCGAAACGCCTTGCCTGGGGATGAAGGGCGCCAAGGAAGCGACCGACACCGTGGCCTCGGCCGACTGGGACCTGGCGGAGGTCTGGTACGCGACCAGCGACGACGGCTTCACCTGGGAAGAGCAAGGCGTCGCCGTGCCGCGCCCGCCCAAGCCGCAGGTCGGCTTCCGCTCGGTGTGCACGCCCGACATCCTCAAGTGGAAAGACCGGTTCTACCTCTACTACCAAGCCTTCACCGAGCCCAGTGGTTTGCGGGGCGACTACTGCCCGATCGCGGTGTCGCACTCCGACTCGCCCGACGGCCCGTGGACCGCGGAAGAAGGCGTGATCATACCCACCGGCAAAGAAGGCGAGTGGGACCAGTTCGCCGTGCACGGCCCGTGCATGCTGGTGCACGACGAAAAGATCTACTGCTACTACAAATCCGCGTTCAACCGCCCGGACCGTCTTTGGGTCGCGATGGGCCTGGCGATCTCGGACGATCCGCTGAAGCCGTTTGAGAAGCACCCGCTCAACCCGGTGCTGAGCTCGGGCCACGAGGTCGCGATGTTCCCGTTCAAGAAAGGCGTTGCGGCGCTGCTCATCCAGGACGGCAACGAGCACTACACGATGCAGTACGCCGAGGACTGGGTGAACTTCGACATCGCCTCGATCATCGAGCTCGGCCCAACTGCGGCGAAGTTCTTCGACCCTGATGCGTTCGCCGACAGCGGCGACGGCCCGGGCGTGACCTGGGGCTTGTGTCACTTCGTCAACGCGGGTGGCCCGGGCAGGGAACACTCGATCCTGGCGCGGTTCGACTGCGACCTGCGTCGCGACGAGAACGACCCGGTGTTCAAGACGACCAAGTACCTGCACAAGCCCGAGTTCTACTTCTCCCACCCGCTGCCGGAAGAGAAGCGCAAGGAACGCGCCGCGGCGAAGCCCGAGTAATCCGTAACTCCAAAGAAAGCCGCTGATGTCTGACGATGCGTTTCCCTACACCGTGACGCCCGAGGTTTGGGATCGGCCGCTGAGCGCGGCGATGCAGCGTCAGGCCGACACCCGGCCGTTCTCGCGCCCGGAAGAGAACCCGCTGTTCACCAACTTCAAGTACACCCCGCTCCAGGGCTTCGACTACAGCGACGGCGACGGAACCGTGTCGCGCCGCGACCCCTCGAAGATCATCTACGAGAACGGGCAGTACTACGTCTGGTACACCAAGCGCGACACCGAGACGCCGTGCCTGGGCATGGAAGGCGCCAAAGACGCGACCGACACCGTCGCCTCGGCCGACTGGGACCTCGGCGAAGTGTGGTACGCCACGAGCAAAGACGGCTTCGTCTGGGAAGAGCAGGGTGTTGCCGTGCCGCGTCCGCCCAAGCCGCAGGTTGGCTTCCGTGCGGTGTGCACGCCCGACATATTGAAATGGGAAGGGCGGTTCTACCTCTACTACCAGGCGTTTACCGAGCCCAGCGGCTTGCGGGGCGACTACTGCCCGATCGCGGTGTCGCACTCGGATTCGCCCGATGGGCCGTGGACGCCGGTGGATGCGGAAGTGATCCCGATGGGTAAAGAAGGCGAGTGGGATCAGTACGCGGTGCACGGCCCGTGCATGCTGGTGCGCGGCGGCAAGATCTACTGCTATTACAAGTCCGCGTTCAATCGCCCGGGCTGCGTGTGGATCACGATGGGCTTGGCGATCTCGGATGACCCGCTCAAGCCGTTCGAGAAGCACCCGCTTAACCCCGTGCTCAACTCGGGGCACGAGGTGACGCTGTTCCCGTGGAAGTCGGGCGTGGCGGCGATGGTGCTGCGCGACGGGCCCGAGCACTACACGATCCAGTACGCCGAGGACGGGGTGAACTTCGAGATCGCCTCGATCGTTGAGTTCGGCCCGAACGCCGCGAAGTTCTACACCCCCGACGCCTTCACCGACACCGGCGACGGGCAGGGCGTGACCTGGGGCTTTGGCCACTTCATCAACGCGGGCACGCCGGACAAGCAGTACTCGGTGCTGACCCGGTTCGATTGCGACCTCCGCCGCGAGCCCGGCGACCCGGCGTTCAAAACCACGCGCGTCTTCCATAAGCCCGAGTTCTACTACGCCCAGCCGCTGACCCCCGAGCAGCGCAAGCAGCGTGAGCAAGACGCCGTGGGCGGGTGACTCCCGTTTAGCGGGCGATCGCAGATCGCCTTGGCTTGCCTCGATCAATCGTATTCCGAGCTGTTGCCGTGATGGGTGCCGTGGTCAATCGAGCGCAGCGAGAGCCGGCCACGCTGATCCGTAGGCGTCGTGGCCGGTGCTTCGCTTGACCACGGCACCCTAAGGTTCCTAGCTTGCGGCGGTACAATCTACCGGTCTTAATTACTTCAGCCCGCGATCTGCGGAGACGGAAGGAATTCGAATGCCTAGCGTCGCCACCCCTGCTTACGAACCCACTTGGACCTCGCTCCGGCGGCATCAAACCCCGCAGTGGCTGATCGATGCGAAGTTCGGCATCTACTGCCACTGGGGCATCAGCACGATCCAGTATCAGCCGGAGAACGCCGAGCTCGGCGATGAAGAGGCGTTGGCCAAGTGGACGGCTGAGCGTTTTGATGCGAACGAGTGGGCCGCGTTGTTCGACCGGGCCGGGGCGAAGTTCGGCGGGCCGATCGCCTGGCACGGCAGCCCGCTGGTGCACTGGGACAGTGCGCTGAGCGATCACAACACGATGAAGAAGGGCCCGCGTCGCGACATCCTTGCCGAGATGGAAAAAGCGGTGCGCGATCGAGGTATGAAGTTAATCGCATCCTTCCACTCCATCAGCGACCATGGCTGGCTGGAGCTCGCCACTGAAGCGGTCGACCGCTACCTGCCCGACATCTTCTGGGTCGACGCGAGCTTCGGTGGGACCAAGCAATCGAACCACCTCAAGATCGTCGACGGATCACGCTTTATGGGCAAGGGTGTCGATCCGCACACGCGCGGCGAGCCCAATCCCGGCGCTCACCCCGCAGACCGTCTCGAGCAACTTTCCGAGCGTTTCCAGAAACAGTTCATTGCGCACTACTACAACCGCGCGGCGGAGCGGGGGCGTGACGTCGAGTTTGTCTATAAATCCCACGACATCCCGCCGGGCGTGGGCATGCGTGACCTGGAGAACGGCCTGCTGCCGCACATGGCTTACGACACGTGGATGACCGACATCGACATGAACCTCGTGCCGGACTGGCCGGTACACGGATGGTTCTACCGCGACGGCGTGCCGACACGCACCGCCGCCAACCTTGTGCATGTGCTCATGGATGTGGTGAGCAAGAACGGCGTGCTGCTGCTCAACGTTCCGCCGCTCGCCGATGGCGGCTTCACCGATGAGATCCGCGGCAAGCTCGAAGCGGTGGGCGATTGGCTGAAGGTCAACGGCGAGGCGGTCTACGGTGCCTCGCCCTGGGGCTTGTACGGCGAAGGCCCAACCGTGCCCGAGACCGGCAACTACGCCTATCACCACAACGACCACTTCGGCAAGCTCGCGTTCACGCCGCAGGACATCCGCTTCACCGTGAACGGGTCGAATCTCTACGCGGCCTGCCTCGGCGAGCCGACCGACGCCCGGGTGACCGTGCAGGCGTTTAACACCCACTTCAAGCTCAAGCCCGGCGTGATCACGAACGTCTCGCTCTTGGGCTGCGACGCTCCGGTAACTTGGGACCACGGCGACGACGGGCTGATCATCACCCTGCCCGACGGCTTCACGCCCAGCCCGCTCGCCAGCGTGTTCAAGATCGAAACACTCTGAATTTTATAGGCGTATCTCCCCGTAAGAATTCGTAATCACCTACGCAAGGATCACTATGCAACCCCGCCCGAGCCTCTTTTGTTTTACCGCTCTCCTGCTTAGCGTTGTCGGCTGTTCCTCCACGGATGTGGTGAGCACCAGCACCAGTATCAGCACCGTGACCGTTGATCCGACACAGACCTGGTCGATCGAGGGCCATTCCGAGCTGAACCGTCAGAAATACCTCAGCATCGCCCACTCCGGGGGGGACGGACTGGATGAGCTCAGCCAAGCGCAGTTCGACACTTATTTCCGTGACCTTGGCATCACGTTTGGGCGACGGGTCAACCTGCTGCATGCAGGCCACACCTATGAAGAGGTCGTGTTCGAAGACCCGGCCCGCCCGGGGCGAGTCGACATCGAACGGCTTAAGGATGCGGAACCGCGTGCGGCGGGCAAGTACGACGATCAGCTACGCGAGCTGTTCCCCGACGGCATGGACCTCGTGGCCACCGAAAACTTCCTTAAGACGACCTGGCCGCCGTTCATGGAGACCTACGTCCGCGAAGAAGACACCACCGGCCACCACCCGATGGTTAAGGACCACGACGCCGCGGCCGAGGGGATGATCGCGTACCTCAACCACCGCTTTAACGACTGGGACCGCCCGCGTTGGTTTGAGGGTTTGAATGAACCCGACTGGTTCTTCAACGTCTACAACGACGAGTCGTTCTTCGGGCTGCACGAGGGCTTCAAGAACTACCGCGACGAGGCGGGGATGACGATGGAAGTCGGCGGGCCGTGCTTCCCGACGGTTCAGTACTTCAAGGATAACTACCAGCCCCTGCCCCGGACGATCGGCCACTTCATCGATCAGACCGATTGCGATCTCGACTTCTATTCCTTCCACCCCTACGACTACACCATCTGGGACGAAGAAGCTCAGGCGTTCGATGCACGCGTCACCGGCGGCCTGCCGATGGACGCCGACCTCGATGCGCTGGTGAACTACACGCTGTTGAAACACGGCAAGGAAGTCGACGTGATCATCAGCGAACACGGCGCCTACATGGTCGACACCGCCGTCCAAGACGAGCAGCTGGAGGCTTTGGCGGAGCGCCTGTTCCCCGACTTGTCCGATTGGGACCGCTGGATGAAGCGGAAAGAGATCACCGACTTCCTGATGGTCAACGGCGCGATCGCCCACACGCTCACTTTCATGGACCACCCGCACGCGCTCGAGAAGACCATCCCGTTCATCCTGCTGGAGGCGGCGAGCTGGGACCCCGAGCACTACGCGGCGCTGCTGGTGTCGAAGAACCACCAGTACCCCGTCGAGGAGTGGGTCGAGTCGCGGATGGTGGACTTCTGGAAGGTGTTCAAGGATGTCGATGGCCGGCGCATCCGCGCCTGGTCGATCGACCCGGACATCCAGCAGCAGTCGTTTGTCGAGGGCGATCGGTTGTTTGTGGTGCTCAACAACCTTGCGGGCGTGCCGCAGGACGTGACGTTGGGCATCGCCAATGCGGATGCGGTGGAGTCGTACGAGCTGCGTCGTTTGAGCCGTAACGAAGACTTCACGCCGAACTACTCCGAGCAATCGGTCGACGGCGTGGACGCGCTCACGCTCGCGCCTCAGGAGACCGTGGTGGTGATCGCGACCTACGCCGAGCCGATCGCCGAGGCGCAGCGTTTTGAAGAGTCGGTGTACTACGGCGATCAGTCGTGCGTCGAACTTTCGGGTATCGATTCGGCCACGTTCAAGGTGGAAGTGCCCGACGCGGAAGACGCCGAGACCGTCACGCTCCGCATCGCGGTCGGCCGACCGCACGGCACGGACCGCGACCTCGCGGTGAAGTTCAACGGCCAGCCGGTCGTGATCCCCGTCGAAGACTCGGCCGACCGCTTGGACCGCAAGCACAAGTACGCGGATGAATACGGCGCCCTTAAGCGGGTCCGTATCCCGGCCGAGTGGCTCGAAGCTGAGAACGCAGTGGAAGTCAGCTTCCCCGACGGCAAAGGCGGCGGCATCGGCTCGGTGGTGCTGCGGGTGTCGCGGCCCAGCTGATTCAGATCATCTTGAACTTCGCGTTGCGCATGCCCATCGACACCGCTTCGGGGTTCGACGCTAAGCGCAGGGCCTCGGTGCCGGAGATGGTCTTGGCGATGTAGAGCTCGAGCAGGTGTTGGTCGAAGGTCTGCATGCCGTTCTCGCGGTGTTCGATGATCTCGTTGAGGTCGGCGGCTTTGCCCTCGGCGATGAATTTGCGTACCGCGGAGTTGGACCGCAGCACCTCGACCACGGGCACGCGTCCTTTGCCGTCTACGGTGCGGGCGAGGCGTTGGCTGATGACCGCCTCAAGGTTCGTGGCGAGTTGCACCAGCAGCAGCTCACGCTCGGCGGGCGGGAACAGTGCGATGAGACGCTGCACCGTCTGCGCCGCGGTGGTGGTGTGCACCGTGGAGTACACGGCGTGTCCGGTGTCGGCGGCCTGCAGCGCAGTGGCCATCGTGGTGTGGTCACGCAGCTCGCCAACGAGGATGACATCGGGGTCTTGCCTCAAGGCTTCACGCAGCGAGTCGAGGAAGCTCGACGCATCGGGGCCGACTTCACGCTGCGCGACGAGCGACTTCTTGGGTTCGTGGACGAACTCGATCGGGTCTTCGATGGTGATGATGCGGTTGCTGCGGTGATGGTTGAGGTAGTTCATCATCGCGGCGAGCGTTGAGGACTTGCCCGAGCCGGTGGTGCCGGTGACCAGGACCAGGCCGCGTTCGATGAGGGCGATCTCTTCGACAACGGGTGGCAAGTTTAGGTCTTCGATGGTGGGCGGGTTGCTGGTGATCCGGCGGATGGTGGTGGCGGGGTGGCCCTTCTCGTGGAATACGGCGACGCGGAAGCGGGCAAGGCCGGGGATTGAGTAGGACAGGTCCACCGCGCGATCGTTTTGGAAGCGTGACTTCTGGCCGTCGTCGAGGATCGGGTCGATGAGCTGGGTGAGCGACTCGTCGGTGAGCGGGTCGAGTTGCATGGCGACGAGCTGGCCGTTGAGCCGGACCATGGGGGGCGAGCCGACCTGGAGGTGCAGGTCCGAGGCTTGGTGCTCGGTCATGGCCGCGAGGATGGTGTCGAGGTTCATACGGGACGCTCCGGTCAGAAATGGGCAAGCAGAAGTGAGTACGCATCATAAAGCCTGGGGATTGCGAAACGTGTAGCCACATGGAGATTTAGCGCGGATTGCGGTACCCTGTTGGATTGGCTGGCGCCAGGCGCCGCCCCTCCCCACCCCCACGCGACGACCCGTATGACTGCTGAATCTGAACCCACGCCCGCCCCCGACGCCGGGGACGACGCGGCGACCTCCGTCCGCTTTGCCGACCTCGCCCTGCCCGAGCAGGTGCAGGCTGCGCTCGCGGAGGACGGCTACGAAACCCCTTCGCCGATTCAGGCGGCGATCATCCCGTTCCTCTTGGAAGGCCGAGACGTCATCGGCCAGGCCCAGACGGGCACCGGCAAGACCGCGGCGTTCGCGCTGCCGATCCTGGGCCAACTCGCCGCCGCACAAGAAGCGGGTGACGAAGACGGCAAAAAAACCAAGGGGCCCAAGGCGCTCATCCTCGCGCCGACGCGCGAGCTCGCAATCCAGGTGGCCGACAACTTCGCCCGCTACTCCCGGAAGATGAAGAAGGTCCGCGTACTGGCGGTGTACGGCGGGGCGGACTTCCGCGGCCAGGCGATCCCACTGCAGCGCGGCGTGGACGTCGTCGTCGGCACGCCGGGCCGGATCATGGACCACATGCGTCGCGGCACCTTGGACGTGTCGAACGTGCGCACGCTGGTGTTGGACGAGGCCGACGAGATGCTGCGGATGGGCTTCGTGGAAGACGTCGAGTGGGTGCTCAGCGAAACCCCGCCGGGCAGGCAAGTCGCGCTGTTCAGCGCGACGATGCCGCACGCGATCAAGAAGATCGCCGAGAAGCAGCTCGAAAACCCCGAGCGGATCACGATCCAGGGCGGCAGCAAGACGGCCGACACCGTGCGGCAGCGTTACTGGCGGGTCGAGGGCGTGCGCAAGGTCGAGGCGTTGTGCCGACTCTTGGCGACCGAGCCGGTGGACGCGGCGATCGTGTTCGTCCGCACCCGCGCCGCCACGGCCGAGCTGGCGCGGTCGCTCGAAGACGCGGGCTTCCCCGCCGCGCCGCTGTCGGGCGACGTGCCCCAGGCTCAGCGGGAGCGCACGATCGAGGCGCTGCGCAAGGGCCGGCTGAAACTGGTAGTGGCGACGGACGTCGCGGCACGCGGGATCGATGTCGAGAGTATCTCGCATGTGTTTAACTTCGACGTGCCAGAGGATTCGGAGGCGTACATCCACCGTATCGGCCGGACGGGCCGGGCGGGCCGGACGGGCGAGGCGATCCTGTTTGTTGAGAACCGCCAACGCAGGTTGCTGATCAACATCGAACGGGCGACGGGCAAGCCTATCGAGAAGATGCTGCTGCCGACCTCGGCTGATGTGCATGCGATCCAGCTCGAACGTTTCGGCGATCAGCTCAAGGAACGCCTGATGCGTAAGCCTTCGGGGGAGGGTGAAGACGCGGTGCCCAAGCCGCCCAAGCTGCGCGGTTTCATCGATGCGATCTGTGAAGAGACCGGGCGCGACGCGGCGGATGTCGCGGCGTTCCTCGTGGGCCCGGCGATGGCGTCGGTGCTCGGCGGCACGCGTGCACCCTCGGGCAGCGCACCGAGCAGTTCGTCCGATCGGTCGCGCCTTGAGTCGCCCCGTTCGGAGAAACCACGTTTCGATCGTTCGGACCGCCCCGCGCCGAGAGCGCCTATCGGTGGAGGTGGCGAGCTGTACCGCGTGGCGGTCGGCCGGGCGGACGGGGTGCGTGCGGGTCACCTGGTCGGCGCGATCGCCAACGAGACCGGGCTCGACGGCCAGGACATCAACAAGATCCGCATCTTCGATTCCTACAGCACACTCGAACTGCCCGAGGGCATGCCCAGCAACGTCTACGACCTCTTGCAGCGCACCACGGTGCTCGGCAAGCCGCTGCGGATCAAGCTCGCCTCGGCCCCGCACGACGAAGTGAGCCACGCCGGCCCGGCACACGCGCCCACCAAACGCCATCACCCGATCAAGCACCCTCCGCGCCCCAGCAAGTCGCACGGCTCGGACAAGGGCGCGCCTTCTGGCGCCTCGCCCGCCCCGAAGAAACCCAAAGGCAAGACGAAGTTCAAACCCAAGGGCAAGTTCAACCCCGCGGGTGAGGGTCCGTCTGACAAGAAGTTCAAACCCAACAAATTCAAGCCCAAGCACAAAGCCAAAGCGGGCAAGAAGCTTGCGGGTAAGCCCGGCGGCGGCGTGAAGAAGAAGTCCAAGTCCAAGAAGCCCGACGGCGGGCACTCGCTCGCCCCGGTCCCGTTTGCGGGCGGTGGCGGCAAGCCGATCCGGAAGAACAAAGGCCTTCGCCGGAAGTAGTTTTGGGTGTCGCCAACAAGCCGAACCGCTTGCCGATCACCCGCGGCAGGATCCGCGAAGTTTTCCGTTGAGTGAAACAGGTGTTTCTGACTAGCATGCGCGATGCATGTCGTTTTTACTTCTCGAAGACTTGGAGGGCCGATGCTCCGTGTGATTGCTTGTTGGATGATGTTGTTGGTGTTGGGCTGTGCTCACGCGGACAAGGGCCCCGCGTGGGAACTCGTCTTTGCTGAGGAAGGTGATGGCGCGAAGGGCGCCGCGCCCGACCCGGAAAAATGGGTCCACGATGTGGGGGGATGGGGCTGGGGCAATCAGGAATCACAGACCTACACGCCCGGCAGCGACAACGCGTTCTACGACGGCCAAGGCGTGCTCGTCATCGAAGCCCGCCGGGAAGCCCGCACGGGGGACGATGGCATCGCGGCGGAATACACCTCGGCCCGGATCAAGACGCAGGGCGTTTTCTCGCAGCGTTACGGCCGGATCGAGGGGCGATTGAAATTGCCTGAAGGACAAGGGATTTGGCCGGCGTTCTGGATGTTGGGCGACACGATCACCAGTGAAGGTTGGCCGAAGTGTGGCGAGATCGACATCATGGAACTGCTCGGGCACAAGACCCACGAAGTCCACGGCACGCTGCACGGCCCGGGCTATTCCGCGGGGGCGGGGCTGCAGGGTTCATACAAGCTGCCGGACGGCGGGCCGTTCTCGGATGGCTTTCATGTGTACGCGGTCGAGTGGGAGCCCAAGGCCATCCGCTGGTACGTCGACGGCGAGCTGTATCACACCCGCACGCCCGAGGACGCGGGGCTGAACGATTGGGCGTTTGAGGTCCCGCATTTCTTGATCTTGAACATCGCGGTGGGCGGCGCTTGGCCGGGCTACCCGGACGAGACCACGCAGTTCCCCCAGCGGATGTTGATCGACTACGTGCGGGCCTATCGCGACAAGAGTCTGACGTACGACGACGCGGAGCTGGCGGCGTATCACGAAGACCGCAAAGCCAACCACGCGGTCCTCGAACAGGCGAAGCTCGAAGCGGTGCTCCAACCCAAGCCCATCCCCGGCGTGGTTCAAGCGGCGCACTTCCGCCCGGGCGGCGAAGGTGTGGGCTACCACGATGCGGACGCGGCCAATCAGGGCAGTGGCGCGTTCCGTCAAAACGAAGGCGTGGACCTGGGCTACTGCTCACAGAAAGGCGTGGACTTCAGTGTGGGCTGGACCTCCCCCGGCGAATGGTTGAGTTACGACCTGGACGTCCAGCAGACGGGCAAATACCAGGTGACCGCACACGTGGCGTGCAACGGCCCGGGCGGCGTGCTCCAGTTAGAGATCGACGGCAAGCCCATCGGTGATGCGGCTCAGATCCCCGACACCGGCGACTGGCAAAACTGGCAGACGGTTTCGCTGGGCGTGGTCGAACTCGAGCAAGGGGCGCAGGTCCTACGCCTGGCTATGCCCAAGGGCAGCGAGGCTGGCGTGGTGGGCAACGTGTCGCAACTCGTGTTCGAAGCCGTGGAGTAACGAGAGCTATGTGAAGCGTTGATCGAAGAAGCAAACGCTTACTCGGCACTCCACTTGATCTGGAACTCGATCTCTTCGTGGCCGTCTTCGCGTTCGTGTTCGATGTTGTAGGTCGCGCGGACGGGGACGTAGATGCGTTCGCCTGCGATCTGGATCTCGAACTGCTCACCCGCTTCCAGGTCGTCGGCCAGGCGGCGGAGCTTGGCGATGAATTGATCGATGGGGTAAGTCTTTTCGAGGTCGCGGTCGGCTTTGTGGCTGGAAGACATGGCGGGTCCTTGCTGCGGAATTGCTATGGAACGGTATCGCGTGAAGGTCAGCGTTTGGTGAGAGCCTTTGTTGTGATGATCTCATTCTTGTGACAAGGCGTTGGACGCATGGTCCCAGCGCCATAGGGTTGCGCCTTCTGACAGATGGACGCCACCGAACCAGCGGTCGGTGCCGTTGACTTGGAGGTTGTCGGCTTCGCCCTTAAGCAGCTTTTGGCCGAACGGGGTGATCGTGACTTGTGTCTGATGGGGAGACGAGTTGTCTGGGGCCTGCAGCGAAACGGCGGGTGTGGGTTGCTCTGCCAACCGCCGTAGGTAGTGGAACACCACGCCGTCACCTAGGAACGGCGAGGGCTCGTGGGCCTGCGTCCTGGCAAAGAGTTCGCCGAAGGTTCTTGTTTGATCACCCAGCTCTTCGAGTAGGAGTTGCTCGGTATGTCCGAGTCCGTTGAAGGTCGAAGGATATTGCTGGAAGTGTCGGCTTAGCGCCGGCTGGAGATAAGGAAGCGGCGTGGTGTCTTTTTTGAGCCAGCCGAGGAGGGGCTGCGGGCGGGGGGCACAGAAGTCTTCCCATACGGCTCGGCCGAGCTCGATGTGATCCGGGGTGAGGGGGCTGCGGGTGTCGAGCAGGGAGGCGATCTGGTCGGGTTCGAGTTGCCCCAGTCCGATGAAGCGTTGGATGCCGGGGAACGCTCCGATGCAGATCAGGCTGGTGCGGGAGCGGGCTGCCGGGTCGTGCTGGGCAAGCCAGTGCAGGTGCCGTATCAGCAGTAGCTGATCGTAGAGATCGTGCTCGAACCAGAACACACGCTCCCGCCCGTCGCCGGGGTCGGCGAGCTGGGCGTCGGCCGCGGCCATGTTTTGTTTGATGGCCGCCTCGTCGCCGAAGTCCATGGCCGCGAGGTGCCGGGCGCGGGTTTGCCGCCAAGCGTCGGGAGACACGTCGATCGGTGTGGGGCCTTCATGGAGGATGTCGGACCAAGTGACGATGGGGTCAGCTATGGCGGACTTGCGGAGCTGATCTGCCGCGGTGTCGCCGTTCATGACGTGGAGGCAGCTCAGCGGGGTTTGCGTGAGAAGGGTGGAGGGGCCGTCCTGTTCGCGGAAGATGTCGTGGGCCATGTCGGGTGGGGCTCCTAGCTGTGTAGGGAGAAGACCGTGTAGCCGGGCGCGGGCTCGGCTGAGTAGCGAGCGGGCGGTGCCGGGCGGGATGTCCAAGTGATGCGCGACTTCTTGTGTGCTTAATCCGTCGAGGTGGAAGAGCAGCAACGGCGTGCGGTAGCGCGGGGGGAGTTTTTCAAGCGCATCGGTGAGATGCTCGACCCACTCGCGTGCATCGAGATGGGCGTCGGGCATGAAAGACTTGGCCGGTGGCTCGGTTGCGTATTCATGATCCAACGAGAGGGTGTCACGTCGGGCGCGTAGGCGATCGATGCTGCAGCCGAAGACGATACGCATCAGCCAACCGGGAAACCGCAACGGGTCGGCCAGGGCATCGAGGTTCTGCATGGCGCGGATCGCCGCGTCTTGAACCGCGTCGTGGGCGTCGGCCTCGTTGCGGAGGATCGAGAAGGCGGTGGCGTACATCTGGGTGTCGTACGCCGACAAGAGTTCGCCCAGCACATGCGAGTCGCCTTCTTGGCGGAATCGGCGAACGAGGCTGGTGGGGTCGGGTGTCGTCATGGTGTGTCTACAGTCATGACGGATGGAGGGGGCGATGTGCTGCAACGAGGCTGATTGAATTCGGCGGTTTTTTTGGCGCGGCGTGATTCAGAGCAACGGCCCGAGCAGGCGGGCGGTGTTGTCGAGGAGGCGGGTGCTGAGGGGGCGGTTTTTCCAATCGTCGAGGCTGGCCATGTTGCAGCTCATGAGATAGGACTGCTGGAGGCTGGTGAGTTTGCGGGCGAAGTTGGGGTCGTAGATAAAGAGGGTGAGCTCGAAGTTGAGGTAGAACGAGCGCATGTCGAGGTTGACCGTGCCGAAGGCAGCGAGGTGGCTGTCGATGGTGACGGACTTGGTGTGCAGCAGGCCGTTGCGGTACTGGGCGACTTTTACCCCGGCCTGGAGCAGATCGCCGAGGTAGGCGTTGCTGGCGTGGCGGACGAGGAACGAGTCGTTCTCTTCGGGCAGGATGATGAGCGTGTCCACGCCGCGGGCCGCTGCGGAGGTTAGCGCGATGAGCAGCGCTTCGTCGGGGACGAAGTAGGGCGTGGTCAGTGTGATCGATTCACGGGCGGCGTAAATCGCCGCGATGAGCAGGCGGTGGATCGACTCGGGGTTGAGCGATGGGCCGGACGGGACCGCTTGGACCGAGGCCCCGGTGGGGGCAGTAGGAACGTGGTCGCTTTCGGGATCGATTCGCTCGGCGCCCGCCCCGCGGCCGAGTTGTCCCAGGTCTTCCTGGGTCTCGAGCAGCCAGTCTTCGAGGAAGGTCATGCCCAGCGCTTCGACGGCGGGGCCCTGCACGCGCACCATCGCGTCCACCCATTTCCCCACGCCCGCATTCTGTTTGAAGACGTTGGGGTCGATCATGTTGAGCGAGCCGGTGTAGCCGATGTGGTCGTCGACGATGAGGAGCTTGCGGTGGTTGCGCAGGTCCAGCCGACGGAACAGCGCCCGGAACAAGCCCGCGGGCAGCGACGCGACCACCTGCACCCCCGCGCTCCGCATCGCTTTGAGTTGGGGCGATCGGCGGAGGAAGACTTTGCTCCCGACCGCATCGACCAGCACCCGACAGGTCACGCCGCGCTGGGCGGCGCGGATCAGAGCTTCGGCGTTAAGTTCTACGTCGCCGCCGTCTGCCCAGATGTAGAACTCGAGGTGGACGCGCTCTTGCGCGGCATCGATGTCGCGGGCCATCGCTTGGAGCGCGTCGTGAGAGTCGTCGTAAAGGTCCAGCCGGTTACCCGGCAGGGCGGGTATGCCGGAGACGCGCGTGGCTTGGCGATGTATCGGCTGGGCGTCAATCGGCAGCGCGTTCCAATCGGGTTGAGGGCGTTGTTCGCGGAGCTCGGCACGCCAGCCCGCGAAGGCGTTGTGCAATTGAACGGTGGCTTGGGCCCGGCGCGACCCCAAGCGGTTTTCGCCGAGGATGAGGTAGATGCCTGCGCCAACGAAGGGGATGAGCAGGATCAGGGTGAGCCAGGACAGCGTGACCCCGACCGAATGCCGACGCATCACCACGCGTACCGAAAGTCCGATCCGGATCAACAGGTCGGCGACGAAGATCAGGTTGGCCACGAGCGTGGCTTCGTCGGCGTAGTCAGCGATCTCGGCGAGCAGCATCGGTAGCGGCATCTGAAGGGCTCGGGCGGGGCGGGTGGATCAGCACAGCCTAATGCAGCGGGCGATGGGAAACGCACGGTGAGGGTTGGGCGGAAGCCGACAACTTTTGCATCAACAGACGGCTGGCGGTGATTCCCGACGAAAGGTCAGTATTCACAAAAGCTTACGGACAGATCTTCACACAAGATTATCGGCCAGCCCGGCGGCTTCGGTTGACGGTTTTGGGGGTTGAGGGTGATGATGGGACGTTAGGCATCCGATGACACTCATCGCGGACCGTTTTCTGTCCTAGGATCATTCAAGCTGTGCGATATCGATTTAGAGGACTACTACGCGAGACCGGTAAAGCGGTGGAGGGCCACGTCGAGGCCCCTACGGTCGATCAGGCCTATGACCTGATGGCAGACAACGGCATCGTGTGTGAAGCCATGCGCGAAGACCCGCGCATGGGCGACTTCACCACGCCCGGCGGCGCAGCCCCCGCGGGGCAACCCGGTACGGCCCCCGCACAGGGTGGGGCACCCGACGAATTCACCAGCGCCATCGACTCGGCGCTCGACACCAGCTCGACCCAGGTCAACGTGGACGACCTTTGGCGGCGTTACCGCGGGCAGAAGGTCCGCGTCATCGACCGCGACAAGATCCGCCAACGCGTCATGAACGTCGTGACCAAGGCGCTGCAGCAGTCGGTTTCCGGCAAGGACGACCGCGACCAGACCCTCGAACGCGTCGAGGAAGCGCTGGGCAAGATGTTCGGCGACAACAACAACCTCACCAGCGAACTCTCGCCCCAGCAGGTGGCGATGGAAGACCAGATCAATCGGCTCAACAAAGTCGTCATGACCATGGAGAAGTCGATGGCCCAGCTCACCATGGCGATGCGCCGCGGCGGTGGCTGGGGTGGCGGATCGGCTGACCACAGCACCCGCGGCGACATGATCAAAGCGGTCAAAGACCCCAAGAACGACAAGGTCCTGCTGGAGATCTTCGAGAGCAATCTCAAGCTGCAACGCGGCACCAAAGAAAAATCCCCGGACCCCAAGGCGTCGTCCTAAACCGCCGATAAAAGTCAAAGGCTCGAATTTCCCCTGCGAAAACCCTACGGTATTTCCGACAACCCCCGGCCCGACCGTCCCCCTGCGTCGGCCCATCGATTAGGAGTAGCTCCGATGAGTAAAGACACCGTTTCCGCCCCCCAAGACGACAGCGTCGCCGCAGAGAACGCGCTGTACTTCGGCATCGACCTGGGCACCAGCCGATCGTCGATCGCCAGCGCCTCGGGCGTCCGCAAAACCGTCGAGTCCTACGTCGGTTGGCCCAAGGACGCGGTCTCGCTCAAGAAGTTCGGCGGCCAGGAGATCATCTTCGGCAAGACAGCCCTGGACAACCGCATGTCGCTGGACCTCTACCGCCCGCTGGCGGAGGGTGTGATCCAGGTCGACAAGGAAGGCGACCGCAACATGGAAGCCGCCCGCGAGCTGATCAACTACCTCGTCGAGATGATCGAGCCCGGCCGCGGCCAGGCGCTCTACGGCGTCGTCGGCGTGCCGTCCGAAGCGTCGGACAAGAACAAAGAAGCCATCATCGAATCGACCAAGGGTATCTTCGACTCGGTCATGATCGTCACCGAGCCGTTCTGTGTGGCCTACGGCCTGGACCGGATCAGCGACGTGCTCGTGGTCGACATCGGTGCGGGTACGACCGACCTCTGCCGGATGCACGGCACCGTGCCCTCGGCCGACGACCAGATCTCGCTGAACGTCGCCGGTGACGCCGTCGACAAGCAGATGATGGAGCTGATCAACAAGAACTACCCCAACGCTCAGGTCACCATTAACATGATCAAGCGGCTGAAGGAAAAATTCGGCTACGTTCACCACGCCAAGGACAAGATCGAGGTCGATTTCCCGGTCAACGGTAAGCCCACTCCGCACGACGTCACCGACATCGTCCGCGAGGCGTGTACCATCCTGGTCGACCCGATCGTCGAAGCGATCCACAAGCTGATCGCCACGTTCGACCCCGAGTTCCAGGACACGCTCCGCGGCAACATCATCCTCTCGGGTGGTGGTGGTTTGATGGACGGCCTGAACA
>JBCCWB010000047.1:0-19905 GCA_039194345.1 Planctomycetota bacterium
CACCAGGTGTTGACGTCCATATTGGTGCGGGGCTTGATGCGGTAGACCTTGTCTTCGTTGGTTTCGATGGACCGGTTGTCGCCCGAGGCGGTGATGCCGTCGATGGAGGGGGTCTTCTTGAGGTTCCAGACGCGCATCGACATGAGGAAGTCTTTGTCGAGCAGGGCGCCGACGGGGCAGATGTCGATGACGTTGGCCGAGAGCTCGTTGTCGAGCGGCTGGCCGGGGAAGACGTCGATCTGTTCGGAGGAGCCGCGGCCGAAGATGCCGATCTCGGCGGTGCCGGTGACCTCACGGGTGAAGCGGACGCAGCGGCTGCACATGATGCAGCGGTCGGAGTAGAGCAGGACGTTGGGCCCGAGGTCTTTCTTGGGCTGTTTGATCTTGGTTTCTTCGAAGCGGGACTGGGAACGGCCGTACTGGTAGGAGTAGTCCTGTAGCGAGCACTCGCCGGCCTGGTCGCAGACGGGGCAGTCGAGGGGGTGGTTGATTAGCAGCATCTCCATCACCGACTTCTGGTTGGCGATGGTCTTGGGGCTGTTGGTGAGGTGGACCTGCATGCCCTCGGCGGCGGGGGTCTGGCAGGTCGGCACGAGCTTGGGGATCAGCTCGACTTTGTTGTCGTTGCGGGGGTTAGGGGCACCGACCTCGGCCAGGCAGATGCGGCAAGACGCGACCACGGACATGCCGGGGTGGTAGCAGTAGTGGGGGATTTCGATGTTGTTGTCGAGGGCGACCTCAAGGATGGATTTCTTGCCTTCCCAGGTGCATTCACGGCCGTCGATGGTGAGCTTCTGCATAGTATGAGTATCGTATGGGCGTGGCCGGTCCGCGGCAAAACCGGTGCGGTATTCGGAGGCGACATGATGCGGAGACGAGACGTGATCAAGAGCGGAGCGGTGGCGGCGGCGGGGCTGATGGGGGCGCCCACGGTCTGTGCGGAGCAACAGCCATCCGCGGAAGCCGCGCCGCCAGAGCCTTGGATCGCACTGCTCAGCGATCCGCACATCGACTCATCAGAATCGAAACGCGTCAAGGGCGTGAACATGGCCGAGCGCCTCACCGAGGTGGTGAATCGGCTGCGCGCCGCCGAGCAACGCCCGGAACACGTGATGATCAATGGCGACTGTGCGCTGGGCGCGGGCGAGGCGGGAGACTACACGTTGCTTCGCCGACTGCTGTCGCCGCTGGAAGACGAACACTGGAGCGTACTGATGGCCTTGGGCAATCACGATCATCGCCAACGGTTTGTCGAAGGCATGGGACGCTCAAGCGAGATTTACCGGACCTTAGATCGGCATCAGCAGATCCTGAGCAGCCACGGCAACTCGGTCTGGCTATTGCTGGACTCGCTCCGAGAAACCGGCGAGGTCGCCGGCGAGCTAGGCCCAGAGCAACGTCAATGGCTCAGCGATCAACTCGACCAGATCGAAGCACGCAATCCAACGGCCAAGGTGTTCCTATTGGCTCATCACCAGCCCGAAGACCCCAAAGACCCGGACGACGACGGCTACGGCCTGGCCGACAGCAACGCCTTGATTGATCTCTTGTGGGACCGCCAACAAGTCAAAGCGATCTTCCACGGCCACAAACACGCTTGGGGCATCCGCAAAGCCAACGGCATCCACATCGTCGGCCTACCATCAACAGCCTACGTATTTAAGGAAGGCGAACAAGCCGGCTACGTCGAGGCCCGCGTCCGCCCAGATCACCTCGAACTGACCCGGCGATGCATCGACGTCCAGCATCCCGCTGAGGGGCAGCAGCGCGCTTTGGTTTATCGCTGAGGGAAAAAGCGTTGGAGGCCAAAACCCTTGGGAAAGCAAGGGAATGAGGCGAAAGGCGGCTCTATTTGGTCGCTAGGGGCGAGTTATACATAACGTGTATTATCGGGCCTTGAGTTTAGTGTTACAGCCAGCCTTCAAAGCTCCCGAACTCGCGGAGAATCGCATATGCGGGGATGGGAAAATGCCGCTAGGACTTTTGGCGTTGCTTGTTTTCCTCATCGATACGTTCGCGCTGGGCTTCGCTCAGGCCGTGGCTGTAGAAGAATTCCGGTTCGAGGTAGTAGTGATGGTGCTTCTTCATCTCGGGGTCGTGGTGATCGAGGCTGAGGCAGCAGTCGAAACGCATCAGGATGCTCGCGCTCTTTTCCCATGAATAGGCGGGAGCGAGGTGACTGATCCCCCAGGTGATGCCCCGGCCGTTGCCGTTGCTGTCGAACGCGTCGGGCACGTACGGGCCGGCGGCGATGGGCATCAGTTCGACCATCGAGGCGATTTCGAAGTTCATGCCGTCCTCGGCGTACTGGATCGTGAAGTGCTCGTTGCCGTCTTTGATGACCATGGCCGCGACACCCTCTTTGAATGGGAACATGGCAGTTTCGTGGCCCGAATTAAGCACCGGGTTGAGCGGATGTTTCTTGAAGGGCCCCAGCGGATCGTCGGCGATGGCGAGACCGGTCATGCGGACCAGCTCGGGGTCGCCATCGAAATCGGACTTGTAGTAGAGATAGATCTTGTCCTGATAGACGATCGGGTAAGGGTCGTGGATGGAGTATTGATCCCACTCGCCGGCGTCGCCGTTTTCGATGACCACCTTGTTGAGAGGGGTCCAGGGGCCATCCGGCGAATCTGCGTACGATACGGCGACGGGGCAATCGTCGCCTCTCAGGCCGCTGGCTTCCATGAACGCTTGGTAGTAGAGATAATATTTGCCTTTGTAGACGAGGATGTCCGTCGTCGTGACGGAGCGCCAGCCGACCTCGGGTTTGGGTGGGCGAGGGATGGCCACGCCCTGCTCTTCCCAGGTGAAGCCGTCTTCGCTGGTGGCGTACCAGATCTCGGAAAGGTCCCAGTCGGCGGACGGGATGGTGTCGGTGGCTTGCTCGGCGTTCCTTAGGCCGACAGGCTTGGTCGCGGTGTGGCGGTAGGTGTACCAGACGTAGTACTTGCCGTTTTCGAAGATGACTTTGGAGGGATCGCGGCGGGTGATGGTGCCGTCGAAATTGTTGTAGTCGAAACCCTTCAGTTCGGTGTATTTGAACTGGGTGTAGAGCGGGTTGTCTTCGGGGCGCGGCGCCGGGTATTGGTTGTAGTTCCGCTCCATGGCGGCGCTGAGTTCGCGGGAAGGTTTCTCCTTGGGGAGGACGAAGGGGAAGCCTTTTTGATCTGAATTTGAATCGCTCATAGGTATATTTAGATAGGTAGCTGGTTAATGGGTGACGTTGTGTTAGCGTATCCTACGGTTTTGTTGGATTGTCAACATGTTGAATTCTCCCATGCCCGCCCCTCTCTTTCAAAACGTTGCCGGTCGCTACGATGCGGTGCTGTGTGACATCGACGGCTGCCTGCTCAACGAGGCCGGTGGGCCGTTGGACTTGGTAGCGATCAACAAGATCGCCGAGCACAACGTCCGGGCCAAGGCGGACCGGGATCGGCCGTTGGTGACGGTGTGCACCGGTCGGCCGTTGCCGTTTGCCGAGTGTATGTGTCGGCTGATTGCGAACGATGTCTTGCCGTGCGTGTGCGAGAACGGCGTGTGGGTGTACGACCCGTCGGTCAACGGCTACCACCTCGATCCGGCGATCACAAACGAGCACATGGACGCGGCGGTCGCGTTCCGGCGTTGGTGCCTTGATGAATATGCTGATCAGGGCGTTTCGAGTCAGCCCGGCAAGAACGCCAGCGTGAGCCTGTATCACCGCGATCCGGACTTTCTTGAATCGATTAAGCCACGGCTGGCCGAGGCGTGTGCGGAGCACGGTTGGCCGTTCCGTGTGGGTGGGACTTGGAACTACATCAACTGCGACCTGGAGCACATCTCCAAGGCTACGGGCATCGATCAGTTCCTCCAGCGGACGGGCCTCGATCCGAAGCGGCTCGCTGGCGTCGGCGATACCAAGGGCGACATCGCGATCGCCGAGTCGGTCGATTGGTTCGGCGTGCCGGCGAATCGTGACCCCGCGATCGATGCGCATGCGACGTACATCTCGCCGTTGGAACAGGCAGATGGCGTGGTCGACATGCTCACGCGGCTCTGCGATTGAGTGATCGTTATGTTGATCGGATTTACAGACCGGCGATGTCCGCGGCGCGTTTCAGCGTGGTCCGCGTGATGTTCATCATCAGATCGGGCGGCCAATCGAGGCTTGGGTCGTTGAGGTAGATGTCGGGCACGACCGCGAGGGTCATCTGGCGGACTTCTTCCTCGATCGAGCGTCGTCGTTGCTCGCCAGCATCGGGTGTACTGCCGTCGACCGGATCGTTGAGGTCGTAGGCAAGCATCAACGTGGTGACCTGCCAATCGAAATAGCCTTGGAGGGCGTTTTCACTGGCGGCTTGATCGCCGGTTGGATCGGAAGCGTCGGGTAGATGCAGGAGGCGTTGGCCGGGGAGTTGCGTGATCCGATCAACCATCGATCGCTCTTCCTTTCTCGAAGACGGCCAAGGCGTCGTCGATGGTGAAGGTGTTTTCGTATAGCGAACGCCCGATAATGGCTCCTTGGACGGGGAGTTCGCGGAGGGCGGCCAGGTGTTCAAGCGTGCCGACACCGCCGGAGGCGACGATGGGCGTGTGTGTGGCTTCACACATCGCTTGGGTCTGTTCGATGTTGGGCCCCTTCAGCGTGCCGTCGGTAGCGATGTCGGTGTAAACGATCGCGGCGAGCGGCCAGTCGCTGACCTTTTGGGCGACCTCGATCGCGGTGGTGTCGGTGGTTTCTTCCCAGCCAGACACAGCGAGCTTACCCTCGCGGGCGTCGAGGCCCAGCACGAGTCGGCCGCGGTAGGTCGGGTTGCCCATGAGCGACTCGAACCAGTCCCAGTTGCGCAGCGCCGCGGTGCCGATGATCGCGCGGGTCACGCCGATGTGCAGGAGGGCGTCGATGGTGGCTTCGCTTCGGACCCCCCCGCCGACCTCGACCTTGAGGCTGGTCTTGCAGCAGATGTCGTAGATCTCGTCGCGGTGGGCGAGCTTACCGGTCTTGGCGCCGTCGAGATCGACGACGTGGAGCCAAGTGGCGCCAGCGTCTTCAAACTGTTTGGCCTGGTCCAGCGGGTTGTCGCCGTAGGTCGTTTGCTGGGCGTAGTCACCCTGCATGAGGCGGACGACTTTGCCGCCGCGGAGGTCGATAGCGGGAAAAAGATGCATGAGATTTAGTCTAGCTGAAGTTTTCGATGCAAGCGCCTGCGCGGCGAGCGGCGGGGGCTCTGCCCCTGCACCCCGAAGGCATAGGGCGCTTGTCGGAGTGAAGGTTATTCGCCGTAGGGTTTGGTGGTGGGGTCGGTGGGATTCTGGAGATAGCGTTTGGCGAGTTCGACGTAGTGCTTGGCGAGCCAGCCGAGGTACTGCTTTTCCTTGTCGTTGGTTTCGCGAATGACCCGGCCGGGCACGCCCATGACGACGTGGTCATCGGGCACTTCAAGGCCCGGCGGGACCAGGGCGCCCGCCGCGACGAGGCAGCGCTTGCCGATGACGGTTTCGCCCAGGACGGTGGCGTGCATCCCGATGAGGCTGCCGTCGCCGACCGCCCTGCCGTGGACCACGGCGTTATGGCCGATGGTGACGTATTCGCCGATGACGTTGGGCTGGCCCGAGTCACAGTGGACGGTGGCGTTGTCCTGGATGTTGGTGCCTTGGCCGATGGTGATGGGGGCGACATCTCCGCGGACGACGCCTCCGGGCCAGACGTTGACGCCGTCGCCGAGCGTGAGTTGGCCGGTCAGGCGTGCGGTGTCGGCGATATAGGCGGATCGCCCCTCGACTTGGATGCATCGCATGGTCATGCCCGGGATTGTAGTGATCTCGGCCGAAAGTTGAACTCATCACGTGGGGCGTTATGGTATGCGCAACGTGCGAGACTTATTCGCCTCTCGATGGTTCCGTGTAGCCGCCCTGTTATGGGTGGTGGGCTTTTTCGTGGTCTTCATGCCCGCCCACCGCCGGGGGATCGTGGCGCTGCCCAGTGCCCAACTGTCGCAGTTGGCGGATCATGCAGGATCGAACACCTCGGACAAGCCGTTCTGCCCGCTCTGCACCATTTCAGACGATTCATCCGCCCCGGCCGACGCGCCGGTGAGCTGTGCGATCTGTCACCTCAAATCCAACCTCAATACCCCGCCGGTGCTCCTCGTGCCGCCGGTGTTTGTCGATGAGTTGGACTACGCCCTCTTTGAGCTGCGCGAGTTGGAGCTGGTCTCCGCCTCGTCGCAGCACCGCATCCTCGGCCGAGCCCCACCGACCCACGCCTAACCCCGTGGATCGTGTTTGAGGTTCTGATATTTCTCACCGAGGAAGGCTCGACGTGCGCTATCGCACCGCGTTTACGCTTATCGAACTGCTGGTGGTGATTTCGATCATCGCCCTGCTGATCGGCATCTTGCTGCCGGTGCTGGGTAACGCCCGTCGTGCTGCCCAGGCCACGCGGTGCCTGTCGAACATCCGTCAGATCGAGACGGCCAACTGGCTCTACGTCCTCGACCACGACGGCTGGCTGCTCCCGACGAGCCACAGCACCTCGTGGATCGAGACCCTGCGTGACCAGTACAGCCCCGAGTTGGCGATGCGCTCGCCGCTCGACACCAGCCCACACTTCCCGGGGGGCACACCGATCGCGGGGCAGTATCGGCAGACCAGCTACAGCCTGAACCTCAACGTCTCGCTCGACGGCGTTGCCCTTGGCTTCGCCGACGCGGTGGACCGCATCGACTCGGTCATGCAGCCCGCCAACACAATCCACACCTCGATCGCCGCCTTCGAAGGCCCCGCCGCGGTGGCCGATCACTTCCACCCCAACGGGTGGGCCCACCCCAACCCCGATTTCACCGCCGCACACGCCGCCCGCGAATTGCAGACCGCGGCCTACGGCGGTACCCCCGAAACCCGAGAAGCCCTCGGCGGCTACGGCTACCTCGACGGCCACGCCGCCTCCCAGCCGTTCGAAGACACCTACACCAACGTCACCCAACATTTGTTCAAACCCAACTAACCCACATGGCTTGATCGCCACGCGGCGATCGAGCCCAGCGCTTCAGATTCAGGAAGTACCATGAAACTTAAAGTAACCACCACCGCCCTTTCGGCCGCCCTCGCCCTGACCACGGCCGTACCCGCCTTGGCCCACGACGGCCGTCGCCTCGACATCCAAATCAACGACGACCAAATCGTGACGCAGGGCTATATCAGCGGATCGAACCCCACCGACGACGGCAACGGCATCGTCCGCGACTACTACAACGCCATCCACAGCCACTGGGGTAGCTCTACCTTTGGCTCCAGCTCCTCTCTGCCGGGTTTCGATATCGATGCACCGTCTGACCTCGCGGGCCGAAACCTGACCCTCACGGTCGAAGGCGCGTACAAGTGGGCCGACGCCCCGTTCTCTGATTTTGCCGGCGGCCACGGATACATGCACGCTTCGGCCAGCCACGCCGCCCCGCTGCATGACGGTATGGGCATGCACTTCATGCCCGACTTCCAGCTTCTGGACGGGCAAGAAGAAGCCATCGAAATATACTTTACCAACAACCCCACGACACCCGCGGTCCGTAGCAGTACGCTGGGCACACTTGATTCCATCACGCTCAGCGATTCCGTCGTGCTGGATGCGCACTTCGACCTGCGGTTTGATTACCTGGCGCAGGAAAATGGCAACTTGACCAACAGCGATGCGCCGCTGACCGATGTCTACCTGCTCAAAGTCAATCTCACCGCAGACGGGGCCAACGCTCCCTCCCAGAGCGACTCCATCCACATCATCCTCTCGCCGGCGGGGACGACCGTCACGGGCTCTCACGGCCTGTCGCTGGCGATCGAAGAGCATCTGGGAACACCGATTCCCGAGCCGGCATCGATTGCCCTGCTTGCTCTAGGCGGGATGGCTTTGGTCGGCCGTCGAGCACGCTGAACACACTCCCGAACCATCTTAAGATATTCAATCAAACAGCCCCGTCGGTCACGGCGGGGTTGTTCTGTGCTTGTGCCGCCACGAGATGGGTTTCGGGTTCGTGCTGCCCTTTCCGCCAGATGTCGTGCAAGTGGAACGCATCCGAAGCCTCGGGGTAGTCCAGTCGGGTATGGGTCCCACGGGTTTCTTTACGCCAAGCGGCGGCACGGGTGATGAGTGCGCCGACGGTGAGCAGGTTCTGCACTTCCCATCCCATCCGATCGTCAAAGATCTTGTCCATGGTGTAGCGGGCCCAGAACAAGAACATCTCGCCGATTTCTTTGAGGTGGTCGCCTTCGCGTTCGATGCCGACATGCCGCCACATCACACTGCGTAGGCTGGAACGGACGTCCGCAAGGTCGAGCTCGCTGCGGTCGGACAAGCGGATGTCCGAGACGATCCGAGCGGGGCGACGGCCGTTGGCCTGCACCATTTCCAGGGCGGCTTCCCCCGCCGACTTGCCGAGGACAAGCCCTTCCAGCAGAGAGTTGCTCGCTAGGCGGTTGGCACCGTTAAGCCCACTGCAGGACACCTCGCCCGCGGCGTACAGGCCGGGCAGGCTGGTTCGGCCCTGAGCGTCGGTACGGACGCCGCCGATCATGTAGTGGGCCGAGGGGTGGACGGGGATGGTGTTGTTGGCCGGGTCGAGGTCGAACTCGTTGAGGAGCCGGGCGATGCCGGGGAAGCGCTCGTTGAAGCGTTCTTTGCCGATGTGCCGGGCGTCGAGGTAGACGTGGGTGTGCCCGGTCTTGGCCATCTGGGCGAGGATGCTGCGCGACACGATGTCTCGGGGCGCGAGCTCGGCCCGCTCGTCGTAGTCGGGCATGAAGCGGTGACCCGTGCGGTCGATCAGGTGGGCCCCCTCACCGCGGACCGCTTCGGTGATCAGGCTCCGCGACGCCCCGGCGACGTAGAGCGTGGTCGGGTGGAACTGATAAAACGCCAAGTCCTGCAGCTCGGCCCCCGCCCGGTAGGCCATGGCGACGCCGTCCCCCGTCGCGACGCGGGGGTTGGTCGATTCGCGGTAGACCTGCCCCGCCCCGCCGGAAGCGAGTACCGTTGCGGCGGCCCAGATGACCTGCAATCCGTACTTGTGGTGGTGGGTGATGGCACCAAGCACCTGGCCCCCACCGTCACCAGCACTGTCAGACGTGATGAGGTCGAGGACGAAGCACTCCTGAAAGAATCGGATACGCGCATCGTCTTGGATGCGTTGGCCCAGGCATTGACCGAGGGCTCTGCCGGTGGCGTCGCCGTCGGTGTGCAGGATGCGGTGGTGGGAATGGCCGCCCTCACGGCCGAGTGCCGGGTCGCTGTCGCTTCCCGCGATACGATCGAACCGCATCCCCCAGTCCATGAGCTCACGGACCCGTTCCCCGCCCTGCTCCACGATGGCCGTCACCACGTCTTCGTCACACAGCCCCGCGCCGGCGATCATGGTGTCGCGGACGTGATCGTCCACCGAGTCGGCCTCGCTGATCGCTGCGGCGATGCCACCCTGAGCCCAGAAGGTGTTAGACTCTTTGAGCTTGCCCTTTGCCACGACAATGACGTCCGCTTCGTCGTGGCCCTCGGTCACGGCCAGCGCCGCCCGAAGCCCTGCTACGCCACAGCCAACGACCAGCACATCCGTAAAAATCTGGGGCAACAGTGTGGCACGGAACGGAATCAGATATCGGCGGTCAGTGTAGACAGGGTGCATGGGATGAAGTTGAAGAAGATGCGATTAGCTGATTGATCACTCGATCGGTTAACACCGAATTTCTTGGAGGTTACTCCAACACCCCTTTGCCAGAAAACAAAACCAGGGGGAGAGGCACACCCGTCTCGGTGAGAAAGGTGCGTAGGTAATTTTCTGGAGAATAGGTCACGCTGCCGGAGATTTCCCACGCTCGGCCCGAAAGCGATTGACCATCGGTTTCGATGGCTGCGGGGAAACGCATCGCCTGAACACCCTTGGGCCCCAACACTTGGGCGGGGAGCTCGATGTAGGCGTAGCTCCCCGCATCCGCGACCGAAACCGAGTAAGACGCTTCGGGCAGCTGGATGGGCACGTCGTTGGGGTTGCTCATAACCACCGCAACCTCGACCCGGGTACCTTCCGGGGATGACTGGGTAATCTCTGCGCCCACCACTTCCAGCGAAGGGGGAACGGCGCTGATGCACCCGGTCAGTCCGGCGAGGCTAAACACGACTAAAGCAAGGAATCGCATTTCTTGATTGTACGAGATTTCATTTATCGGTAACAAAAACCGGCCCCGCAGAAGTGACGCGATGCAACCGCCAGAGCTTCGCTAACCCTCACAACCCACACGCTTGGGACGACCTGAACAACGGCGTTGCCCAAGCCGCAGAAAACGCACAATCACCTGTCGCATGCAATCTCCCCCGCCGATGAAACCTCCGAGGAGAAGTACCGCATATGGCGTCTACCGAGAGAACATGCGGGTCCTGCACCGCATGCTGCAGCAGCCTGGTGATTGAAGAGTTGGCGAAGCCGGCGTTTACCGCCTGCCCGCATGAGTGTGGCTCGGGTTGTAATGCCTACGCCTCGCGTCCGACCTCCTGCCGAGATTTCCGCTGCCTCTGGCTGGACGGCCACCTCGAAGAAGAAGATCGGCCCGATAAGCTTGGCGTCATCTTTACCACCACCCACGATGAGCAAGTCGGCGTCCACCCGTTACTCGTCGAAGCCCAGCCCCGGGGAATCGATCGGCCAGCCGTTCAGGACGCGATCGCTCGGCTGACCGACAAATCACCCGTTCTGGTGCTTACGCCCGCCGGCGGAACGTTCCACCCCAAACGTCGAGATACAACAACGCCGCTGACCATCGACGGCCAAGCGGCGTAGTTCAGATTCAAAAAATCAACCGCTCATCGCTTGTGCTCGGGGCTTGCGAAGTCGCTCTTGCATCCGGCGTCCCAAGCGTCGGGCTGGTTGCCGTGCGCAGGAATGCCGCCGGCGTCTTTGAGCATGCGGGCCAGGTGCAGGCAGTTCCAGACGAGGAACGTCGTGTTGCGGTTGGTAAAATCGTTCTCCGGGCCGCCCGATCCGGGGTCGCGGTACGACGGACCGGGGCCGGCCTCGCCCATCCACCCGGCATCCGCCTGGGGTGGCACGGTGTAGCCGATGTGTGAGAGCGAAAACAGGATGTTCATCGCGCAGTGCTTGACACCGTCTTCGTTGCCGGTGATCAGCGTGGCGCCGACTTTGCCGTAGTCGCGGTATTGGCCCTTGTCGTTGAACGAGTGGGTGTAGCCGTACATGCGCTCGAGCGTGCGGTTGCAGACCGACGATTTCTCGCCCAGCCACACCGAAGTGCAGAGGATCAAAATGTCGCAGGCATCGACCTCAGCCTGGATCTGCGGCCAGTCGTCACGCTCCCACTCGGGGGTTTCGGACATGTCCTTGCCCAAGCCCGCCGCGATCTCGTAGTCGACCGGACGGATGAGCTTGTGGCTAACGTTGTTCGCGTCGAGGACGCCTTGGGCCACGCCAATAAGCCCCTCGGTATGCGACATACGCGGCGATCTCTCGAGGGTGCAGTTGAGGAACAACACCTTGAGGTCGTGGTAGGTCGCCGGGGCGATGGTGCACTGCTGCTTCGTGATCTTCTCGAGTTGCTCGGACATCCACAGCTCCTGTGATTTAGGTGATTGACCCAGAGTGAATCAACGCCCAATCATAGGCGTCCGCATGTCGTTATCGAGCTTTCAAGGGTTTTTGCAAGCAGCTCGGATCAATCGCCGGTCATTTTCATCAGGAACTCGGCGTTGGTCGGTGTCTTCATCAGCCGGCTCTTGAGCATCTCCATCGCTTCGACGACGTTCATGTCGGCGAGGACTTTCCGCAGGCGGTAGACCAGCTTCAGCTCGGTCGGGTCCATTAGCAGCTCTTCGCGGCGAGTACCGGACGCGGCGATGTCGATGGCGGGGTAGACCCGTTTTTCGACTAAGCGGCGGTCAAGGTGCAGCTCGGAGTTACCGGTGCCCTTGAACTCTTCGAAGATGATGTCGTCGGCCTTGCTGCCGGTGTCGGTCAGCGCGGTGGCAAGGATGGTGAGACTGCCGCCGTTCTCGATCGCCCGGGCGCTGCCGAAGAACTTCTTGGGGCGTTGCAGGGCGTTGGAGTCGAGGCCGCCGGTCATGATCTTACCGGTGTGGGGCATCTCGGCGTTGTAGGCACGGGCCATCCGGGTGATCGAGTCCATGAGGATGATCACGTCGTGGCCGTACTCGACCATCCGGCGGGACTTCTCAATCACCATCTCACACACCTGCACGTGGCGGGTGGTGTTCTCGTCGAACGTCGAGGCGACGACTTCGACCTCGGGTGGCGTATTGGCCTTGAAGTCGGTGACTTCCTCGGGACGTTCGTCGATGAGCAGGACGAACACCTTGCAGCCGGGATAGTTGACGATGAGCGACTTGGCCATCTTCTGCAGAAGGACCGTCTTACCGGTACGCGGCGGCGCGACGATCAGGCCACGCTGGCCTTTGCCGACCGGAGCGACGAGGTCAACGATGCGCATCTCGAAGTTGTTGTCGTCGCCGGGCGTCTCCATGACGAAACGCTCGTAGGGGTGGAGCGGCGTGAGGTCGTCGAAATCATTGAGTTCATTGAGGTGCTGCGGGTCTTCGCCGTTGATGGCGTCGACGCGGAGCAGCGCGAAATAACGCTCGGACTCTTTGGGTGGGCGGATCGTGCCGGCGACGACGTGGCCGACCTTCAGGCCGAAACGGCGGATCTGCGACGGGCTGACGTAGATGTCGTCCGGGCAGGCGAGGTAGGACTGGTCGGGGCTACGGAGGAAACCGAAGCCGTCGGGCAGGATTTCGAGGACGCCTTCGCCGTACATCAGGCCCTTGGCCGAGAAGTGCTTCTCGAGGATCTTGAAGATCAGGCGGTTCTTAACCAGGCCGTCGATGTCCTTCTCGGCGAGGCCTTCGTTCTCGGCGAGCTTCAGCAGCTCGGCATCGCTCATGACTTCGAGATCACGGACAGTGAGGTCGGCCTTCTTGGCTTCCTCGTAGTGCTCTTGCGTCTCGGCGTCGAGCTCTTGGTCGGATTGAGGCTTGACCTTCTTTTCCTCAGCTGGTTCGGCCTGGGCTTTGGTCTTGCGCGTGGTTTTTTTCTTGGTGACTTTTTTCTTGGTTGGGGTCTTCTCAGCCATGAGAACGGGTACTCCTTGGGTGGCCGTGCCGCGCACAACAGGCGGCAGGGTATGGGGTGGGTGGAATGGGGATGTTGTGAAGGGTGGACTAAATCGAGGTGTCTGAACGAATCATCGGTCGCGGGGCCTTCCCTGGGCGGAAAGCCGTAATTATTTTGGGGTGTTTCAATCGACGTCTGCTGGACGAGGGTCCCCACCCACCAGCACGGTTGTCCAAAGCTCTATAGCGGATCGACCGTGCCGTGGCAGGGTCTGTAAGGCCTTACGAGCTTTTAGAGAGAGCCCAATCGAGTAGCCGACGGACTTGAGTCTGAACAACCGATGGATCGGCGTCGTTGCTCAGAACATAATCGGCACGCGCACGCTTGATGTCAAGCGGCATCTGGTTTTTCTCTCGACGCTCCAGTTCCTCGGCCGACCAGCCCCGGGTACGGGCCACCCGTTCCTGACGGACTTCCAACGGAGCGTCGATGTAAACCAATACGTCACAGTCGCCTTCGAGTTCGCGCTCCAGAAGCAGCGGGCAGTCTTCGATGATAGCCACGACGTCGGTATCCCCGCGATACAGCGACCGGAGCTCGCTCCGGCGGGCGTGCACGAGCGGGTGAACCAGCGATTCGAGGCGAGCCAACTCGCATGGATCGTCGAACACCTTCGCTCCGATCGCCGAGCGGTCTACGCCGCCATCTTCTTTCAACACACTCGCACCCCACCAGCCAACGAGTGTCCCTTTGACTTCCGGGCGGTCCAGCACTTCACGGGCTATGGCATCGGCGTCAATCACCGCCGCCCCCTCGTGTGCCAATAGCTTGGCGATGTGGCTCTTGCCCGAGCCCGGCCCGCCCAGCAAGCCAATCACGGGCTTGTCCGTGGACGCGTGGCTTAAGCTGGAGCGTGGTTCGTAGCCCATCGTTCTATCCTAGCCGAACACGCCGTTTCGTCGAGTGCTGAAGGATCAGTCGCTCAGGGTTTGAGGTCACGGATTTTCAACGACCGGCCGAAGGCGTCGATGAGAGGTTCTAGCTGAACGCCGTAGTCCTCCTCGAGCGCATCCTCCCATCTTTTCCCATCTTTGATCGCGTTGATGAACGCTTGATAGCGTTTGCCATTTTGCTTGATCATAAAAGTGGTCAATAGCTGCGCCATCGGGTAGTGGTGGGCTTCGATGTTGGCAGCGTAGAAGAAAGAGTTGCCGCCGAGGGTCTTTTGCTGCCGCAATAAGCTCAGGCCATAGTCGATACTGCGTGCGAGTGAGCTTTCGCCAAATCCGCTGTTGTCGACCAAGCCCGATGAGACGTGTTCCGCTAAACCTTCGTTCACCCAGTTGGGCAGGATCGGGTGTGAGCGATAGCGGTGGTTGAACATGTGGACCGCTTCGTGCACCAGTACGCGCGCAAAATCTAAATCACTTCTTTGTTTAAACAACGCGACTTCGCTCTTACCGGTTCCATAGGAAAGGCAGAGCCCTAGAGATCCGCGGGAATCGAATTGATGGACCCGGCGAAAATAGTTGTGGTAGTCGGATTCGTACTCAAAAGCGATGATCAGGCCTCGGCCAAGGAAGATGTTTTTCCCTTTTTCGAGACCAAAGATCTTCGATAGACGGTCGTACATCTGATCCAGTAAACCGGCCCACTGGCGGGCTTCCTTCGGTGGCAGATCGGAATAAAACAGGAAATAGTCCGATGCATCTTCGTAGAGCCTGAGCCTGAGATTGATCTTCTTTTGAGCCTCGACCATCTCTGCCTTGAGGGCTTCAACACTCGACGCCATAAGTTCATCTGAAAGATCACCCCAGAACTGGGTTTGGATGTCACCGACCGTGACCGGGCCACCCCGACCTGAACCACCCTCGCCATGGTCGTGGTTGTGCGTGTGGCCCGGTTCTTCTTCGATGGTTTCTTCCGGCTCAGGCTCGTCGTAATCCACGAGCTCACCATCACGAACCCGATCAATCTTCGAAGCAAGGCCGGGCTCGATCCGTAGCGCCCGTTTCCAGGCGTTCTCCGCGAGCTTCTGCCCATCTTCTCGTGGATACAGCATCGCTCCAAGGGTGAACCAGCCCCGGGCGTCATCTCGGGCAAGGAACTTCTCTTGAACCCACATCACCCGATCTGGCCGCAGCGCATCCCACTCGATCTGAGTGGTATCCCCCTCCACGGTTTTCATCGTAAATTCAACCTCGTCATATTGGGTGAGCCAGCCCCGCAGGCGTTCCCCCCCGTTTGGAGCGACCGTCAGCTTGACCGGCGGATCGACCTCGACCGATTCCGCCCAAGACGTAACCGTCAAAGTCGAACTAGTCAGAAGTAATACAAATGCGCGTACCCAGCGGAAACAATCACGTTCCAAGACACGCCATTTGGTTTCAGAGTTTCGAAGTAGATTCATGATCGAGTTTTTCCCGGATAAGTGTTTCCAATTCTTCGATCGTACCCGCGGCGGCCAATTCTTCACCTGTTAGCCAGACGCGAACCCCTTGCGTATCTTCCATCAGTACGGCCGGCCAGACCGTAGTCCCCATACCGTAGCGCTCCGCCGCTTCATCACGATGCAGAAAATCGACGTCGTGTTCAAGGCCTTCGATGAATCTCGCCCACCGCGTCTTCATCCCCAAAGCGTGATGCGTGACCGCACAAAGAGAACATTGATAGGTCTTCGGCGAAATCAGTTTGTGAGCGCTGTCGAGCGCAGCACTCAGCCAACCCGCGTCGGCGTTGTAGACAAAAATTAGTTTCACGGGCCGCGGCCTGATGGAATAGCGGATGAAAAAACGGGCTACTGGCCCATGCTGGCAATCTTGCGGTAGTTGTCGCGGAAAAACAAGGTCCACTCCAATTTGTCCTTGAGTTTCTGATCATCGTCACGGCCGCGAAAGCTGTCCATGAAATCGGCCAGTACGCCTGCGGCTTCGGAGTGCCGGGGATGGTCGACATCACCGACTGCGGCCTGCCAGTTGTTTTTGAGCTCATCGTCGGGCCATTCGAGCGTCAGCTGGGCGGGCATTTCGTCGAAGAGTCGCAGCATCTCGGCCTTGTCGGGGTGATCATCCGGGGTGCGTAGGATCGCCCGCCAAGCGGCGATCAGATCTTGATGCACATCGATCGCCATGGCCTGGGACACGGGCGACACCGCGGAGAAGAAGTCGGGCATGCCGGGCATGATCGGCACGGCGGTGGGGTACGGATCGATCTGCGGGTCGGCCCAGGCCGTTTTTTCGTCCGCAGTGTACAGGTCTGAGCGGATCGGCTGACGACGAAGTTCGTAGCGGATCGGACCGCCCTCGGTATCGAGCTTGGCTTGCCAGAGCCGCTGGGATTCTTTGGTGAGTAACCAGGCGATGAACTGCTCGGCGGTTTCGCGGTGGGGCGCACCACGCAACAGTGAAACCGGGTCGGCGGTGGTGGCGGTCATGCTCTTGCCATCGACCACGGGATCGGCATAGCCCACCCGGCTGGTGCCTTGCCCCTGCGTGTCGCCCGACCAACCCGCCGCGGCGACGGCCCCGGCTTGCGTACGGCCGTAGAAGTCGATGCACATGCCCGCAGCGGCTTCACCGGAGGAGACATCGACCGGTACCTTGCTGGCCGCACTGGCGAAGTACCGAGCGTTGGCAAACACGCGGCGCATCACCGCCCAGCCCTCGGTCCATCCCGTGCGTTTGAGCAGGGTGTTGAACGTCGCACCGATCGAGCCGGAGTGCCCCGGGTCAGCCAGTGCAACCCAGTTCTGGTACGCCGGGTCAGTGAGATCAGCCCAAGTGGTCGGCTCGTCGAGGTCGAGCATGACTAGGAGGTCCCGGTTGTAGACGATGCCGAAGCTGGAGAGCGCGGTACCGATCCAGAGCCGATCGGGGTGATACAACCGCTCTCCGCCGATCAGGGGCTGCGGGAAGACTTCCTCTAGGAGCGACTGGGTGAGCTCCGCGGGCACCACCACCAGGATCTGTTCCTCCGCGTCCCCCCGAGTAACCGTGATACCCTTGGCAAGTTTGTTGTGGTCGTATTCACCGCCACCAAAAAACAGGTCGGCCCCGATACCAGAATCTTCTTGGTTCTTTTTCGCCTTGGCCTCAAACTGAGCCAGAATGGTTTTGCGTAGGTCGGTTGTCCCCCCCGAAGCCCGCCAGTCGAACTTCACCGGCGATAGCCCCTGATCAGTGCGCCATGCGTTGAACGCGTTGGCCATCTCGAAGCGGATCTGCTCGTTGTGGGGGGTGTAGATGATCAGCCGCTCGGCGGGGCCGTCACTCTCGCTGAGCTTGCCCGAGGCATCGTTGGGACGCAGCAAAAAAGGCACCCCAACCACCAAGAGCATCAGAGCCACGATCACAATCTTCGCCAAGTGTTCTCGCATGGCCATAGTTTAGCGTCAGCCATGAAGAGGCTCCCGTTAAAAATCCGCCTCCGCTAAACTCTTTGACAATGACTCCCCCGCCGCCCGGCCCTGAACGTGACGAGTACATGATGCGCATTGCGTTGGACCAAGCTCGCTGTGCTGCGGAGCTCGGCGAGGTGCCGGTCGGCGCGGTGGTGTATCGGCTCGAGGACGGCCAGGTATTGGCAAGGGCCCACAACCTCCGGGAGAACGACGCCGACCCCACCGCCCACGCCGAGGTGATTGCCCTGCGTAAAGCGGCACGCCAGCGTGGGGTTTGGCGGCTGGAGACCTGCGGTCTTGCTGTCACCCTGGAACCCTGCCCCATGTGTGCGGGAGCGATCGTCAACGCCCGGATCGGCGAGTTGGTCTACGGTGCCGCCGACCCCAAGATGGGGTGCGTGGATACGTTGCACCATCTCTGCGCCGAGCCACGATTCAACCACCGCTTAACTCACCGCTCGGGCGTGTTGGCCGAGGAATGCTCGAAGATCCTGAAATCCTTCTTCGCCGTACGGCGTGGACAGGGTAAAGCCCCCGATAAGCCGCGCCCCCGGCCGACCGATTAACTCGGCTCCGATTGAGCCGGGGTACGGTTCCCCGGAATGAGCATCAACATGAGCAGGCCGGGGATCGCAATCGCGAGACACGCCGCGACAGCCGTGGCCGTGAGGCCTGGAGCGTGAGCGGAACGCAGCCCCGCCGCGAGGAGGAAACCGGCCGCCACCACCAAGCCGAAAGCCTCGCCGCCCGCGGTCTGTCGAAGCGTCAAAACCTCAACGACTGATGCACGGGACCTAACACGGGTACATACCCACAACCCCACAACCAGCCCCACCGCCGGCCAGAGACTCCAACTCATCGCGGTCATCGGTTGAGACAACCATCCCACGCCCGCGGTCAACACCAAACCACTGGCGACGATCCCCAACCCCGCCGCCAATCCAGACCGCCACCTCAGGCCGCAAACCACGAACATCCCGGCCAAAACGAATCCGGTCCCGGCCACCATAAACACCGACAACGCCGTGAAAGACCGGCCACGCATCAGCTTCCGCTCCATCGACCCGGTCACCTCCGGCTCAATCTGACGAACCGCATCGTGAAAGGTGCCAACGGCCTCGGGCGAGGGCCAGTCCGCATCCCCCGCAGCGGGGCTGACCTTGATCCGATACCACGTGTGGTCATCCTCGCCCCAGTCGGCGGGTAGCGCATACCAGCCCGCGAACAGCCCACCGCTGCGTTGCAGGTCCGACACCGTCAACGGCGTGTCGTCCAACATGCCAAGTACCAACTCGCCGGCTTGACGCCGGGTGGTGTTGTAGTCGTTTTGCAATGCGTCGAGCTGTGCCTGTCTCTGCTCCTCATCGAGAGACTCGGCTTCGCCAACAAAACGCTCGGCCGCTTCAACCATCCGCGGATACCACTCGCCCAAATTCTGTTTGGCGTTGGGCAAGAAATCAAGCCCCTGGCGGATGAAACGGACATGGTGGATAAGGTCGATGTTCAGGTTCGGCGATGCGCTCTGTTCCAAGTTCGCGGCGGCTTGGGCCGCGGGCCCCAGGGTGGATTCGAGTTTTTTCATCAGAACATCGGCCCCCGTGCGGTTTTCGGGGATCAGCCGCCCGATGCCGGTGACTTGCTCAACCTCGGCAAGCGTTCGCAGTTTCGCTGTGCGTTGCTGTGCATCTTCCATACCTCTGGCGAGAACCGACACCGGCATATCCCACTCACCACCATCGACCCAAGCCCGTTCTCGCCACACCGCGCCTTCGGTACGCGTGGGAATGAAACCCGAGGTGTCTGCCCCCTTTGGGGTCAAAGCGGCCGAGGCTCCGATCCCCAGCGTCATCACACCAGCTAAGCCCCAGGCCATCCGTGGTCGACAGGCGCAGGCGTCGGCCAGGACATGAGCCAGCTCGCCGCGCGCACTGTTGCTCGCAGCCGATTGACGCAAAGACTTTGCTGGCAATAACGCCGGCCCCAACACCAGCACTACAAACCAGGCGACGACCATCCCCACCATCACGATCAGCCCCGCTTCGCGGAGGCCGATCACGCTCGGCCCTGAACCACCTATTCCCACAATACTCAACCCACGGTCGTCCAACGCCACATACCAACCCGCGATACAGAACACCGCAAAGCAAGCCAAGGTCAACATCGGCCCCACCGCCACCACGCCCGTTCGTCGATCCGCTCCTCGCGCACACGCTCCGGCCAGCATCAATCCGCCATAGAGTGAAGTCAGGCCCGCAAAAACCACGCCGACCATCGCCAAGGCGTTCACCTCACGCCACAGGATCCCAATCAACCCCAACGTACATACCACAGCGGCAATCGGCAGCGACACAACGACCACCGGCAACCACACGCTACGCCACGCCAAACCGGCTAATAGCAGCAGCC
>JBCCWB010000048.1:0-19896 GCA_039194345.1 Planctomycetota bacterium
CGTCGATATCCCAAATACGCCGAATGGTTTCGAGCCCACCCAGGCCTGGAGGCATACGCATATCGACAATCGCTAAGGCAAAAGGTCGATCCTCCGCAACGGATTGGCGGACCAGACGAATGGCTTTCTCGCCTTGGTCAGCTTCGTACAACTCGAACTGACTCGCCTTGATCTTTTGCTCATCCCCAGTTTCATCGCGATCGTCGATCTGTCCGGAACCAAAAAAAGATTCGGCAAGCTCATTTAATCCGTTATCACAAACTTCCGGGCTCAGGATAGTACGATAGTCATCTAAGATTGACGGGTTGTCATCAACCAGCAATACCCGGTAACTGGTTTGTTCACGCCCATTAATCATCGCAAGTCCTCGTAGATATGATCCGTTAATAGATATCGATTAGCGGATTGAGCTTCTTTACATGCCCGAAATGTGAATGCGATAAAGCCGTCCAACTCCGGTAATGGTGTCGGTTGGCTGTATTTATGGGACGAAGCCGTCGATCGATGTGGTCGCCCCGGCCGGTCGAAATTGGCTTCACGTCGCTTAGTGAAGGATCTCTTGCGTTAAGCGCCGTGGCCCTCGGGCACGCCGACGATGCTGAAGCCGCAGTCGACGTGGATGGTTTCACCGGTGACGCCGGTGGACAGGTCGCTGAGCAGGTACACGGCGGTGTCGCCGACCTCTTCGCCGGTGTTGGCCCGCTTCATCGAGCTGGTGTGTTCCTGGTAGGCGATCATCTGATCCATGCCGCCGACGCCCGAGCCCGCGAGGGTTTTGAACGGGCCGGCCGAGATGCAGTTCACGCGGATGTTGCGGTCGGGGTGGCCCAGCTCGTAGGCGAGGTAGCGGGTGGTGTGTTCGAGGCAGGCCTTGGCGATGCCCATGACGTTGTAGCCGGGGGTGACTTTCTCGCCGCCGTAGTAGGACATGTTGATGATCGCGCCGCCGTCTGTCATGAGCGGCATGGCGCGTTGGGCCATGGCGATGAGCGAGTAGGCCGAGGTGTCGATCGCGCCGAGGTAGACTTCGCGCGGGGTCTTGTGGAACATGTCGGGCTTGAGGTAGTCCTTGTCGGCGAAGGCGATCGAGTGGACGACGAAGTCGAGGGTGGCGAAGTCGCGCTGCCAGTCGGCGAAGACGCGGTCGAGCGATTCGTTGTCGTTGGCGTCGCAGGGCACCAGCCAGGGGTCTTCGATGCCCAGGCTCTTGGCGGCCTTGGCGACGCGGTGCTCCATCTTGCCGATGGGCAGGTAGGTGAAGCCGAGCTGAGCGCCTTGCTCGACGAGCTGCTTGGCGATGAAGTAGGCGTAGGACCGCTCGTTGGCGATGCCGAAGATGATGCCTTTTTTGCCGTCCATGAGTCCCATGTGCGAATCTCCTGATGCGATAGCGGGTGGTTTGTGGGTTGAATCGTGGCCATACACGGTAGCAGGCAAGAGTTGCGTATACAAAGTCGGCGGGCGGTGGCTGGACGGCTTTGGAATGATGGGCGCAGGGGTTCTACACTGCCCGCATGTTCCCTGCTGAAACAACCCGGCCTCGGCGCAAACGGCGGCTGTTCACGCTCATGAGCGGAGCAGCGCTGGTGCCGTTGCTGCTTTTGGTGGCGATCATCCCGAGCTGTAATCCGCCGAATTTTGCGACCGAGGCGGATGTGTTGGCGGTGTTGCAACAGCCGCGGACCGATGAAGAACTGAAAGACATGGGCGACCTGGGACGGCGTCTATTCCTGAAGAACAACTGTCAACAATGCCACGTCGTTGAAGGCATCCCGCGCGCGGCCCCCCGCTTGGCGAACCTCTACACCACCCAAGCTATTCTGCGTGATGGGACCAAGATCGATCGCGACCAGGCTTACGTCATCCGCTCGATCCTGCGTTCGCAGGAACAGATCGTGGTGGGCTATCCGCAGCAGATGTCGTCCTACCGCCATCTGCCTCCCGAGGACGTTGCGGCGTTGGTGGTGTATCTCGAACGGTACTCCCCCGCCGCCGAACCTCAAAAAACAGGCGAACAGGATTCAGCGGCGGCCGATCTGCCGATTCCGCAGGAATAATCCCGGTTTATGCCCGATAGGCATCGATTGGTTTTACGGCGGCCGTAAATTTCGGCCGATAGCTTTGTTACAGGCCGGATGACCGGCCTTGGTTCGGGCATTCTGTTGGCACCGCAGTTGCTGCACACGTCTTGCATCGCAGCGAAACGTTAGAATCCAACGAAGACCTGCGGCCTCCGACGGGAATGCGGCGCTACAATAGTCATTGCAGACGCCAACCCCCGTAGTCCTCTCAGATAGCGAGAACCTATGTTCGAACGATTTACTGACCGTGCTCGCAAAGTGATGGCCCTGGCTAACCAGGAAGCCCAGCGATTCAACCACGAATACATCGGCACCGAGCACATCCTCCTGGGCCTCGTTAAAGAAGGCTCGGGCGTCGGAGCCAACGTCCTGAAGAACCTGGACGTCGATCTCCGCAAGGTCCGCCTCGAAGTCGAGAAGCTGGTCAAGTCTGGCCCCGACATGGTCACCATGGGCAAGCTGCCCCAGACCCCGCGTGCCAAGAAGGTCATCGAGTACGCGATCGAAGAGGCCCGCAACCTCAACCACAACTACGTGGGCACCGAGCACCTGTTGCTCGGCCTGCTGCGCGAACACGAAGGCGTCGCCGCTCAAGTCCTGATGAACCTGGGCCTGAAGCTGGATGATGTCCGCGAAGAAGTTTTGAACCTGCTCGGCGCGGGTGTCGATCCCGAAGAATCCACCGGCGGCGAAGAGTCGTCCGGCGGCGGTTCGTCGTCGAGCAGCGGCAAGTCCAAGGGCGGCAAGTCCAAGACCCCGGCGCTCGACAGCTTCGGCCGTGACCTGACCGAGCTGGCCCGCGAGGGTTCGCTGGACCCCGTCATCGGCCGGGCGCACGAGATCGAACGTCTCGTGCAGATCCTCTGCCGACGTACGAAGAACAACCCCGTTCTGCTCGGCGAAGCGGGCGTCGGTAAGACCGCGATCGTCGAGGGCCTGGCCCAGAAGATCATCGGGCAAGACGTGCCCGAGATCTTGATCGATCGTCGCATCGTCGTGCTCGACCTGGCCATGATGGTGGCCGGCACGAAGTACCGCGGTCAATTCGAAGAACGCATCAAAGCGGTCATGAACGAAGTGCGTCGCGCTAAAAACGTGCTGCTGTTCATCGACGAGCTGCACACGCTGGTTGGTGCCGGTGGTGCGGAAGGCGCGATCGACGCGTCGAACGTGCTCAAGCCCGCCCTCTCGCGTGGCGAGATCCAGTGCGTGGGTGCAACCACGCTGGATGAATACCGCAAGTACATCGAGAAAGATGGTGCGCTGGAGCGTCGCTTCCAGACCATCATGGTCGAGCCGCCGAACAAAGAAGACACCGTCCAGATCATCAAGGGCATCCGCGACAAGTACGAAGCCCACCACCGCGTGAAGATCACCGACGAGGCGGTCGAAGCCGCGGTGGAGATGTCGGACCGCTACATCAGCGCCCGGGTTCAGCCCGACAAGTCGATCGACGTGATCGACGAGGCCGGTGCCCGTATCCGCCTCAAGTCGATGAGCAAGCCCCCGAATCTCGCTGACATCGAGGAACAGATCGAGCGTCTGTCTATCGAGAAGGACGAAGCAGTCAAGGCCGCTGACTACGAGCGTGCCGCGGAGCTGCGTGACAAAGCAGAATCGCTTCGTCGCGAGAAAGAACAGATCCAGCGTGACTGGCGGGCCAAGTCCAAGGAAGTGGATGGCGTCGTCGACGAAGAAGTCATCGCCGAGGTCGTCTCCAAGATGACCGGCGTGCCGCTGACTCGCCTCGAAAAAGAAGAGTCGCAGCGTCTGCTGCAACTCGAAGACGAGCTACACAAGACAGTCGTATCGCAAGACGATGCGGTCAAGATCGTGTCCAAGGCCATCCGCGTCTCGCGGGCCGGTCTCCGAGATCAACGGCTGCCCGTCGGTTCGTTCATGTTCGTCGGCCCATCTGGCGTCGGTAAAACCCTGCTCGCCAAGGCGTTGGCCGAGTTCATGTTCGGCGAACAAGATGCGCTGATCCGCATCGACATGTCTGAGTACATGGAGAAGCACAACGTCAGCCGCCTCATCGGCGCACCTCCCGGCTACGTCGGCTACGAAGAAGGCGGTCAGCTCACCGAGCAGATCCGTCGTCGGCCGTACTCCGTGGTCCTGCTCGACGAGATCGAGAAGGCTCACCCGGACGTGTTCAACATGCTGCTGCAGGTCATGGAAGAAGGCCAGCTGACCGACTCGTTCGGCCGGCACGTGGACTTCCGCAACGTGATCCTGATCCTGACCAGCAACGTCGGTGCCGATCTCATCAAGAACAAGGCGGGCTTCGGTTTCGCCAAGCACGATGAAGACGCGGACTACGACAAGATCAAGAAGACCCTCCAGTCGGAGATCGAGCGGTACTTCCGCCCCGAGTTCATCAACCGTCTGGATGAGATCGTGGTGTTCCGCCCGCTGAACAAGGAAGACCTGCACACCGTGGTCGACTTCGAGCTCGGCAAGGTGTTCAAACGTCTCACCGAACGCGGCATGGAGCTCGAGCTCGACGACGCCGCCAAGGACTTCCTCATCGACAAGGGCTACAACCCCGACTTCGGTGCCCGTCCGCTGCGTCGCGCGATCAGCAAGTACGTCGAAGACCCGCTGGCGGAAGGCATCCTCAAGGAAGACTTCCGCGACGGCCAGATCGTCAAGGTCACCCGCGACGAAGAAAAGGACTACCTCACGTTCGTCGGCGAAGACAAACCTGCCGCCCCTGCGGAAGAAGCCTCAGCCGAAGGTGATAACAACGAAGGGACCGACACCGAAGAGCCCGCCGAGGCCGGTGCCGAGAGCAGCTAAGCCGAGATTTAGGCTTTTGACAAGCGATTAACAATTGAATTACTCGAAAAAGCCCGCCGATAATGGCGGGTTTTTTCGTGCTGATCGCGGCTTGTAGGGATTGCGGGTTTTACAGAAACGTTCAAGTGGATCACGCATCTACCCGAAATCAAAGATGCATAGCACCGGCTGGGCGTCCGTGTACGTTCAGCTACTCGCTATCGCCGCATGCGGAGGAGTTTCGCCGCGGTATCACTATTGGGGTCCGTCCCCGGGGAGAATGTACAGATCTGGCATGAACGAGCAGCTTCTCGAACGCGTCCTTCAGTCTCCGCGCCTGCCCAGCCTCCCGACGATCGCTCTGGAAGTGATCGAACTGGTGCAGCAGAAGAACGTGGACATCAAGCAGATCGCCGACACCATCAAGATGGACCCGGCGCTCTCCAGCAAGATTCTTAAAACCGTCAACTCCAGCTTCTACGGCCAGGCCTACTCGATCTCCACGATCAGCCACGCCCTCGTGGTGCTGGGCCTCAACAGCGTCAAGACCCTCGCCCTGGGTTTCAGTCTGGTGAACAACCTGGCCGAGCAAGGCGGCGACGGCTTCGACCACATGGAATTCTGGAAGCGTTCGCTCTTCACCGCGACCGCATCCAAAGCCCTGGCCCAAAAGGCTGGCGTCGTCCAGCAGGAAGAAGCCTTTCTCGGCGGCCTGCTCCAGGACCTGGGCATGCTGACCATGAACCAGACGCTGGGCAACGAGTACAACGTCCTCATCGCCAAGGCGGGCAACTCCCACGGCAAGCTCCTCGAGATGGAACAAGAAGAGCTCGACCTGCCGCACACCGAAGTCGGCGCGAAGCTCGCCGAGTCTTGGAGCCTCCCCGCTCTGCTTTCCAGCGCGATCCAACACCACCACGACCCGTCGGCATCGGGACTCGATACCCGCCCGGTCGTGCAATGTGTCGCACTGGGCAACCTCGTCGCCGATGTATTCGTGCTACCCGAAGAAGAGTCCGGCCCGGCGCTCGAGCTCTTCAAGGACAAGGCCGTCGAGTGGTGCAGCATCCCCGAAGAGGATTGCGAAGGGCTGCTCAAGGAGATCCACAAACTCACCAAGGAAATGCAGCGCCTGTTCGACCTGCCCACCGGCGGGCTAGGCAATGCTGACGACATCCTGGCCAGCGCCAACGAAGCCCTGCTCAACCTGTCGATGCAGGCCCAGCAGGAATCCAGCCAACTCCAGCAGCAAGCCGCCGACCTCGAACTCGAGAAGCAGCAGCTCGAAGACAAGGCCTACACCGACCAGCTCACCGGCAGCTCGAACCGCAGGGCGTTCGACGAGTACGTCGAAGAGCAGTTCGCCGCGGCCACCGGCGATGCACACCTGACCATCTTGTTCATGGACATCGACAAGTTCAAGGTCTTCAACGACACCCACGGCCACGCCGTCGGCGATGAGGTCTTGGTCAAGTTCGCTCAGGTCCTCGAAGCCGCCACCGGCGACCAGGGCCGTGTCTTCCGCTACGGCGGCGAGGAATACTCGATCATCTGCCCGAGCACATCACGCCTCGAAGGCGCGAAGTTCGCCGAGCACGTCAGAGCGACCGTTGAAGCCGACTGCAAGATCACCAAGGACGATGGAACCGTGCTGGGTGTGACCGCCTCCATCGGCGTCGCCTGCCACGAAGGCAATACCTTCAAGAACGCCGACATCCTGATCAAGGCCAGCGACAAGGGCGTCTACGCCGCGAAAGAAGGCGGCCGCAACTGCGTTAGGGTCTTCACGCCCCGCAAGAAAGCCGCGGCATAAGCGATAACGCTGGGATTAAACTCAAACATACCTCGAAGCCTTGGGACAGCCATCCCGGGGCTTTGTTTTTACCCGCGCCTCACCCGCTGCTCGCCATCGGCCGACGCTCTTCATCCACGGCCGCGTAGAGCTGATCCAGCGTAAACGCCGACCCGCATTCCGGGCATTTGCTTTCGCGCAGCCCCGAGAGGTTGTAACCGCAGGAGGGGCAGGGCAAACCGTTGAGCCCCATCGCCGAGAGGCGGCGCTGCCGCTCGCCGGTCGTTTCTCGCCAGACCAAAGCGGTGCCAAAGAGCCAGAAGATCAACCAGACCAGCGAACCAAAGATCATGATCAAAGCGCCGTCGTCGTATCCGATCACGCCCGAGACGACTCCCCCCACAACCAGCCCGGGTACGAGGCTGCCGAAGCCAACCGCCCAGGTCGCGCCTTTACGTTTGGGCGTCCACTGCACCTCGCCAGCCCAAATACTGGACCAGCCGATCGCAAACCCCACGATGGCGGTAAAGGTGACGAGCCCGAGGATTCCCTCTTCATCGCCGCTGTAGTCCGCCATCTCGAACAGCACGATGCAGGCCACGATGTAATACACCGGAGCCGCAACGATCAGCGCGAACGACAAAATCAGCCGGGTGACGGTTGGAGCCATGCGGTCATTCTACTGGCCGCTGTGCTCGTGGAGAAAAGTCTTCCCACTCTTGGCGAAACGTTTCGAGTTCGGGCGGCAAGGCTTCAGTGCCAGTCTGGCAAACGAGCTCGAACCGCCGTTTCCCATGAGCCGGATTCTCTGCAGCGATACTCCACAGCACAAAGCCACCATTCTCAGCAAGCCACAATCGAAACGGCAGGCCGGTGAGTGGATCGTCAGGCAACTCCAACCGACTGGCCCAGCTGCTCGCACTTTCGGAAGCCGAGATTTCAACAATCTCATCATTGAGCAACAGCAAGTCTCGTTTAGCAGACACAGTCCTTGCCGTCCGAATCGTTGCTCCAGTAGCTGGCATAATGATCTGCGATATCAAATACGGAAATCCTGGCGAATCATTGATCTGGCTTAATCGCGCATTCGCCTCGGCAAATGGTTTGTTTGCTGCGTCACTAATTCGGGACATAGCGTTGATGTAGTACGCCATGTCGTATTGCGTTAGCAGCCGAGACGGCCAACGGCTTAAACGAGCAGTTTCTCGATCATCGGATTGTATGAATGCCAACCCGTATGGGATTTCGCCCAGCAACGCACGTGACAGCTTAGATTCGTATTGCTGGCTCTCAAGTATGTCACGCACCATAGGGAAGTCACGCTTCAGATGGATGTCAGAGTTGCTGATCACGTCCATCGCTAATGAATCGAGTGAGATGGCAACAAGCGTGTTGATCAGGATCGGCGGGGCCGAGGCGTCGTCCGACAACGCGAGGATAGCTAAAAGACTTTGCTCAGCTCTAGCGTAATCACCACGGCTTAACGCCACTCGGGTATCTGCAGCAAGAAGCCGACCCACCTGACGCGTTTGGCCTAGATAATCACTGTCAATCCAGGATTGTGGGTCGTTATAGTCGATGGGCCAATGCACAGCTGAACGATCTGCCGCCCCCCACGCTTTCTCGACGGCTTCTTGCTGAGTCTCGATCGTCGTGGTCAGTAGCTCGATTTCAGTGTGCTGAGGCTTACTCAGTGCTTCCTGCTCGGCAGTGAGCTCACGATTCCAGTCGTCATCCGGTTCACCCCAGGCCAAAACCGCGGCCTCGATCCACGCGGTGGCGGCGTTTTGGTCGTCGGCCAATTCGGGTCGAGCAAACCCAGAGAAATCACGGAATCCCCCTTCCGCCACGACCGCGTCGATGCTCCGTTCCAGAGTGCGCTTGCCGTGCCAATCGACAACCAACGCGCTGACGACAAGCAGCAACGTCAGCACCGCCAACGGGATTAGCACGAATTTGTAGCGCTTCTTCATCGCCTCATGATACGGCCGAAGTGGTTGCAGCCATGAGGATGTTGCCGGTGCGATTCGCTATTTCACCAACAGTTCCGCGATCTGCACCGCGTTGAGGGCGGCGCCCTTGCGGACCTGGTCGCCGCAAACGAACAGGTCCAAGCCCACGCCTTCGGGCTGCGAGAGGTCGCGGCGGATGCGGCCGACGTAGCAGTCGTCTTGGTGCTGCGCATCGAGCGGAGTGGGGAAGCGGTTGTTGGCGCGGTCGTCGATGAGCGAGACGCCCGGGGCCGCGGCGATGAGGTCGCGGGCCTGGTCTTCGGTCATCATGCCGTCGAAGGTCAGGTTGATGCTCTCGGCGTGGGCCCGCATGACCGGCACCCGGATACACGTCGCGGTGACGGGGATCTTGTCTGCCTCTTCGATTTGGCCGAGGATCTTGTGGGTTTCGTGGACCATCTTCAGCTCTTCCTGGTTGTAGCCGTTGGGCTGCATCGGGGAGTTGTGGCTGAAGAGATTGAAGGCGTACTGGAAAGGGAAGATGTCCTTGGTGGTGACTTCGCCTTCGAGGGCTTCGCGGGTTTGTTGTTCGAGCTCGCGCATCGCCGCGGCACCGGCACCGCTGGCGGCTTGGTAGGTGCTGACAATCATGCGCTTCACGGGCACGGCCTGATGGAGCGGATTGATCGCGACGAGCATGATGATCGTCGAGCAGTTGGGGTTGGCGATGATGCCCGCGACGTTGTCGCTGCCCAGGCCGATGTTGGCCTCGGCGATCGCGCCGGAGTTCACCTCGGGCACGACCAGGGGCACGCCCTCGGTCATGCGGAAGGCCGAGGAGTTGTCCACGACAATCGCACCCGCGTCGACCGCGGCGGGGCCGAGCTTCTTGCTGATCGAGCCGCCCGCGGAGAACAGGGCCAAGTCGACGCCCTTGAAGCTGTCTTCGGTGAGTTCTTCGCAGGTGATCTCGTCGTCGCCGAACTTCAGGGTCTTGCCCGCGCTGCGGGCGCTAGCGAGCAGGGTGAGCTTGCCGATGGGGAAGTTGCGCTGCTTGAGCACGCGCAGGAACTCTTCGCCGACGGCCCCGGTCGCGCCCACAATGGCGACGTGGGGTGCGGATTGGCGGGAAGACGACGAGACGGAGGTTGCGGGGGAAGAGGCGGGCATGGTCAATTCCAAAATCGGGGCGGCGTCGGCCGCGGTTCACGAGAATCGCACATCATAGCAAACGTGGCTCCTGTTTCCCCCGAGCTCGGCTACAATCGGGTATGGCGTCAACGATGTGCTGGTGGCTGAAATCGCAGGGGTTGGCCGGGCTGCTCGCCGGGCTCATTTTCACGGGGCTGTCTTGGCCTGCTCAGGGTGCGGTTTACCTCGAGGATTCTCCCGCTGCTCTGCAGTTGGCTGACGAAGCGGCGGACCTGCAAGCCCAGGGGCGTCTGGGGGAAGCGGCTCAGAAACTGCAGGAAATCGTCGACGACTACCCCGACAAATTAATGCCCGTCGACGAGACCGGCTACACCGATGCTCATCGTTGGGTGCACCAACAGTTGACCCGCGATGAAGCATTGCTGAAGGCTTATCGTGGACGTTTCGCCGCCGTCGCCGAGCGTGCCCTTCAGACTGCGCTGGCCACTAGCGGCACTCAAGTGCACACCGGGGTCATAGCAGTGCTGGACCGTTACCCGCTGACCAAGGCTGGGCTAGAAGCATCTTTGTTGCTGGCGGGAATACATCTCGAGCGTGGCGACGGGTCGGGCGCGGCCTCGATGCTCAGCGTTGTTGCGGCCCACCCTGACCGGTCGGATGTAGATGCCAGGTATTTCGAATTACTGGCATGGTCCGCTGCGTTGCGGCAAGACCCTGAAGCCCGCGACCAGGCACTGGCCGCGTTAGATGAACTGCTTGATGACTCGGCCCTGGCTTCATTAACCCAAACCCTGGCAAACCTGCCGATGGAGGTACCACCGGAGACAAGCCCCGACGAGATTCCACCGGTGCCGATGGATCGTCCGCTTTGGCAGGTCGGGATTGAGTCTTCGCTGGGCAACAAGGTGGTAGCCCAGCCGCGGGTGGCCCAGAACTCTGCGGGCGAGTCGGTCGAGCTTCGCCCTGTCGTTGCGGGGACACTGATCCTGATCAACGACAACCAACGGGTCTATGCGATCGATCGCATCTCCGGCCGGCTGCGCTGGTCTTATCGCTACGGCGAAGAGGATGAACAGGTAACCACTGTCCGCACCGGATTTGGCGCGGGCCGTGTTGTTCAGGATCGACGGGAGGTGTTGGTCCACGGGCCCAATGCCTACACTGTCCTAGGATTTGCGGTGCCCTGGCAAGGACGGCATCGGCGACAGGTGATCGAGCCCACCGAGATTGTTAGCCTCGATCGCAACACGGGCGAGCTGCGGTGGTCGGTCACGCCGGGCCAACTCGAACCCACGCTCGAGCGGGCCGCGTTCCATGGGACGCCCGTCGCTTGCGGGGATCAGATCATTGTCATGGCCCGACGCAGTCAGGCGTCGAGCTTCCAAGATTCCTATCTCTTTTCTATGGATGCGGCGACCGGGAAACTGCGATGGCGACGACACCTCGCGAGCACCTCGGGGCCGAATAGCCGTAATGCGTTGCCGCCGATGTCGTCGATGACGATCGACAACGACATCATCTACCTCTGCGACAACCTCGGCGCCGCGGCGTCAGTGGACGCACGCTCGGGCAGTATCCGCTGGGTGCGTGTGTTACTCGGGCAACAGGTCAATGCGGGTGGCCGTCAAGACCTCGCGATCCCCTTTTCTGAGGTGTCCCGCCCGACGCGCAGTAAAGCCGGGTTGATCCTGCCGATGCGCATCAACTCCGCGCGCGGCATGCTACTGCATCCCGACACGGGCGAGATCCTCGATGAATTCGATTCTAAGTCGCCCTTGGCCAACGCGTATGAATTCGCCCCGTTGGCTAACGGTGACGTTTTGGTCATCGGCCCGCAATTGTCACGTCTTGATGGCGAAACCCTCGAACCGCACTGGACCACACCAATCACCCCCCGCAATGTCGAGGGGATCACACCACGCGTTTCGCTGTGGCAAGGTGTGGCCATGGTGGCTCGCGAGACGACAGGGCTGCAATTCATCGATCTGCAGACCGGAGAACCTTCCAAGATTCTTGGTTTGCCATGGACCGGCGGCGTACTCGCGACCGATGACGTTTGGGTGGTCACTTCCGGGCGTCGCCTGGCGGGTTACTTGGATTGGTCGGTCGCATATGACACTCTGCGCCAACGTTCCGAGGACCAGCCCGCCTCCCCCGAACCCGGGCTGAATATGGCTATGTTGGCGGCCAACGCGGGGCGGCCCGACGCCATCAACGAAGGGGTGGATCGGACACTACAAGCGTTAGCGTTTAACGGAAGCCGCCGTGAGAATGAGCTTGAGGCGTGGCGTTCGGAACGGCACCGGGTCTTTGGCGAACTCCTGAAACTTACGGAACGTGACCCGGCACTCGATATCGCGGCGGCCGAGCGTCTGTTTGACCGACTGGCCATTACCACAGAAACCCCTTCAGAACTGCTGGCTTACAACTTGGCCCGTGGAGATTACTTGGTAAAGCATGACCGCTTGGCTGAAGCGGTAGATCACTACCAAGCGATTTTGCTCGACTCTCAACAAGCTGGAGAATTGCTGGTGAGAGGCGCTACCACACGCCGCGGAGATATTGCAGCACGACTGAGACTGCTGCGTCTAGGCGAGAACGAGGCATCGCAGGACTTTTACGAGCGTTTTGACCAGCAAGCCGCACGCGAGCTAAGCAACATGCTTGCATCACCGAGCGCTGATGTGCAGGCGCTGCTAGATCTGGCCCGCCGATACCCGTTGGCCCGTGTATCGGGCGAGGCGGTATTCGCCGCCGCCCAGCGGCAATCCCAATCATCTCGACACATCGGTGCCGCGACGCAGTACCGCCGGGCGTTTCAACTGGCCAATAACGATGATCTCCGAAGCCGGGCCGCCGGTGCACTCACCGAGTATTACCTGGGCACCGGGCAACCCGAGTCGGCGGTGCGATGGCTTGAGCAGGTGGAGCGTGACCACCCGGCCTTGTTGCCGATTCAGGCTGGGGCTGCTGTCGATACCCGTGTTTGGTTAACGCAGATCCGGCAATCGCCCCAGGTCCGGTCGCCTCGCCCCTCTCTGAATCCTCCGTTTGGCAAAACCCTTCGCCTGCAAGGCGAGTTGTTTCCCCAAGCCGATCCCGAAGCTCAGATCGAGCGGCCCGGCGGCTTGCTCTACGTTAGCGGCGGCGATCGATTTTTACTCAGCCGCAAGCCCCCCATGCTTTCGTTTTATGACTTCGAGTCTTATCAACACCGATGGCAGAAGCCGATGCAGCTGTCGGGGTGGCGGCTGGTCGATCAAGGAGCTGACAACATCGTGTTGTGGCAACCGCAAACCCAGCAGCTCTTGGCTCTGAACACCTTGGACGGCGAGAACCTATGGGCCCCCATCCAAGCCCAGCCTCTACTTGAAGACCTCGGCGAAGGCGGATTGGCCAAGTCGCGGCAAGCCAACGCGGGAGGTCTATTGTCGGTCATCGAGGCCGATTTCGGGCCCATCAATCAGAACCCTCGGGAACAAATGGGCCTTGGCAATACCCCCGATACCCCTCCCCTTGTTCTTGCGGGTGAAGCGGTGGTCGCAGTGATCGACACTAAGGGGCGGGCATTTGGTTTGGACCGTGCTAGCGGATTGGTGCTTTGGCAGTCGGCGCTCCCGATTGATGTCGTAACCAAGGCCCTTGTTCTCGACGATGTCTTAGCGGTGGCGGGCAGCGTCTCTCCTGGCAATGAAGCCCAATCGGGACGCTTCTTGCTGATCGATTTGGCAACGGGCCGTAAGCGTTTCCCGCCGATTGAAAACCACGAGCTATCGACCGATTTATTGTTCACCCCCAGCGGCGATCCCGTGCTGTTTTCCCGTACCCACATACTGCGTTATGACCGACGTGACGGTGGGCTTCGTTGGCGGCTCGCTATGCCCGGCTTCAACGGCGTTCCCAAACTCATCCCCGCGGGAGAGGGTTTGTTCATCAACGACCGCATACGTCTCTTATCAATCGATCTCGAACAAGGCAAGATTCAATACCAAGCCCCCAACCTGCTGACCCGCAGTGCGACCGGAGGCGTCATTTTGGGCCGAGACCAGGTGCTTTACAGTCTCTCACCCGAAGCCCTGATCGCTTTCAACCCCAACCTCACGATCCGATGGCAAGACGGATTAGCCAGCATTCCCAAAAAACTGATAACCCTTCGCTTAGGCGATCGCCATGCATTCGCCTTGGAGCAATATCAAGGGGCCCAAGGCCCACCGGGAATGCGTCTGTCGGCATTTCATAGGACTAACGGGCAGCTTATCTCACAGACCATGCTGACCAACCTCGGAGACGCCGGGACGCTGACCACCGTCGAACTGTTGCGAGACCATCTCCTGCTCGCCGGGCGTAAGGATATCGCATTGATTCCGGGGGCTTTACCCGCCGTCCCCCCCGAGCCATCCCCCGCGCCTTAGACCGCCATATCGGGAGCACGCGAGCTCGGGTTTTGCTCCACTCATCCCAGCCCGATACGATTCACGAATTAACGCCTCCCCCTTACCCCGGACGACCGATGACCACCGATGCCGCCCTGCTGAATGACGCCCCCTCCGCCCTCGCCTCCGCCGACCCGGCCGTGGCCAAACTCATCGCCGCGGAAAAAGAGCGTCAGGAATACACCCTCGAGATGATCGCCAGCGAGAACCACGCCTCGACCGCGGTCATGGAGGCCCAGGGATCTTGCCTGACCAATAAATACGCCGAGGGTTACCCCAACAAGCGTTACTACTCGGGCTGCAAGTTCTACGACGATATCGAGACCCTGGCCATCGAACGAGCCAAGGAGCTGTTCGGCTGCGAATACGCCAACGTCCAGCCCCACTCGGGTGCCAACGCCAACCTAGCCGTGCAACTCGCCCTGATGTCGCCAGGCGACACCTTCGCCGCGATCGACCTGTCCAAGGGCGGCCACCTCACCCACGGCAGCCCGGTCAACATCTCCGGCAAGTGGCTCAACCCCGTGACCTACGACCTCGTCTTGGATGAAGATTCCGACGAATACGGCTACATCGATTTCGACACTGTCGAAGCGGTTTGCGCCGAGCACAAGCCCAAGGTGCTGATGTGTGGCTACTCCGCTTACCCCCGGACGATCGACTTCGCCAAGTTCCGCGAGATCGCCGATCGTCACGGCTGCATCCTCTGGGCTGACATCGCCCACATCGCGGGCCTCGTTGCTGGTGGTGCCCACCCCAGCCCGTTCCCGCACTGCCACGTCGTCACCACGACCACCCACAAGACCCTCCGCGGCCCCCGCGGCGGCCTGATCCTCACCAACGACGAGGACCTGGCCAAGAAGTTCAACTCTGGCATCTTCCCCGGCACGCAGGGCGGACCGCTCATGCACGTCATCGCCGCCAAAGCGGTCGCCTTCGGTGAAGATCTCCAACCCGAGTTCAAGGTCTACGCCAAGCAGGTCGTCGACAACGCCGCGGTCCTCGCCAAGTCGCTGATGGACAAGGGCTACGCCCTGGCCTCGGGCGGCACCGACAACCACCTGATCCTCATCGACCTCCGCCCCACCGACGCCGAGCTCACCGGCAAGGAAGCCGCGGTTTGGCTCGAAACGGCCGGCATCATCTCGAACATGAACACCGTGCCCAACGAGACCCGCAGCCCCTTCAAGGCCAGCGGTATCCGCCTGGGCACCCCCGCCCTCACGACGCGTGGCCTGAAGGAAGATGTCATGCCCGAAGTCGCCGATCTGATCGACCGCGTGCTCACCAGCAGGGGCGATGAAGCCACCCTCGACGCGGTCCGCGCCGATGTGGTCGAACTGTGCAAGCGTTACCCGATGCCGCACTGAGTGCACCAAGCAGCTAAGCCATTAAAAACTGATGTTGTTCAGCCCGCGCGTCGCATCGTGCTGAACGCCATGCTGTCGATCGGCGCGTCGAATTTTGCGCCGCATTTGTAGACGTGCTCGCGCACCTTGGTGCTGTAGGCCACGGTGGCGGTAAGAGGCAGCTCTTGACCTTCGGCGGTGACCAGGGTGAAGACCCCCAGCGTCCCAGGCGTAATCGGCACCGGCGAGAGGACGCCGAGACCGCCGTCCGACAGGTCGTGACACACCGCGGTGAACCGCACCACATCGCCCGGCCAATCGCCCGCCTCGCACACCACCGCAATCGGCTCGCGGTAAGGCATACGCGGATGCTCACGCTGGGCGATTACGTCGGGGCTGGTTTCGAGCTTGTCGATTTCACACAACACCGCGTCGATCTCGGCGTCGGTGATCGGGGGTGTGAGAGGCGTGTTTTTTCGTGTTGAGCGCATGGGGAGCCCCGGGGAAGGATGTGTAATAGATATCGGCAGACGTGTGCGACGATGCGCAAACGTCTGCCGAAAAAGTGCAAAACTCAGGTGTTCGCCGGACTAATCCCGACTAAGGTTTCAGACCGCTTTGAGGTTGGGCGTCGCTTCGGGTTCTTGGGGCGGGTTGTTATCGGGACGCTGATGCGGGTGCGGCCAGCCGTCGGGCATCAACTCTCGGAATTGAAGCGGCATATTCAAGCCGCGCTCGGGAATCTTCTTGCGGATGTCCTCGGGGACCGCGTCGAGCTGTTCCTGGGTGTCGATCGGCCCATCAAACAGGACGTTGCCTTCTGCATCGGTCGCGTTGAGCAGGCGCGTCTCCGCGGTCTGGGTGATGGTGAGCTTGTGTTTGTTGTCTTGAAGAATGGTGACCTTCTGCCCCATATTGTCGGGCAGGTCGCCCAACTCGAAGTCGAAATCCAGCTTGATGGGGTCGCCATCCTCCCAAGCCTGATCCGCGGGCCAGCCTTCGCCCAGGCCGTCACGGAACATCTGTCGCATCTGCTCGAATTGGCGGTCCATGCGTTCGCGCATCTCTCGAAGATCGTTCTGGAGGTCGTTGGGCTGAAACTCGAACGGAACCGCCTCCCATTCCGCAAAAGGAACCACCTCCGCACGGGGGAATGCGGCGGGAGGTTCGGCGAGTTGGACCGGGCGCTCAGCCAGGATGGCTTTCTGTTTGATTTGCTCGCCGCCGCGGAGGATGGTGAGGTCGATTTCTTGACCCGCCGGATAGGTGGGGACGAGCCGAGTGAGTTGGGTGGGATGTAGCAGGAGTTGGCCGTCGACTTTCAGCAGTACGTCACCGCTGCGCAGACCCGCGGCATCCGCGGGCGATTCGGGCATAACATCGCTGACCACGAGCACGGTTCCGGGAACGCCAGGACCCGCGTTCGGCGGGGCCAATGTTTCAGCAACCGCCACGCCGAGGAATCCAGGCGCGTTATCGGCCGCGGGAGAGGTCGCTTCGGGTTCGACCGACGGAACGTTTTCGGCCAGCGCAGGGGCGTGGAGTCCGGCGAGGCCGGCGGAAACAATCAATGTGGGCAGTGCAATACGAGATTTCATGTCGGTTCCTTTCATGCCGGGAGCGATGGAGTCTAGCAGTGGCGTGTTGAGCCACGGTTATGGAAGCCATACGTCGCCGATGTTTTTTGGGTTCACCACGAAGGTGTTACTTGCGGTTCCTCTTCCGGGGGCACATAATTTTAGTTCCAGCCGGTGGTTGGCGATCTGTTCGGATCCGTTTTCTAGTTTTCCCATCAAGAGGTGCCGATGGCGCGCAAAAGGTTACAGCTCGGGCAGATACTTAAGCAGTGGCGGCTGGTTGATGACCAGCAACTCGAGGAAGCCCTAAAAATCTCCAAGGGGTCCCGCAAGCGCATTGGCGAATCACTGGTGGCTTTGGGCTACATCACGGAAAACGACGTCGCCAAGGCCTTGGCGTCCCAATACGACCTGGAGTTTGTCGATCTCGATCAGCCCAACGTCATCGACCGCGATAACCTCGAGTTGATCCCCCAAGACATGATCAAGAAATACTTGGTCCTGCCGCTAGGTAAAGACGGCAACACGCTTAAGGTCCTGGTCCACGACCCGATGGACATCAACCTCATCGACGACCTCCAGTTCCGTTTGGGCGGCAAAGTCGAGTTGGCGTTGTCGGCCAAGGGAAAGATCAGCGAGTACATCGACAGCGTGATGTCGGACGTACGGGACTCGATCGATAAGCTGACCGTGGACATGTCAATGGACAAGACCGCGGACGTGTCGTTCGACGTCTCGGTGGATACATCGATCGATATCGAAGACAACAGCGACGACCCCAACCAGGGGCCGATCATCAAGCTGGTCAACCAGATCATCGCCGAGGCGGTGAACGGCCGGGCGTCGGATATCCATATCGAGCCGTTTGCCGACCGCGTGCGTCTACGCTACCGCATCGACGGCGTGTGTCACGAGCGCGACGTCATCCCCAAGCGGACCCAGGGTTCGGTCGTCGCACGTCTGAAAATTATGGCGGGCGTGCGGGTCGAAGAAAAACGGATTCCGCAGGACGGCCGGATCAAGATGCGGGTGGACGGCAAGATCGTCGACTTCCGTTTCTCGTCCTGCCCGACCTACCACGGCGAATCGATCGTCATGCGTATCCTCCGGCCCGACGCGGCGATGCTCGGTCTCGAAAAATTGGGCATGCGGCCCGACACCCTCGAAGGCTTTACCAAGATCATCAACCGCCCCAACGGCATCTTCCTGGTAACTGGGCCCACCGGTTCGGGCAAGACGACGACGCTGTATTCTGCGTTGAACGAGCTCAACCGCCCCGACCGCAAGATCATCACCGCGGAAGACCCCATCGAATACAACTTCAAAGGAATCAATCAGTGCCAGGTCAACATGAACATGGACCCGCCGCTAGACTTCAAGTTGATCCTCCGGGCGATGTTGCGTCAGGCTCCCAACATCATCCTCGTCGGTGAGATCCGGGACATGGAGGTCGGCGAGGTCGCGGTTCAGGCTGCCCTCACCGGCCACATGGTCTTCAGCACGCTGCACACCAACGACGCCCCCTCGGCGATCACCCGTCTGATCGACATGGGCCTCAAGCCTTTCCTCGTGGCCAGCTCGATCCAGGCCGTACTCGGCCAGCGTCTGGTACGGATCCTCTGCGAGCATTGCAAGGTCCCCGATACCGAACCCAACCGCAAGTTGATGGCCCTATGCGGCATGTCGGATGCCGACCTGGAAGGCCAGACCATCTACAAAGCCCAAGGCTGCGCTCGTTGTGGCAACACCGGCTACCGCGGCCGACGCGGGGTGTATGAGCTGATGTTCATGAACGCCGAGCTCCGCGAGCTGGCGTTCAACCGGGCCCAGGTCAGCAAGCTGCGGGCCGCTGCGGTCGCTGCGGGCATGCGGACGCTGCTCGGCGACGGCAAGTTGAAGGTCCTCGACGGGCAAACCACCCTCGAAGAAATCGCCCGTATCGCTCAGGTCGAAGGTACCGTCGAACTCGAAGACGACGACCTGGCCGCGTAAAGGTATTTGGCGATTTTGCGATCGAGCGATTGAGTGATTTCACAGCCAATACGCTTCGAAACGCCATTTTGCCTTTAGCTTCGCTCAATCACCAAATCAATCAATCACTAAATCGCCAAATAAAGGTAACGCTATGTCCGCCATGCAAATCGACCGTCTGCTTGACACTGTCATCAAGCAGGAAGCCAGCGACCTGCACCTGACCGTCGGCAAGCCCCCCACGGTCCGCATGTCGGGACGTCTGGTTGAGCTCAAGACAAAATCGCTTGAATCGGAAGACACGACGTCGCTGATGAAATCCATCAGCCCCGAGCGTGCTCAAAATGAGTTGCAGGAAGAAGGTGGCTCCGACTTCGGCTTCGCTTACGGCCCGCAAGACGATCCCGAAAAGTCCGCGCGTTTCCGCGTATCCATCTTCCGTCAAAAAGGCAGCGTCGCGATGGTGCTGCGGCGGATCCCCAACAAGCTGCTAGACATCGACAAGATCGGTCTGCCACCTATTGTCAAAGACCTCATCCGTCGCCCGCGGGGTCTGTTCCTGGTCACCGGCCCCACCGGCTCGGGTAAGACGACCACGCTGGCGTCGATGATCGACTACATCAACATCAACCTCGACCGCCACATCATCACGGTCGAGGATCCGATCGAGTACTACCAGCCGCACAAGAAGTCGATCGTCAACCAGCGTGAAGTCGGCACCGACGTGCCGTCCTTCTCCGAGGCCCTGCGTCGCGCGTTGCGTCAGGACCCCGACGTGAGCCTCGTCGGCGAGATGCGCGACCTCGAA
>JBCCWB010000049.1:0-19879 GCA_039194345.1 Planctomycetota bacterium
GCCAGCCGGTGCAGCATCGATTTCTTCAACAAAGAAACAACCACTGAGGGCGTCCGCCGGGTGCTGTGGAACATCGGCTTCGCCGACGACCAGCCGACGCTGCCCCGCGTGTTGCAGGCCAACGGCTACCGCACCGGCTTCGTGGGCAAGTGGCATATCAACGGCGTCGGCAAGTGGGAAAACCCGCCGGCCCCCGGCAGCGACCCGTCCGACCCGGCCATCGCCGCCATCTTGAAAGAGAACCACGACAGCATCGCCCACGACATCAAGGCGTTCGGCTTCGACTACGCCGACGGCGTCTACCGCGGCAACCTGGTCGACGACAAGAAGCTGGTCAACACCGGCATGGACGAGCACAACATGGAATGGCTGACCAAAGCCGCGCTCGACTTTATCGAGGAAAGCCGCGACGAGCCGTTCTACCTCTACTTCGCCACGACGCTGAACCACGTGCCCGACCCGAAGGTCTCGCTGAAGGCCGACCCGCGGATCAGCGGTGAGGGCCTGCTCGACGAGCCGATCACCGGCATCATGCCGCCGCGCGAATCGATCTACACCCGGCTCAAAGAACACGGCGTGCCCGAAGACCTCGCCGACGCGACCTGGCTGGACGATGGCGTCGGCGCGGTGTTGAACAAGCTCGAAGAACTCGGGATCGCCGACAACACGCTGGTCATCTACTTCAACGACCACGGCATGGCCGACAAGAGCAAGGGCACAACCTACGAGGGTGGCCTGATCTCGCCGACGCTTGCCTACTGGCCGGGCCGTATCACCCCGCAGCGCGTGAGCAGCATCACACAGAACACCGACTTCGCCCCGACGATCCTCGACGCCGCGGGCGTGACCCCGCCCGACGACATGATCATCGACGGCAAGAGCTGGCTGCCGCTGGTTGATGGTAAGGTCGATAAGACCCACGAATCCGCCTACTCCGAGATCGGCCTAGTACGTTCGGTAAGCACGCCCGAGTGGAAGTACATCGCGTTCCGCGTTCCGCCAAGCCTGCAACGCACCAAGGCCGAGCGTTTGGCTGAGCACAAAGCGTTGTTTGCAGAGCTCAAAGAGAAACAGCCCTGGATCCGCGATAACCCGCATTACGAGATCGACCCCGAAGCCCGCTACCACCAGATGGGCATGGCCCCGGGGGGAAGCCGTTTCGAGCGGGGGCAACGCAACCCCGAGGCCGCTTGGATCGACAACTACTTCGACGCCGACCAGCTCTACCATCTCGCGGTGGACCCCAAGGAAAGCACCAACCTCGCGGACGATCCCGCATACGCCGAGAAGCTGGCCGAGATGAAGGCGATCCTACGCGGCTATCTCGAAGAGATGCCCGACGAGTTCGAGAAATTGCTGGATTGATTGTTTGTTTCTGTTTTCTTGTCTTGGTGTAGGACCGCTATGTCGACCGCCGCGAAACTCCCCGTTTCCGATTTTATGACCCGCCTCGAACCCATCGGGCGTGTCCTCGAAGACCCGGACTACAACGTCTGGTGCTGCTCGCCCATCCTGGGTAAAGACGGCCGGACCCACTTGTTCTACGCCCGTTGGCCCAACGCCGCGGACCATGTCGGCTGGATCACCGTGAGCGAGATCGCCCACGCCGTGGCCGACCAACCCGAGGGGCCGTACGAAACCACCGGCACCGTGCTGGCCGGCCGGGGCGGCGATCACTGGGACGCCCACACCATCCACAACCCCGCGGTCTTCAAGATCGACGGCGGATACGTCATGTACTACATCGGCAACCGCGAGCCCAACGTCGAAACGCTGCGCACCGGTGCCGCGTTTGCCGAGTCGCTCGATGGGCCTTGGGAACGCATGGACGAGCCGCTCATCCCCGGCGGCGAACACCCCGACGACCTAGACAGCGCCTACGCCTGCAACCCCGTGATGGCGCGACACCCCGACGGGCGCTACATGCTCTACTACCAGGGCATGAGCCTGACCGAGTGGCGCTACGACATCGAGCTGCGACAACTAAAGCCCGGCACCGGCATGGTCGGCACCAAGGCCAACCGCCGCGGCCTGCTCGCCACCGCCACCGACCCGCGCGGCCCGTACACACTGTACCCCGGCAACCCGATCATCGACCTCAACCGCTACGGCAACCACAACCCGCAGTGCGAAGACCCCACCGTGTGGTTCGAGGACGGCAAGTTCCACATGCTGGCCCGCGACATGGGCGTGGTGAACCACGAGGTCGGGCTCTACTTCACCTCCGACGACGGCATCCACTGGTCCGACCCGCAGCTCGGCTTCGAGGCAATGCCGCATTACATCGACGAACCGCCCAACGGCCTGGACCGCGAGGGCCGCATGGAACGCCCGCAGGTGCTGCTCGGGGCCGACGGCCGACCGACGCACCTCTTCGGCGCGTTCCGCGGCGGGAAGTACAACACCTCGTCGGCCTTCGTGTTCCGGATCAAGCCGCAGTAGCACTCGTTCATCTTTTGTTTAAACCGTAAGCCCTATGCAATCCCTCACCCTTCAATCCCCCGGCGTCTTCACGACCGCCGACGTCCCCGAGCCCACGCCCGGGCCCGGCGAGGCGTTGGTCGAGGTGGTGTGCTGCGGCATCTGCGGCACCGACATCCACGCCTACGGCGGCAACCAGCCGTTCTTCTCCTACCCGCGTCGGCTCGGACACGAGTTATGCGTTCGCGTGATCTCGGCGCCGAGTGATAGCAAACTTGAGCCGGGTACGCTGTGTGCGGTCCGTCCGTACTTCTTTTGCGGCAAGTGTCCGGCGTGCTTGGCAGGCAAGACCAACTGCTGCCGCGAGCTGCGCGTCATGGGGGTGCACATCGACGGTGGGCACGTCCCGCGTCTAGCGATCAACGCCGACTTTCTGCACCCCAGCGAAGGCTTGAGCGCGGATGTGGTTGCGTTGGTCGAGCCGTTGGCCATCGGGGCCCACGCGGTCGAGCGTGCGGCGATCAAACCCGGCGAACCCGTGGCGATCATTGGCATGGGCCCGATCGGTTTGGCTGCTGCACTGTCCGCCAAGGCCGAGGGCGCCGAGTTGGTTCTTGTCGACCGCGATGCCGGGCGATTGAAGTTTGCCAGCGAGACGTTGGGCCTGGGCCATGCGGTTGTGGCAGGTGAAGGCATGGGTCAAGCATTTACGGATCACTTCGGTCAACTCCCGAGTTGCATCATCGACGCGACCGGCCACCCCGCCTCGATGAACGGCTGCTTCGACCTGGCCGAGCACGGCGGGCGCGTCGTCTTCGTCGGCCTGTTCACCGGCGACCTGCAATTCGACGACCCGAACTTCCACCGCCGGGAGCTCACGCTCTTGGCCAGCCGTGCCGCGACGGCGTCAACCTTCGACCACCTAATCGAATCCATGCAGGCCGGCCGGATCGACCCCACGCCCCTGATCACCCATCGTGTCGCTTTTGAAGACCTCGAGCAGAAGTTCGCCGAGGTGATTCGGTCCCCGGGGCTGATCAAAGCCGTGATTGATTTTTAACCACCAACCAAGCGAGCCGAGAACGAGAAACTAGATGCACATCACCAAGCTCGAGCCCATCATCCTCCACGCCCCGGTCACCCGCGGCGGGATCGCCGACAGCACCCACTCGATCACCCACTGGGGGGCGCCGGGCGTCGCCATCCACACCGACACCGAGCACGTCGGCTACGGCTTCTCCGGCACCCACGCCCACCTGCCCAACGACAAGCTCATCACGTCCTGCATCACCGACGCCTTTGGCCCGCTTCTCATCGACGAAGACCCGCGCGACGTCCGCGGCCTCTGGGAAAAGCTCTACCGCCAAAGCGAGATCTACTGGGTCGGCCGATGCGGCATCACGCACCTGGCGCTCGGCGCGATCGATATCGCGCTGTGGGACCTCAAATGCAAAGCCCAAGACCTCCCGCTGTGGAAAGTGCTCGGCGGCCACGCGTCCAACAAGGTCGAGGCCTACAACACCGATGGCGGCTGGCTGAACTGGAGCATGGAAGACCTCGTGTCTGACTGCAAGCGCATGATCGAGCAGGAAGGCTACCGCGCGGTCAAGATCAAGGTCGGCGGTGAAAGCGGCGCCGAAGACCTGCGACGCGTCGAAGCCGTCCGCCAAGCGCTCGGCCCCGAGGTGCGCATCATGACCGACGCCAACGGGCGCTGGCCATTGCCCCAGGCGATCCAGCTCGGCTCACGACTCGCAGACTTCGACATCACCTGGATCGAAGAGCCGATCGCGTTTGATGACACCATGGGCCACAAACGATTGGCCGAGTCGATCAGCACGCCGATCGCGATGGGCGAGCAGCTCTACGAAGCCTTCCGCTTCCGCGATTTCATCCAGGCGGGTGCGGTGCATTACGTGCAGCCCGACATCGTCCGGCTAGCGGGCATCACCGAGTGGTGGCAGGTCGCGGACCTGGCCCACAGCTTCAACCTGCCCGTCGTGCCCCACGTCGGCGACATGGCCCAGGTCCATCAACACCTATGCATCGCCCACCCCGCGTGTGGCCTGCTCGAGTACATCCCCTGGCTGCGCGACTGGATGAAGCATCCCGCCGAGGTGGTGGATGGCTTTTTCACCACACCCAACTACCCCGGGGTGGGCATGGAGCCGACGTCCGAAGCACTCGAGACGATCAATAAGCTCTAATGACCACCTCTTTCGCTAGGCTTGTTTCGATGAACCCAACCTCTTCGCAATCTCTGCAGGATCGTGTCGCGCTGGTCACCGGCGGCGGCACGGGCATCGGCTTGGCGATCGCCCAGTGCATGATCGATGCCGGGGCCAAGGTGTGTATCAGCGGCCGACGTGCGGACGTTATCGAACAGGCCGCCAGTCAACTCGGCCCCAATGCCCACGGCGTCGTCGGCGACGTGAACAGCCCCGAAGGACGCGCCGCCATGATCCGCGGGGCAAAGGAAAAGTTTGGTCAGCCGATCACCCTCCTCGTGAACAACGCCGGTCATCAACACAAGCAGGAAGCAACTCAAGTCTCTGATGAAGACTTCGACACGATGCTGTCGACGCACATCAAAGCGGGCTTCGCGCTCAGCCGCGACCTCGCCCCCGGGATGATCGAAGCGGGCGGTGGCAGCATCCTCTTCCTCGCGTCGATGGCCAGCTTCATGGGCGTGCCACACATCGTCGGCTACACCACGGCCAAGACCGCGGTGCTCGGGTTGGTCCGCTCGCTCACCGCCGACTGGTCGGGGCAGGGTATCCGCGTCAACACTATCGCCCCGGGCTGGATCAGCACACCGATGACCGACGAAGCGTTCGCCAAGTCGCCGGACCGCAAAGCCAAGGTGCTCTCACGCACGCCGATGGGCAAGATGGGCACCCCCGAAGACATCGGCCACGCCGCGGTGTTTCTCTGCTCCGACCAAGCAGGATTCATCACCGGCCAATGCCTGTGCATCGACGGCGGCGCGTCGATAGGGTTTTAGTCGCCCCCCGCCATTCGGATACACCACCGCAAGGATTTCACCTCGATGGCGATGATGTGCAATAGCTCATCGACTTTATCTATTGGTCAATGATCTCCACGCCGGTATGTTGTCTGCATGACCTGCACCAAACTCCGCACCGCCATCATCGGCACCGGTGACATCGCCAAACGCCACCTCGACGCCATCCGCAACAACCCCGAAGACTACGAGTTGGTGGCGGCTTGCGATACCAACGAAGAGAACGCTCAGCGTTTCAAAGCACTGACCGGCCTCGAAAGGTGCTACAGCTCGGCCGAGGAGCTGCTGGCCAAGGAAGAGCTGAACCTGGTGCAGATCAGCACGCCGCCGGGCAGCCACGTGCCGCTGTCGATCATGGCGATGGAGGCCGGGGTCAACGTGCTGTGCGAGAAGCCGCTTTGCGGCTCGTTGGCGGATTTGGATCGCGTCAATGAAGCAGAACGGCGGACCGGCCAGTGGTGCGCTAGCGTCTTCCAGTTCCGCTACGGCGCAACGACGCAGCACCTCAAACGCCTGATGAAAGAAGGTCGCCTGGGTCGTCCGCTCGTCGCCGCCTGCCACACGGTCTGGTACCGCAATCTGGAGTATTTCGCCGTGCCTTGGCGAGGCAAGTGGGAGACCGAGCTCGGTGGCCCCACCGTCATCCATGGCATCCACGCGATGGACCACCTGCTCTGCCTGCTGGGCGAGTGGAGCGAGGTGCGGGCCGACTGCGGCACCCTCGACCGCCCCACCGAAGCCGAGGACGTGTCGATGGCCATCGTGCGCTTCGCCAACGGCGCGATGGCGAGCATCATCAACAGTGTCATCTCGCCTCGCCAAGAGACCTACCTCCGCCTGGATTACCAGCAGGCCACCGCGGAGCTCCGCCACCTCTACGAATACACCAACGAAGACTGGACCTTCACGCCCACCCCCGAAGCCCCCGACGACCTGAGTAAAGCCTTGGCCGACATCGGTGAAAGCAACCTCTCCAACCACGACGCCCAGCTCGCGGCGATCGCTCTCGACATCCAAGCAGGCCGGGCCCCCGAGACCACCGGTGAAAACGCCCGGGCGACCATCGAGCTCCTCTCGGCGATCTACAAGTCATCCCTGACCGGAGAACCGGTGCGGAAAGGAACGATCACCCCGGGGGATCCGTTTTACACTGCGTTCCACGGCGGCCACAAAATCACCCACCGCCCTGCGTAGCGAACAACAACTCCACGAGAATACGCGGGATGAGACCCGTTGAACCCGTCCTACACGCTAACGCTTGGTCACCCCCGACCGTTCGCCGTGAATACGCATCATGATCTTCTCCACCCCCAACCACATCCCGCGCGTCAAGCTGGTCATCGAGACCTCGCGCGGCTACGGGCAGAGCTTGCTGCGTGGCATCGCCAGCTATGCCCGAGAGTTTGGGCCGTGGTCATTTATTCAAGACCCCAATTTCTACCTGGCGCCAAGCAAACGAACCGCACGTGAAACGGACTCCGAATCCATCGACGGCATCATCGCCCACACCGACGATGCCTCGCTAGTGAACCAGCTGATGGAGATGGATGTGCCCATGGTCATGAAGGGGATTACGCAGCTGCCCACCGACATCCCAACCATCCGCAGCAACGACTTGGAGATCGGGAAAATCGCGGCCGACAACCTGATCTCGCTGGGCTTTCACAACCTGGGGTTTTGCGGGTACCGCAACATGTACTGGTCAAAGCGACGCCGACAAGGCTTCGCCCAGCGGGCGAGTTCAGCGGATATCGAGATCGCCCACACGAACGAGACGAATCCGAAGAAGCTCAAACGCTGGCTGACCTCCCTGCCGAAGCCGGTGGGTATTTTGGCTTGCAACGACGACCGCTGCCGACAGGTGATCCGCTGCGCCCTGGAGAACGGCTTGGCGATCCCCGATGAAGTTGCGGTGCTCGGCGTCGACAACGACGAGATGGTATGTGAACTTGCCGAGTTCCCGCTCTCCAGCATCGCGGTGGCGAACGAGCGGGTGGGGTACGAAGCCGCGAAGCTGCTGCATCAAATGATGCAAGGCGAAAAACCGGCGGGGCAACAGATCGTGGCCGAGCCGCTTTACGTCGTGCAGCGGCTGTCGACCGATACCCTGGCGATCGACGACACGGCGGTACGCAAAGCCCTGTACTTCATCCAGGACGAAATCCCCAAAGACATCGCCGTGGACGATGTCGTGAACAAGATGCAGATGTCCCGGCGGATGGCCGAGATCCGGTTCCGTAAAGCCACAGGAAAGAGCATCAATCAGCAGGTCATGTCGCTGCGCATCCGCCTGGTCCGTGAGCTGCTGATCGAGACGACCCTACCCATCGAAATCATCGCCCGGAAAGCCGGATTTTCGTCTTCCGCTTATATGGGAATGAAGTTCAAAGCCGAGACCGGCATGGCCCCCTCAAAATACCGCTCAAACCACTCGGTTTAGCAAGCCCATCAGGGGCAAAATCGGGGGCTATTGCGCAAAATCGATAGTCGAATTCGCATTCCCATCTGTTCATGTATACGTGCATAAGGGATATTTTTTATCACAATTGCGCGTAGGCAGTCTCTTGCCCGAAATCTCGGATCAACCTCACCATGAATTCCATACCCACCGCTTGGATCATCGCCGCCGCTCTGGTTCTGCTGTGCGCAAGCCCGGCGTCCACGGCTCAGGCGATTGTCAAAACGTCGCCGCCTTCCGGTATCGAATTTGACCTTGGCATTGCGACGTATGCGTTCCGAGACAAGTCGTTGGAGGAGGTCGTTCGTTGCGCGGAGCAGCTCCGCATCGGCAAGCTGACCCTCAAGTCCAATCACCTGGCCTTGGACGCCTCGGATGAGCAGATCGCCTCCGTGCTCGAGCAAACCCAATCGGCGGGCCTGGACGTTTATGCGTTGGGGGTGATCTACATGAAAGACGCCCAGAGCGTGGAGCAGGCGTTTGACCTAGCCCAGCGTGCTGAGGTGGGCATGATCGTCGGGGTGCCCGCGCCGGAGCTCTTGAACCTGGTCGAACAAAAAGCGATCGACACCGGCGTGCAAGTGGCCATCCACATCCACGGCAACTTCAAACAGCTCTACCCAGACGCCAAGAGCGTCTACGACCAGATCAAAGACCGGGACGCCCGCCTGGGTATCTGCCTGGACATCGGGCACACCACGCGGATCAACCAAGACCCGGCCAAGATCATCCGCCAATACGCAGACCGGATTCTGGATGTGCAGCTGTGGGACAGCTCCTCCGCAACGCCTGAAGGGCGGGCGGTGCTGGCCGGGTACGGCGTCGTCGATTTCCAGGCGGTCATGCAGGCCTTGATCAACATCGGGTACGCCGGGGTGGTTTCGATCGAATACTGGGACGCTCCGAAATCACCGGCCATCGGCACGGCACAAACCCTGGCTTACCTCGAAGGTGTCACGAGTACGCTCGAGCCCACTTCCCCAACCCCGATCAATACGCTCACCCAAGAAGAAAAAGATGCGGGCTGGAAACTCTTGTTTGATGGCAAGACCACCGAAGGTTGGCGTGGGATCAACCGCGACAAGTTCCCCGACATCGGCTGGGCCATCCGCGACGGAAACCTGTGCTCCGAAGCCAAAGGCGGGGGCGAGTCGGCCAACGGCGGCGACATCATCACGCTCGAGAAGTACAGCGACTTCGAGCTCTCCTGGGAATGGAAGATGATCACCGTCGGCGGCAACAGCGGGATCAAGTATTTCGTCGCCGAAGGACAGCACAGCAACCCCAAGTACGGCTTGGGCATCGAATACCAAGTGCTGGACGACGCCAACCACCCGTGGATGAAGCAAGACAAGATGGTCCCCGGCGACTTCCGCACCGTGGGCTCGGCGTACGAACTGTACGCGGCCACCAACAAGAAGCTCATGCCGCTGGGCACGTACAACCACAGCCGGATCGTCTCCAAAGACAACCACGTCGAGCACTGGCTCAACGGGATCAAGGTCTTGGAATTCACCCGCGGCAGCCAAGACTTCCGCGAACGCGTCGCCAACAGCAAGTTCAAGAAGTTCGGCCGATTCGGCGAGTTGGAAGAAGGCCACATCCTGTTGCAAGACCACGGCGGCAAGGTCTGGTTCCGCAACATCAAACTCCGTGAATTGAACTGAATCCGCCACGAAGCCGTGCCCTGCGGATCGGTTTGGCCACGGCCTAACCACCACCGTTTCTGCTATCGCCCCTGACCTCTAGAGAGAAGCCTGCCTGTGTTTGGACTGTCCATCATCGATATCCTGGTCATCATTGCCTACTTCGGCGTTGTGGTTGTGATCGGCATCTGGGCATCTCGCAACGTCAAAGGCGAAGAAGACTTCTTCCTCGCGGGACGGAAGTTCGGCAAGCTGGTGCAGACCTTCGCCGCCTTCGGCCAGGGCACCAGCGCGGACAACGCGGTGGGCGTTTCGACCACGACCTACACCAACGGGGCGTCGGGCATCTGGAGCTCGATGCTCTACCTCTTTGCCACCCCCCTGTTCTGGTTCACCTCGGCGTGGATGCGGCGGCTGCGCATCCTCACCATGGGAGACTTTTTCGTCGAACGCTACGGCAGCAAGCGGATGGGCGGCGTGTATGCGATTATCGGGGCGGTGGGGATGATGGCGTTTATCGCGTTGGGGTTCAACGCGATGGCGAAGACGGTCCTGGCGATCACGCCCAAACCCGTCGCGGAATTCAACGAGAAGGACGCGGCGGAGTACACCGAGGCGTACCAACTCAAAACCGCCAAGCATAGCGACGGCGACATCCGGTTCCTGTCGCTTGCGGAGTTCACCGAACAGGTTGAGCTCGAAACAATCTCGGCAGAAGCGCTCTCCGCCCCGCAAGCGGACCGGCTTGCGGAGCTTCAAGAAAAGGTCCCCGCCACCATTGTTTCGTATCTCGATCTGAAGCTCTTGGTGTGGCTCGTCTGCATCGTGGTCATGGTCTACGCCTCGGCGGGTGGACTCGAGGCCGCGTTCTTGACCGACATGCTCCAAGGCATCGGCATCATCGTCTTGTCGATCATTTTGATCCCGTTTGCTTGGTCGAAGATCAACACGATCTACGGCGGGGAATCCTACGCCGACGCTCTGGCGACGATCCACGCCAAGCTGCCCGACTCGTTCTTCGACATGTTCGGCTCCCCCCTGGCGGTGGACTTCACCTGGTACTACATCATCGCGCTGTCCACGATGGCGATGTTGACCGTGATGATTCAGCCCAACGTCCTGGTGTCGTCGGGATCGGCCAAGGATGAATACGCAGCACGCTACGGCTACGTCGTCGGCATGTTCCTGAAGCGGGCGTGCACCGTGCTCTGGGGCGTCTTCGGCTTGGCGGCGATCGTGCTCTACAGCTCCAGCGTGCAAAACTCGGATCTGGTCTGGGGCCACGCCACCCGTGACCTCTTGGGCCCCTTGGGCATCGGGCTGGTCGGGCTCATGATCGCGTGCCTGATGGCGGCGCTGATGTCGACCGCCGACTGTTTGATGCTGACCTGCTCTTCGCTGTTGACCCACAACCTCTACCGGATGGCGGTGCCAGACCGCTCGGCCCGCCACTACGTCTGGGCCGGCCGAATCTTCGGCGCGTTGGTGCTGCTGGGCTCGGCCTGGATCGCGCTGCAATTCGAAACCATCCTGCAGATCATGAAGTTCATCTGGGAGATGAACATCGCCCTGATCCCGGCTTTCTGGCTGGGCATGAAATGGCGTAAAGCCAACCGCATCGGTGCTTGGGTTTCGATCATTGTTGGGGTGGTGACTTTCCTGGTACTGCCGTTCTTGCTGCCCACCCTCTCGCCGTCGCTACGCACGAACGACACGCTGCTGCAACGGACCGACCCCGCCCCACTGGTTCGGACCTACGACGCCACCGAAGCCGATGTGAGCCAACGGGCCGACGAGATCCTGGATTGGGACGCGGCCAACGCCCTCGGCCAAGCCGTCGGCAACCGCCCCGAGGCACTCGAGATCGGCGAGTCGTTTACCCAGACCTACGAACTCGCCAAGCAAAGCATCTTCTGGACGCAGGGCGTCTCACCCGATGCCGACGGCAATCTCGTGGGCAAAGGCGCGCTCAGCCTCGAACTCGTGGCGTTGCAGCTCGCCGGGTTTGATCTTTCCCAGAACGCTTATGCGATGAACGAAACCCTGCGGATCCTGCTGCGGACCTCGATCCCGATCCTGCTGATGGTGGTGATCTGCTTGGTTACACGGCCCGACGACGCTGAGTTGACCGACCGCTTCTACGCCAAGATGCGCACCCGCGTCGATCCGGACCGTGATGGCGACGAGAAGCTCCTGGCAGAATCCCTGGCCGACCCAAGCAGCACGCGGGGCGTGTTGCTTTTCCCGGGCAGCAAGTGGGAGTTTTACCGTTGGAACAAACAAGACAGCGTCGGTTTCGCCCTCGCGGTCCTAGCCATTTTCGGAATCCTAGCCTTCATGTATGTGCTCTTGACGATTGGTTCATGAGTTTGGAGAGGTTGGAGTTACCGAGGTAGACGTTATGTACGCACAGACTTTGTCATCACCCCAAGACTTGGTGGAAGAGTCGAGGCTGAAGGACTACAGCCTCGTCGGACCCGACACCGAACTGGCGATCCAACGCGGCCTCGCCGAGGCCGATTGGTATACCTCGCCGGTTCCCCGCGACCAGTTGCGCAATCTCCTGGAGCGCAAGGACTGGCCGCCGATCCGCGACTGCATCATCTACTTCGGCCTGCTCGTCGGGCTCGCCGCCGCGACCCTCAGCCTCTGGGGGACGTGGTGGGCATTGATCCCGATGATGATGTACGGCGTGCTGTACGCCTCGGCGTCCGATGCCCGTTGGCACGAGTCCAGCCACGGCACGGCCTTCAAAACCGACTGGCTCAACAACCTGCTCTACGAAGTCGCGTCCTTCATGGTGCTGCGCGAATCCGTGCCCTGGCGCTGGAGCCACACCCGGCACCACAGCGACACCATCATCGTCGGCCGCGACCCCGAGATCGCCGTGCCCCGGCCTCCGGACCTGAAGGCGTTGATCCTCAAGTGCATCAACTTCCAGGCGTTCCGCCGGTACCTGCTCAACATCACGCTCCACAGCCTCGGGCGCATGACGCCCGCTGAAGCCACGTATGTCCCCGAGTCGGAATACCCCAAGGTGTTCTGGCGGGCCCGGGTGTACGCGGCGATCTACCTCACGATTTTCGGGCTGGCGATCTACTTCCAGACCTGGCTGCCGTTTGTGTTTGTGCTGGGCCCGAACCTGTACGGTGCGTGGCTCATGCCGATCTACGGCTGGACCCAACACGCCGGGCTCGCCGAGAACGTCTTGGACCACCGGCTGAACTGCCGCACGATCAAGATGCACTTTGTGCACCGGTTCTTGTACTGGAACATGAACTACCACCTCGAGCACCACATGTTCCCGCTCGTGCCGTATCACCAGCTCCCGAAGCTCCACAAGCTCATCAAGGACGACTGCCCCGTTCCTTATCCGAGCCTGTTCAACGCCTACACCGAGATCATCCCTGCCGTGCTCAGGCAGATCAAAGAGCCGGGTTACTTCGTCAAGAAGGTCCTGCCCGACACCGCTCGGCCCGTCGGCACCGTGCCCACCACCGAGCCGATCTTCGCCAAGAGTGAGCAAAGCGCCGAGGGCTGGCTCGAGGTGTGCGACGCCGACCTGCTCGACCGCAACGATGTCCTGCGTTTCGATCACGGCTCCCGCACCTACGCCATCTACCGCACTGAAGACGACACCTACTACGCCACCGATGGCATCTGCACCCACGGCAACACACACCTCGCCGACGGCTTGGTCAAGGGTAACGTCGTGGAATGCCCCAAGCACAACGGCCGATTCGACGTCAGCAACGGCGAGCCGGTCCGCCCGCCCGTGTGCGTGGCGCTGCAGACCTACCCCGTGGAGCTGCGTGACGAAAAGATCTACCTCCAGCTCAACACCGATGAGGCCGACGCGGAGAACGCCTTCACCTTCGAGGTGGTAAGCAACAACAACGTCGCGACATTCATCAAGGAACTGGTGCTCAAGCCCGAGACCCTCAACGACCTGCCGAACTACCAGCCCGGCCAGTACATGCAGATCGATATCCCGGCGTACGACGAGATTTCGTTCGAGTCGTTCGACGTGCCCGAGCCGTTCCACACCGTTTGGCAGCAGCACAATGTCTACGATTTCAAGTCGTCCAGCAGCATCAAGACCCGCCGCAACTACTCGCTGGCCACCGCCCCGTCGCACGAGCGTGGTCTGTTGAAGTTCAACGTCCGCATCGCGACACCGCCCCGCGGCCAGGACTGCAACGCCGGGGTGGGCTCGACCTACGTCCACAGCCTCAAGCCCGGCGACACCGTCACCGTCACCGGCCCGTACGGTGACTTCCTCATCAAAGACACCGACAAAGAGATGGTGTACCTCGGCGGCGGCGCGGGCATGGCCCCGCTGCGATCACACATCACCCACCTCTTCGAAACCCTCAAGACCGGCCGCAAGGTCAGCTTCTGGTACGGCGCCCGCTCCACGCAGGAAGTGTTCTACGAAGAAGATTTCCGCGACCTCGAACGCCGTTTCCCGAACTTCAGCTTCCACCTCGCGCTCTCCGAGCCGCAGCCGGAAGACAACTGGGACGGGCCCACCGGCTTCATCCACGAACACCTCCGTGGGGCCTACCTCGACCAACACCCCAACCCCGACCAAGTCGAGTACTACCTCTGCGGCCCGCCCGTCATGATCCAGGCGGCCCAGAAGATGCTCGTCGACGACTTCGGGATTTCGCAAGACGACATCGCTTTTGACGAGTTCTAAACCCACCCATGACCAGCACCATCACCCAACGAACCTTCGGCTCGACCGGCCTGACGTTTAACCCCGTCGCCTTCGGCGCGATGCGGATCCAACCCAACGACCAAGGCGTCTCCGAAGCCCTGCTCCACGCCTTGGAGAACGGCGTCGACTTCATCGATACCGCCCGCAACTACGGGCACAGCGAAGAAGTCGTCGCCAAGACCCTCAAGGAATGGAAAGGTGAACGCCCCTTCGTCGCCACGAAGGTCAAGCCTAAGGACATCGCCAACTGGCGGTTCTACGTGCCCGTCGAAAAACAGTTCACGCCCGAGAGCATCCGCGAATCGGTTGAGACCAGCCTCAACCTGCTCGGCGTGGATTGCCTGGACCTGGTCCAACTCCACCAGTGGTACCACCCGTGGTCCTACCGCCTCGAATGGCTCGAGACTCTGCGGGACCTCCGCACCGAAGGCAAGCTGCGCTACATCGGCGTCAGCGCCCAGGACCACGAACACGACGCCGTGCTGAAGCTTGTCGATGAACATTTGGTCGACTCGGTCCAGATCATCCTCAATGCGTTTGAGTCGCGCCCCTTCGTGAGTTGCGTGCCGCTGTGCGAACAGAAGCAAGTCGGCATCATCGCCCGCTGCGTGTTTGACCACTCCGGTTCTCTCGCCACCGGCGGGGATCGGCAGGTCCTGGCCAACGACGTGAAGCTCTCCAACGCTTCCCCCGAGCTTGTCACCGAGTACCTCAACCGCATCGCGCGGCTGCGTGACGATGTGTGCGACGAGAACATGGACCTCAACGAGTTGTCGATCCGCTTCGCGCTCAGCCGACCGGGCGTTTCGGTGCTGGCGCTTTCGTTGAGCTCGGCCAAGCGCATCGATCAAGCGATGCAGGCCGCCGCCAAGGGGCCGCTGCCAGATGACGTCTTTGAACGCGTTTGCCGAGAGCATGTGTGGGTGAAGAACTTCTACTACCTCAGCAAGAGCACGGTCGACGGGAACCCCAGCAAGTAAAGACGATATGTCGACTCAAGTCAGTTTTATCTTCGATGATGGCTTCAAGCAGAGTTGCTTGCGGATCGTCGACCTCTTTGAGGCACGCGGCCTCCGCGCGACCTTTGCGGTCATGGCCGACCCGTCGGGGTTTCTGGATGAATTCCCCAAGGGCGACTTCGTGATGTGGAACGAATTCCAAGCCCGCGGCCACGGCATCCACCCCCACGGCCTGGACCACAGCGACCTCTCGGCGATCCCGTTCGAGCAAGCCACCGCCAAGATCGATGAATGCTTTTCTCGATTCGGCGATCAGCTTGAGGGCTTTGATCCGTCTGCCACGCCTTACCACCTGACCTACAACCGCTCCACCGCCGATGTGGATCGCTACCTGTTGGAGCGTGTCCGCGCAATCCGCACCTGCGGCGACGGCGAACCCACCGACGGGCTGAGTCATGAAGGCGATCTCAGCCGCCGCACTTTCGGCTGCACCTGGCACGGCCCCGACTACTGCGACGACCATCTGCTGGCGAGCCTGCAACACGCCGAGGGCTCGGCCTCGCCGCTGTTTCTCTACATGATGCACGGCCTCGACGGCGAGGGCTGGGGGCCCATCCGTGAAAGCGGGTTGCAGAAAGCATTGGACTTTGTCGAGCAGTCTGACACACTGACGTATCGGCCGATCGATAATCTGACCGGAGGGCTCAAGCCATGAGTACACCCATCCGCACCGCGATCATCGGCTACGGCCGCAGCGGGCAGTTCCTTCACGCGGCGGGCCTGAAGGGCAACCCCGATGCCTACGAGGTCGTGGCGGTCTCCAGCCGATCGCAAAGCAGCCGGGATCAAGCCGAGAAAGACTTCGGCTGCCCGACCTACGCCGACTATCAGTTGATGCTCCGCGAATGCGAGATCGACCTGGTCATCATCGTGACGCGGAACGACCAGCACTGCGAGATGGCTTGCGATGTTCTATCCGCGGGGTGCCACACACTGGTGACCAAACCGCTGGGGATCAATGCCGCGGAAGTCGAGAAGATCTACGCCGCTGCTGACCGTGCCGGCCGAAAAATGTTCCCCTACCTCCCCGCTCGTTGGGGGACCGACTACCGCCGAATCCAAGAGATCATCGACTCGGGCGAGATCGGGCAAGTCTTCGCGATCCACCGATCCGCCTTCGGCTTCGCCACCCGCAACGACTGGCAGACCCAGTCAGAGTTCGGCGGTGGCATCGTGCTGAACTGGGGCGTGCACCTCATCGACCCGCCCATGCTGCTGGCGGGCGGAAGCCCCAAGCACCTCTTCGGCGCCTGCCAACAGGTGCTCAATCCCGGCGACGCCGAGGACATCTTCTACAGCATCATCACGATGGACAACGGCACACGCGTCCACTCGCAATGGTCTTTCTCCCCCAAAGGCCAGCCCGATTGGTTCGTCCAAGGCTCGGGCGGCTGCATCGTGGGCCACGGCGATCAACTCGAGATCACCACCGGCACCCCCGCCCAGCCCGACGACCCCACCAAGTTCAAAGACATGCAGGGCGACGGCTCGCAGACCCGCACCGAGACCGTCGGCGAGCACCTCTTCGGCGACCCCGTGGAGATCTACCACGATGTCGCGGCCGACCTCCAAGGCCAACAGCCCTATCCCGTGTCGCAGGAAGAGTCTTCACGCTTGATCGCCATCCTCGACGGCATCAAGCAGTCCCACCAACAACAAACCCTGGTCCCGCTCTCATGATTTATCTCACGGGCTTCGCCGACGAAGCCGCCAACGATATCGAAGGCCAAGTCAAAGCCATCCAAACCCTCGGATGGTCGCACATCGAGCTGCGCGGGGTCAACGGCCAAAACATCACCGACATCCCCGAGGCCGACTTCGAGCACGTGGTCGAGCACCTCAATGCAAACAACATCACCGTGAACGCTCTCGGCTCGACCGTCTGCAACTGGAGCAAGTCGATCCTGGAGCCGATGGACAAGGACTGGGAAGAGATCGAGCGGGCGATCCCGCGCATGAAAGCACTGGGGACACGCTACGTCCGCATCATGAGTTTCGCGGTGTTGAAAGACCGAGCCGTGGATGACCAGTTGGCCGACGAACGGGTCGATCGGCTCCGGCGGGTGGTGGACCGCTTCGCCGAGGAAGGCCTGCAAGCACTGCACGAGAACTGTGCGAACTACGGCGGGATGGGTTGGCCCTTCACCCTCGAACTCATCGAGAAAGTGCCCGGCCTCCAACTCATCTTTGATACCGCCAACCCCGCCACCACGATCGACCGCACCAAGCCCGTTCAAACCGTCACCCAGTCGTCGTGGGAGTTCTACCAAAACGTTCGGGAGCATATCGCCCACGTCCACATCAAGGACGGACGGTTCATCCGCGACCTGCCCGACTCAGTGTTTGAAGACGCCGACTACGTCTGGCCCGGCGAGGGCGACGGGGACGTGAAACGAATCGTCGCCGACCTCTACGCCTCGGGCTACAGCGGCGGGCTGAGCATCGAACCCCACCTGGATGTGGTCTTCCACGACCGGAGCAAGAAGAGTTCTGATCAAGCCCGCTTCGACGGTTTCGTCGAGTACGGCCGTCGTCTCGAACAGCTGATTGAAGAGATTCTTAGCGTTACTTAACGCCGTCTTTTGGAGAGGCCAATGTAACCCACCGATCAACACTTCGTCATAACTTCCATTCCATATAAACCATTCAATTGAAATTCACCCCTCTGGAGTCATTGCCATGAAACGCCGCCAATTCTTAGGTCGCTCGAGTGCTCTGCTAGGCGCTTCGGTCGCCCCAACCATTATTCCTTCCAGTGTGTTCGGGCAGTCCGCCCCGTCCAAACAGATCACCCTGGGCTTCATCGGCATGGGTGGCCAAGGCATCCGTATGAACCTGCAGTGGTTCCTGAACACGCCGAACACCCGGACACTCGCGGTCTGCGATTGCATGATGGGCCGGGCCCTCGAAGCCAAGAAGATGGTGGACGAGAAAGCGGGCAACAGCGACTGCGATGTCTACCAGGACTTCCGCGAGGTGATCAACCGTGACGACATCGACGCCATCGTGATCTCGACCCCCGACCATTGGCACGTCCCCATGTCGCTCATGGCGCTGCGTGCGGGCAAGCACGTCTTCTGTGAGAAGCCGACGCTGACCATCACCGAAGGCCACGAGGTCGTCGATGAAGCCCTCAAACGGGACCTTGTGTTCCAATGGGGCATCGAAGACCGCCACATGCAGAAGTACTGGATACTGGCGGGCTTGGCCCGGACCGGCGCGATCGGAGAGGTGGAGAAAGTGGAATGCGGCCTCCCCAACAAGCCGCTGTTTGATGTCGAAGCGCCCGCCCCGATCCCCGAAGACCTGGACTGGAACCTCTGGCTGGGCCCCGCTCCCGAAGTGGAGTACACGCCTAAAGTCACCCACGGCCAGCGTTGGCGGCAGAGCATCGACTACAGCGGCGGCAGCCTGACCGACTGGGGCTCCCACTACTGCGACAGCGCTCAGATCGCCATCGGCATGGAAGAATCCGGCCCCATCGAGGTCGTTGGAACCAGTAAGACACTGCCGGATTCCTCCTATGTCTCGGTCCCCTCGAGCTACGACGTCGAGTTCCGCTACGCCAACGGCAAAGTCATTCAAGCCAGCGATACCTTGGGCCGGAACTACATCCGCTTCATCGGCTCCGAAGGCTGGATCGGCTGCGAGAAGTGGAACGGCCAGCTCGTCGCCAGCGACATGAACCTCTTCCGCAACAAAGACTTCCCCAATCACGAGAACTACTGGAAGCAGCCCAAAAAAGAACAGCCCGAGTTTATCGATGCGATCCTGGATCGCAGCAAGACGACCAGCTACCACGTCGATGCGGGCCACAAGCTCTCGACCATGCTCCACCTGGGCCACATGGCCGTACGTTCGGGGACGCCCATCCAGTGGGACCCGGACAAGCAGCAGTTCGCCCAAGACCGCGAGAAACACGAAGCGAGCATCATCTACAGCCGTGAGTCCCGCGACTGGGAGAAGTCTTCCTAAATCTGCGGGAAGGCCGTAACCAAAACTCATGCACCCTCAACATCCCCATGCACCGGACGGATCGGTTCGGTACGTGGGGATGTTTGCTATCGGCGTTCTCCGCGAAAACCGCTAGCGCCTTCCAACCGCATGTTTAGCGGGAGACGCGCAGCGTCCCGCGTTCTCCGCCAGGACTCCTCACAACAAACGCGGGGCACTTCGTGCCGCCCGCTAAACCTGGGGTTGGATTACTCTAGTGCGTCACAACATGTGTTGTAGCGCTACGCTGCCGTGGTTAAACCAGCGTTACGATCGCCAGCCACGACACCCGCGTAGCCAAGCAACTATTGTTCATTACACACTCAGCGCGCAATCCAAGCCCCTAAGCCCCCAATACCTAAGTCCCCAACTTGCCAAAGAGCGAACGCTCGGCTCAACCCCGCCACACGCATCGGCCCGTGTCGCGCGGTTCACTTCAAGCCAACGTCCTCGACCCGCGTGCTGGGGGCGGCCGCGCGATTACGCCACGGTCCATCGTGTCTGTTGTCGGCAAGGTGACTCACCGACGAACGCCGAAACCCCCACTATGAGCCGGTTGAATGACGACATCGCGATTGAGGACGGCGATCCGGA
>JBCCWB010000050.1:0-19708 GCA_039194345.1 Planctomycetota bacterium
CTGGCGTGGACTCAAGTTCCGCGGGCTCGCCAAGCCCCGCGTCTTCGAGTGCCTCGGAAAAGTCGGGCTGGAACTGCGACTGCGGGATCCGCCCGGCAAAGACATCGCCCATGAGCCGCGCGGTACGGTGCTGGTCGGCGGGCATGATGCGACGCAGGAATCGGCCGTGCTCCTCGCTCCACATGTATTTGCAAAACGCCTCCCGCACCTCCTCGGCCGCCATGGCGTAACGCTTGGCTCTTACCGTATCGCCGAAGCACACCGCGAACTGCCAGGCACTCTTGAGCCCGCCGTAGACCGTGGCGACGGTGAACGCGTGCACGCCGTAGCGCTCTTCCCAGAGGTCGTAACTGGGAAGGGGCAGCTTCGAGTCGGGGTCGCGGAACTGGACCATAAAGTCGGCTGCGGGTCGCACCAGGTCGACCCACATCGGCCGGGTGAACTCGATGTCGCGGTAACGCACGAAGTGCCGCCACAAAGCCCACACCACCAAAGCGGTCTCATCTTCCTGGATCGGCAGCTGCGGCCGACCTTTCGCATCCACCCACGGGTGCCACGACGAGGCGGGCGATCCATCAGGGTTGTACTTATGTAAAAACATACCGCGGTGCGACAGCACATCCCGGCAGAACCGGTAGAACTGCCGGGACACATCCGGGAAGCCCGCCGCGTCCATCGCATCCGCCACGAACGCGCCGTCACGCGGCCAGAGGTAGCTGTACGTGTCCCGGCTGAACTGCATGATGTCTGAGTCGTTCGCCGCGATGATCGCGCCGTCGTTGTCGATCTGTGTGCGGACCAAGAGAAGCGAACGCTTGAACAAATCGAGCACCTTTTGCGACAAGCCCATACCCGCGGTGGGTTGCTCATGATCCTGCGGTGTCACCTCGGCCCGCGACGCGGCGAGCCAGAGCTTCCAGTAGGCTTTGGTCCGGTCGATCGAACCCTGCGGGCCTTCGCGGTGCAGGAACTTGTGGATCGTGTCCATGTCGTCGTAGCTGAAGCCCGCGCCGATGACCAGATACACCACCCGCATCCCGCCCGGCGGGAGGGTCGCGCGGACGCAGATCGTCGAGTCGACCGCGCCCTGGGCGACGGGGTTGTTGCCGAGCTTGCCATCTTCCGCATCGCGCCAGGTGCCCTCCGCCCCGCCGAAACCAGCGGTGCCGCAAGCGTACTCGTCGGTCTGCTGCTCGCCGTCGAGGTAGAAGCAGGACATGAGGTAGCGGTTCTTGCGGTAGTGGATGACGCTGCGCAGCTGCGGGTCGTAGTAGGCGGTGTCGCCGACCTTGTTGCCGAACATATGGAAGTCGTGGTGGTGGAACAGCCGCACCTCGCGCTCCTGCTCGGTGAGGTTAGCCACCTCGATGCGGCGGACCATCACCGGGCGGTTAAAGTCCACGACATCGCTGCAGCGCAGCTCGACCTGTAGCGCCTCGTGGCGCATCGTCACGTCCGTGGCGAGCGTGTCGTATTCGTATTTCAGGCTTGTGTCCCAGCCGTCGTCGGACCAGTACACGCGTGCCTTTCGGCGTTCGTCGCCGTTGCCGCCCGGCAGCTTCGCCCACACCCCGAACCGGCACGGCCCGCCCGCGTGGTTCTCCTGGCCGACGTGCGGAAAGTACAGGTCGCGAACGCGGTAGTGCTGGTCGAACGTCACCAGCATCTGACCATTTCCAACGGGGATATCACGCGGCATCGCTAAGGTCTCGCTTCAGAGCTGAACGTTGAACAACAACGGCTGCAGCCATGAAACAGTCCCCCACATGGCCGTCCATGGAGTATACCCCGGCCAACGCGACCTTCTCGCTGAATGTCATCCGAGGGGTTACACCTCGATCGTAAAGCCCAGGCGATACGTGCCGGGGAACACCTTGTACTTGTCGAGCGTGTCCGGCCCGCAGCTGCGCGTACCCAGCCCGCGGTGTTCCGCGTCCAAGCAAACCGTCACATCTTCGCGCGGCTTGAGGTCGTAGGTGTGGTAGGCCTTGCTCAAATCATCCGGCGTGTAGTGGCTGGCCGAGAAGTACATCAGCTTATCCGCCTCGAAACGCAGCGAACGCTTGTCGCCCGACAATGCACACCAGCGCACATCGGCCTTCAGGCCGTGCTCCTGCGGCAGCACGTACGGGACGTACTCATCCTTCACGGTCGAACGGAACCTGCCGATCGCTTTGCCAGTCTTGCGGTCCGAGTACGACTCGCCCGGGCCCCGGCCGAACCAGTCGAGCTGCTCAAGGCCCTTCGCCGCGGTGAAGATCACCCCGACCCGCGGCACGTCCGGCAGCCGCTTGTCGATGTCAAACAAGTTATCGACGTGCAGCTCGCCGGTCGGACGCAGCGTCCACACCTGCTGGTGCACCACGCTCGCGTCGTCATCACGGCCGTCGAACACCCACTGGTGGTGAAGCGTCACCGCGACCACGCCGCCACGCTTGAGCTCAATCATCGGCTCGGCGGTCTGGGCCAGCACAGGTTTGAATAGCTTCGCCCGGTTCCACATGCCCAGCGGCTTCCACTCGGCGTCCCACTGCTCGGGCTTGCCTTTCACACCGTCGTTGCTGGTAATGCCACGCCAGAGGTTAAGCTTGGGTCCCTCGGTGATCAGCGCCTCGCCGTTCACCGAAAGCGATTTGAGCTGACCCTTGCTGCGGTTGAACTTGAGCTCGATCCCCGTCGCAGCGCACGACACGCGGATGTTGCGTTTGGTTTCGTTGACCTCAACAGGCTGCTTGACCTTTGGCGCTGCGGGTTTGACCGAACGCTTCTTCGCCGGGGCGGGCAGCGCGAACTGCTCCCATGCAACGCGGTGGCCTTTGGGGCACCAGTCGGTCTTCTTCGCCGAGAGCGCTTCAACGGTGAGGAACGCCTCGCCCTCGGGCAACGCCGTGAGGTCGTAGTCGAGCGTTACCGCCGCGCGTTTCTGCGGCAGGATCTTGGCGGGCTTCATCGTACCGGCTGCAACTCGCTTGCCCTCGACCTCGATCACCCAGCGGAAGCTGAGCCACGACAGGTCGGTGAAGTAGTTCTTGTTGGTGATGTTCAAACGGCCACGCTTGGCGTTGGCGAGCGCAAAGCCCACGGGCTGTTGCACCTTGTGGCAGTCCGCCATCGCGGGGTGCGGCTCGCGATCGGCCCCGATCAGGCCGTCGCAAACAAACTCCGAGTCGTGGATCTTCTCGCCGAAGTCACCGCCATAGGCGTAGAACTCCTCGCCGTCGGCGGTGGCCTGCTTGATGCCGTGGTCGATCCATTCCCAGATGAAGCCGCCCTGCAACCCGTCGTACTTCTCGAAGGTGTCCCAGTAGTCCTGCAGGCAGCCGTTGGAGTTGCCCATCGCGTGTTGGTATTCGCAGGGGATGTACGGCCGATCGTCCCGGTCGAGCGTGGACCACTTGATCAACTCCTCGAGGTCCGGATACATCGGGCAGATGATGTCGGTGACGTGGCGGCCGATGGGCTCCATCGCGGTGTCGATCTGCTTCCAGGTGTTGCGGACCGCTCCTTCGTAGTGCAGCGGGCGGGTGGGGTCGTAGGCGCGGATCCAGGTCGCCATCGCGTCGTGGTTCTCGCCGTAGCCCGACTCGTTGCCTAGCGACCAGAGGATGATGCTGGGGTGGTTCTTGGTGCGCTTGACCATGTTCATCGCGCGGTCGACGAAGGCGTCGTGCCAACGCGGGTCGCGGCAGATGGTGTCGTAGTTGGCGTGGGCCTCGACGTTGGCTTCGTCCACGACGTACAGGCCGTACTGGTCGCAGAGCTCGTACCACCGGCGGTCGTTGGGGTAGTGGGCGTTGCGCACCGCGTTGAAGTTGTGCTGCTTCATCAGCAGGATGTCGCGCACCATCGATTCGGTGCTCAGCGCCTTGGCCGTGACCGGGTCGTGCTCGTGGCGGTTGACGCCGCGGATCATCACGGCCTGGCCGTTGATCAGCAGTTTGCGGTCGCGCACTTCGACCCTGCGGAAGCCGACCTTGCACGAGACGTGCTCGATCGCGCGGGTTTTCGGCTTGCCCTTGCCGTCGTCTTCATGCAGCGAGACCACCAGCGTATACAGCGACGGCGACTCGGCCGACCAGGGCAGGACCTTGCGGAACGACGCGGCCATCGCCGTGGCGTTGCAATGCCTGCCGTACTGCTTGTCGATGATGTGATCGGCCTTGAGCGTCTTGATCGCCTTGCCCGACGGGTCGGTCAGCGTGCCGACGACGTGGTAAGTCTTCTCGGGCATCGTGGTGAAGTTGAGCTTCACGTCGACGTCGAGCTGGCCGGAGGTGTTGTCGGGGTTGAGGTGGGCCCGGGCGAAGACGTCTTCGATGTAGGCGTGTTCCTGGGAGTACAGCAGCACCTCGCGGAAGATCCCGCCGAGCCACCACTGGTCCTGGTCCTCGACATACGACGCATCTGACCACTTGATCACCGCCGCGGCGATGTGGTTCTTGCCCTTGGTCACGAACGGCGTCACATCAAACTCGCTGGGCAACCGGCAGTCTTTGCTCATGCCCACGAACGTGCCGTTGATCCAGATGCACAGCACGCTCTCCGCCCCGCCGACGTGCAGCACGATGCGGCGGCCGTCCCAGTCGGGCGCGATCTTGAAGGTCCGGCGGTACACCCCGGTGAGGTTTTCCTTGGGCACGTTCGGCGGCGTGTTCTCGAAGGGCATCTGGACGTTGGTGTACTGCGGGGCCCCGTGGCCGTGCTGCGTCCAGTTCGAGGGCACGGGGATCTTGCCCCACTTGCTGTCCTTCGCCCCGGGCTTCACCGCCGAGGCGGGCACCACCTCGGGCCGATCGAACATCTTGAACTTCCAGTCGCCGTCGAGCGACTGCACCCACGGGCTCTTGGCCGCGTCGTTGCGATTGGCTGACGCGAGCGTCGAATACGGCGTCAGTGGGCTACGGCCGGGCAAGCGGTTGGTGTGCGTGAGTTCAGGGGTTTCCCAGAACACGGGAAAACGATCAAAAAGGGTATCAGGCATGGCGGAGATGGTACCGCATCCCGCCCGATCTTTGGCTTGGTATTCAATCTACGAAAGGCGGCCGAACTCCATTCAATCCAAAACCAAGTCTCGACCAAGGCGGGCACGAAGCCTTGGCCACGCCATCAGCAGCAGCCCCATGACCGCCCAGGCGATTGATGTATATACCGAAGATCCGTGCTGAATGCCGTACGAAGCTGCATTGATCTCATCCAAGACTGGCAAAGTAGATAAGAACCAGTCGATCAGGTTAGCTGCCCCTCGGATAAATGCGTATGCCCCCAAAAGGATCAGTCCCACCGAAAGGAGCTGCATTGGGGTGTAACCGGGACCTTGGATCAATATATCGTCGCGGGATACCAGAGTCTTAGCGAGCCACGACGCAATCATCCAAAGACCTATGGCAGCCCCAATCCGAATGACCAGCGGGATAGATTGCCCAATGACCACCAACCACTGAGAAGCGCTATAGGAATTTACGTCAAAGACTATCGCAACGACCGACCAAATTACCCAGTCGAGCAACGTGAGAGAGAGTATGACCATCGCCATCGCGCCGAGTCGCAAAAGCACTACCACTGCTTGCCGCCGTGTTGTTTCGTCCGTATCGGTTACACGCCACGGGATATCACTTCCACACTCAGGACAAGAGCGGCCGACCACCACGCCTGTGAGGTCATAACCACATGAAGGGCAAGTTAGACCGATCGAATCCAATTCATTTGCCACGGAAGTCCCTTTGTCTCGATAACACCGATTGAATCAAACCTTGAAAATCGCCCCAAGCTTTTTGCCCATCAAGACACTTGCCCCAACCAGTGTTACGGTGAGCAGAGCCATGCCCCAGACGCCCATCGCACTGGCAATGTAGGGGCCATCACCCAGACGGTTGAAGAGCGTCCAGATCGCTTTGGTGATCGGGTAGTGCGGCTCCTTCTCGGCCAGGATCAGCGAGTCGCTGACCTCGAGCATGGCGAAGCTGAAGACGAGGATGCCGCCCGCGATGAGGTTGGCCATGATCAAGGGCACCACGACCCGGCGGATCGCGGTCATCGGCGATGCGCCGAGGTTCAATGCCGCTTCCTCGAGATCGCCCGAGGTCTGTTCCAGACCCGCCGACGCGGAGCGGAGGATGTAGGGCAGTCGGCGGATGGTGTAGGCGATGACCAGGAACATCAGTGGGTTCGGGGCCTGGCCACGCACGGACATGAGCGAGCCGAGCTGATACCAGATCGAGTCGGTGTTCTCGTTGGCGATGGTGATCTGCAGCCAGTCGCCGATCTGCGGGAACGGCCAGTGCAGGCTCATCGCCACGTAGCCGAACGCCATCACTAGACCCGGCACCGCGAGCGGGAGCATACCCAAGGCGTCGAGCACGAAGCCGCCCTTGATCTTGATGCGGGCGGTGAGGTAGGCGATGGCGAGCCCGAGCAGGATGCAGAAGAACATCGCCGCCGAGGCGTAGATCAGGCTGTTGAAGATCGACTGCATCGCGAGCTGGTGCGACAACGCCCCGGCGAAGTGCTCGCCGGTGAACTGCTGCGGCAGGATCGAGCGGTACCACGTGCCATCGACCGCGACCGACGAAAGGATCACGCCGAGGTGCGGGAGCACGGCGAGGAACGTGATGCCGCCGAAGAAGAGGATCGCGCCCAGGCCCTTGAGCCCGGTGAGCCGCTGGGTGGCGACGGCGGCGGTGGCCTTGTTCTGCATGGCGTAGGCGCGGCCGCCGAAGGCGAACTTGCCTAGAAGATAGAGCGCGACCGCGACGACGAGCATGACGACGACCAGGGCGTAGGGCCGGGGGTTGGCTTCGATGTCGGTCAGGCCGTAGAAGACCTGGACGGGGGTGACGGTTTTGTATTCGAACATCAGCGGGGTGCCGAGCTCGGTGAAGCTCCAGATGAAGACGATCGTCGCCCCCGCGAACACGCCCGGGAGGATGAGAGGGAGCGTGCAACGGAAAAACCGCTTGACCCGCCCCGCCCCGAGGTTGAGCGCCGCCTCGTCAAGCGACGGGTCGAGGTTCGAAAGCGCCGCGACGATGTTGAGGTAGAGGATCGGGTAGAGGTGCAGGGCTTCCATGACGACGACCGCCCAGAACCGCCCGCCGACGCCCCCGCCAAGAAAGTCGATGCCCGGGCCCGCGGGGTCGATCAAGCCGATCTTGCCCAGCAGCGAGTTAATCGCCCCGAACCGACCTAGCAGCGCCTGCAGCCCTATCGCACCGACGAACGGCGGGAGGATCAACGGAACCAAGACCAGCGCACTGACCGTCGCCTTGCCACGGAACTCATATTTCGCGGCGATCACGCCCATGGGCAGCGTGACGATGAGACACAGCGTCGTTGTCGCCACCGCGATCATCAGCGCATTAAAGAGACCTTGACGATACAGCGGGTCACGCAGCACGCCCACACCTTCACCGATGAAATACTTGAGGGTGAAGGCTCCGGAGGCTTCGTCTTCAAAACCGCCGCGCACTGTCAAAAAGATCGGCCAGAGCAAAAAGACCGCGAGGATCGCCAGGATCAGTCCGAACAGGCAGTAGCGGTAAAACTCGCGCTGCCTGCCGTACATGCGCTTCGGTGAGGGAGACGTCATGGGTGCCCACATTAACCCCAACCCAGCTTGGATGAAAGCGTTAGGCGCACGCTAACCCAGCGTTCACATTACAAGAACTCCAGCCCCCCCAAAGAACTCGGCAGCCAATCAGCCACCCAGCAGATCGGACATGGTCATGATTTTCTCAACGCCGGAGACATTGCCCTGCTCATCGAAGTTCACATTGAAGGCGTTCTGGGCATCGAACCGGTATTCAAAGAAAAATCCAAGCGGGTACCCCCCATTCTGCATGTTGGATCTGAAAGTCGCCTCATCGAACTTCACAATCGGGCCGTGTAATCGATCGGGGTTGTTCGAAAACACCGCGTACTTTTTCGGGGCCTTGACATCCAGAACTTGCTGCCAACTCATCCCCGGCTGGACTTGGGCCACAAAATCATCCGCGCCCGCGGCAGGATCAAAATCCGCGACACCGCCGAATTTGACGACCAAGGCCACCCCAATCACGACCAACACGAATAAAACCGCTAATACCTTCATCTGATTACCCCTGGCATTTAAATGCAGAAAATGAAAAAGCAAGATACATGTGATGCCGTTGCCCCAACCATTCTGATTGCCCAACATCCTCGCTGTCAAGGTATTGATCTAACCTTAAGCCACTCAAAATCCAACAGTTGACAAAAAATGCACTGAAATTAGGGCAAACCCGCAAATATCGCCTACCATTCGAGTACACCTGTTAATTCACTTCTGTCGCTATTTTAAACTACTTCAATCGTCTTATTTGAGTTATTTTTGAGCATTTCCCTTGACACCCTACGGGTATGGCCGTAGAATTCATGACACAGACGTGAAACAGTTTCATTTTCACACGTCATTTCGTTTCAAATCTTGACCACACCTCTGTCTCTCATAGGTCCAGATCATGTCCAGCGTCCGCCAAATCGCCCGAGAAGCCGGTGTTTCCATCACCACCGTTTCAAGGGTCCTCAACAACCACCCCCGCGTCAGCCAACAGGCCCGCGAAAAGGTCTTGGCTGCCGCCAACGACGCCCGTTACGTGGCCCCGGTCAGCAAGCGGTCGACCACCAACATCGCCCTGGTCTACACCGGCGAATCCTCGCTGGGCTCCCCGTTCGACTCTCAGGTGATGTGGGGGATGTCGGCGGGCATCGAAGAATACAACTACGACCTCATGGTGCTCGACGCCAAGCGTTCGCCGCAACCGGGCGAAACCTATACCCAGATGTTCATGCGTAAGGGTGTTCGTGGGGCCGTCCTTCGCACCACCCTGTCGACCCGCCACACCTGCCTGGCCATCGCCGAGGAAGGCTTCCCGGCCGTAGTCATCGGCGACCGGTTCGAGCATCCCAGCGTGCGTTTCATTTACTCCGATTCACGTGAACCCAGCCGCGAAGCTGTGGAGCATTTGATCTCGTTGGGCCACACCCGCATCGCGATCTGCCTCAACGTGGTCGACGACTCGGACCACGCCGACCGCCTGGCGGGTTACGAGCAAGCCCTCAGCGATCACGATATGCCGCTGGACCGCAAGCTCGTGATCCGTGCCCACGCCAACCGCACCGGGGGCGAGCAGATGATGCGACGTATCGCCTCCATGGCGGATCGCCCCACCGCGTTGTTCGTCACCGACCCCGCCGCTGCTGCGGGTGCGTTCAAAGAAGCCCGGTCGCTGGGCCTGAGCGTGCCGGAAGACCTGTCGATCGTCGGCTTCGACGACGGCGACCTGCGTTTTGATATCTACCCCGAGATGACCGCCGTCTGCCAAGACACCGGCGCGATCGGCCGAGAAGCGATGACCGCTCTGCACGAAGTCATCGAGAACGGCCCGGGAGAAACACTGCCCGTCCGCAAAGCACGGCGGGCATGGCTCGAAGTCCATCACTCCACCGCTGCACCCCCTGCCGAAAGGAGTACCCCATGATGTGAGGACTACCCCCCAGCGGGATAAGAAAAAGGCCGCTTCGCCGCTGCAACGACGAAACGACCGGTTGAGCAAAACACGACTGCCCTGCTCACATCCCATCTTATCGCCCATCTGAATCTACGTCGGCCACTTCATATTAGTTTTCCAAGCTTCTAAATCTCAATATTTCGTGCATTTAGCACATTAATCCACCTTCGCCCCACCGCTTGTTCTGGGCTGGGGCATCACACCTTCCCCTTGGAGGAATTTGAAAATGAAATTTCTAGCTTTCTCGACTCGCATCGTTGCGGTAGCGGCTATCACAACAGCCTTCACCACAAGTGCTTCGGCTTTCCTGGCCACAAACGGCGGCTTTGAAACCGGAGACTTGACTGGATGGACCGCCTCAGGCGCCCCGTTCGTTAATCCGCCCGACACCTGGGAAGTGATCGACGACGCCAGCGAAGCGTTTGATGGCCAATATTATGGCCGCCTCGAAGCCGTCTCGACTCCAAGTGGCCCCGTGGCCAAGCAAGCCAATATCGGAATCGGTGTCGTCAATCCTGGCGATGAAATTACCGTGTCGTTTTGGGCTCGCGGCGCGACGGCCGTCGGCGGTGTTCACTTTGTTGAACTCTTTGGCGAATTAAGCGGCGGAGGCACCTCGTCCAGCGAGATCATCGGCGGCCCGGTTCTTACCGACCTCAGTGCCACTGAATGGAAGTTCTACGAGTTCTCCGGCATTCTCACTGGTGCCGATGTAACCGGTGGTGCAACTGTTCAGTTTGTCGCTTCAACAGGTGCGTCAAATGGATCGTCGTCGTATCTGGAACTTGACAATGTAACAATCGTGCCCGAGCCCGCCTCGCTAGCACTACTCGGCCTCGGTGGTTTGGCCATGCTTGGCCGCCGTCGCCGTCAGGCTTAAGTCTCAACACTTCCGCCAGAGTCGGGGGAAACTCTCCGGCTCTGGCTTGATTCAACCATTTCTTGATTCAATCCGAATCCTTTGGAGGTATTTGAATAATGATTCGTCGTCTCACTACTGTTCTCTGTACTGGCCTGCTTTCAGCGACCCTCGCCCCTGCGAGCATGGCAGCTCTCTCTAGCTATAGCCAAGATTTTGATGGCCTAAACGCCGCTTCCCCAACCGCCCTCGAGGATGATGGCTGGCGCGTCTTCGTCAATGTGTTTGACCCGGCCGACGCCTACCTCGGCGGCTACGGCTTTGCCGCACCCAACGGCGGGCCTTCCGCCTCGGCGATCGTTCAAGGTGAACCCGCTGGCAACCAACAACTGTCTGTTTACAGCGACTACAACAACACCGGCGACCACAATGCCGGAAACTTCGTTGAAACCAACGTCTTTCAGGAGCAAAACATCTCAGCTGGCGATGTCGGCGAGACCTATATCTTCTCGTTCGACGCAATCCCCGCTTTTGACGATCAGGGTGTCTTAATTGAACCTGATGAAGCAGAAGCATTTATCAAGACACTGGACCCCAACGCTGGGTTTGCTCAGACCAATTTTTTTACCCAAGACACCTCGATGCTGACTGTTGCTGAGTCCGGATCGCTATCGATCACAATCGATGCTGGACTGGTTGGCCAAATCTTACAGTTCGGCTTCACCAATACCACAACCAACTTCGGCCCATCAGGCGTCCGTTACGACAACATCAACTTCGCTGTACCCGAGCCCGCGAGCCTCGCGCTCGTCGGCCTTGGTGGCCTAGCCATGCTCGGCCGTCGCCGCGCCCAATAACAAAACCATCCCCCTCCGGGCAGCCGCTTAGCGGCGGCTGCCCGGCTTTAAGCCCCATCACTCATCAATCATTTCGTATCAGGAGACCATCCTATGAAACGTCACACCAAAGCATTCACCCTCATCGAACTACTCGTGGTCATATCGATCATTGCACTTCTCATTGGTATCCTGCTACCCGCACTCGGGGCCGCCCGGAGCGCAGCTCGAGACATGGCTTGCCTGTCGAATCAGCGGCAGATCTCGATCGGCTTCAATACTTACGCCAACGAAAACAATCTCTTTCTCCCTCCCGCTTTCGATAATTCATCTTTCAGCCCCAACACCTCGGACTGGACAACACTGATCTCGGCGTTTATCTCCGCCAACACCAGCCGAACCACCGAAGAGTATGTCGATCCCGTGACCGGCGAAATTGTCGGCCAAAGCGAAGTCTTCCAGTGCCAGTCCGCGGGTATCGAAGGCGGGCGAGCCCACTACAGCGCCAACAAACTGACCATGCCCGTATACTTCAACGGCAACATCGCCAATCCTCCGCTGAACAAACTCTACAACCTCGACTACCACAAACGAGCCACCGAAACCTTCTGGGTTGCGGATGCGGGGCAGCAAGATGGCGGTGACGCCTATGCGGCCATGGACGGCATCAACGGAGCCACCTTTGCCGCCCCGCCGAGCTTCTATAACTCCAACGACGCGGATAACAACAACCCCATCAACGAAGGTCCCAACGTGGACGGCAGCGCTAACGGCGCACTCGCCCTCGCCCAGCCCCGCTGGCGCCACGGTGCGGGCGGAAAAGAAAACGGCAGCGACAGCGGCAACGTGAATGTCCTCTTCGCGGATGGACACGCCAGCAGCGTCGGTCGCGGGGAATTCCTTGTCCGCAACATACGAGCGGATCGATAACCCACCATCCCCTAACGCGATCCACGCCTAACCGCGTGGGTCGCGTTTTCTCGCCGCCGCGTTCTCGATTGACTGACCACCACCATGAAAACGCAATACCCGATTACTCGCCGCGCTTTCACCCTCATCGAGTTGTTGGTGGTCATCAGCATCATCGCCCTGCTCATCGGCATTCTTTTGCCTGCACTTGGTGCGGCCCGCAGCTCGGCTCGGGACATGCAGTGCCTTTCGAATCTACGACAGATCGGCATTGGGCTGTACGGCTACGCCCAGGACTACAAAGACGTCCTGCCCATCAGCTACTTTGATGGCAGCGGCACGGCGGCGGACCAGACCGATTGGGTGGTGCAGATCGCGTCGTACATGAACAACGACGCGGTGAGCAACTACGGCGAAGGCGGCCAAGACCTGCCCAGCCCGGCCTTCCAATGCCCCTCGGCGAACATCAGTAGCGGGCGTCTTCACTACAGCGGGAGCCTGATGGTGCTGCCGTTCAATATCGCGGGGGCGTTTTCTGGAGGCCTCTCTCCGTACAAGCTCTACCAAATGAAACGCTCCAGCGAGCTCCTGTTTGTTGCGGACGGCATGCAGGTGAATACCACCGCCTACGGGCAGTTTGTGGGAGACAGCTATGCCGCGCTCGACCGCCTCGACAATTATGGCGCAAACGATGTGGGCGATTACTACAACGCCACAGACGCTGACAACGACGACCCGATCGATCCGGGGCTGAATTTTGATGGCAACGTTACGCCCGGAAACGGCGACTTGCGTTGGCGTCACGGCTCGGGTGATAAATCCAACGGCAGCGATCAGGGCTCGGTGAATGTCCTGTTCGGCGATGGGCATGCCGGGATCAACCAGCGGGGTGATCTGCTCAAACGTAACGTGCGGGTGGACAAGTGAGTGAAGCTATCGCTTAACCGCCAATCACGTATTGGCGGATTGCACTACGCCGCCGAAAACCAATTGAGCTACATACTGGGCATAAAAGGCCGCGGCAAGGCCTACCTTGCCGCGGCTTTTGTGTTTCACGCATGCGGTTCTGAGTTAGAACGCAAACGTGAGGTCGATGGTGAGCTTGGTGCGGTCGGCGAAGCCGGCCTCATCGCCGTCGAAGTAAGCGAACTTAGCGCCGAGGCTGAGGTTGCTGCTGAGCTTCTTGGTCACAACGGCGTCGAACTCTTGACCGAACTTGCCGATGGAGTCGTTGCCGCCGAAGTAGTGGTAAACGAGCTTACCCTTCATCTTCCATTCCTTGGGGAACGGGATGCCGTAGTAGACGTAGATGTCTTCGAGGCCGTCGGCAGGGGTGACGAGGAAGACGTCGGCGAAGCCGTTGAATTTGTGGAGGGTCGCCAGCGGGGTACGGAAGGCGAAAGCGCCATCGTCCGAACCCAGGACTTCGTAGCCCACGCCGAAGGTACCGGTTTCAGGAACCTTTAGGCCCAGGTCGATGGCGTAGTACATGGCGTCGTAGTCGACGGGGTTGTCGCCGGTGTCTTCTTGGTAGGCGAAGCTACCTGCATAGGCCAGGGACATGCCGCCGTCACCGATGGGCTTGCTGCCGGCCAGACGGACACCCACGGTGTCGTTGGAGTTGGCGGGCGAGTCGCCGATGTCCAGGAAGTAGCCGAAGCCGGTGAGCTTGCCGATGTCTTTGATCTTGTAGGAGCCGTTCACGAACGCGATATCGGCGTCTTTGAAGTCGGCTTCTTCACCGAAGATGCGGTTCACGCGGCCGATGTAGCCACCGGTGAGGCTAAGGCCTTCGACACCCAGGTTGGAATCGACACGCACGGCATCGAACGTCTGGTTGTCCTGACGCCAGCCGACGTGGCCGATGAAACGCTGGTCGTCCAGCGCAATAACCTGACGGCCACCCTTGATCTTCAGTCCGCCCAGCTCCTTGTTGGAGTACTGAGCCCAAGCTTCGTTGACTTCGGTGACCTCGGGGTCGGCGACCACCGCACGGTTCAGACCCGCGGTGCTTTCGCCGGGGCCGTCGTTGTACAGATCGTCATCAGCAGCGCTGACGTCTTCGAACTCGAAGTAGAGCTGGAAGCCTTCGTACTCTTCGGTCAGGTAACCGAGGCGGGTACGCACGGTGTAGGCCTGAGCGGTGTCGAGGTTGTCTTGATCGACAATCTCAGCGCGAGCCCGCACGTTCAGCTTCACGGTGCCGGACATGATCGCGTCCGCAAACGTTTGCGGGGTGTCGTCCTCCAGGGTTGCGGGCTCTTCCGCCAACGCGGGGAGCGCAACCGCGCCCATACACAAGGTGTACGGGACTAGACTCGGTCGAAACTTCGAAAACAAACTCATCACAAAACTCTCTTTCAAAAAAGGTATCCGCTTTGGCGCAACACAGGCCGTGCCGCTAAGCGGAGGGTGTGGTAGGAGATCCGCGCCGTTGCGGATAAAAAAGATTGTTGGGGTTCTTCACGCGGGAAGAGGCCGGGTCACGCCCTTAGGGGTCTGAGGACACCTCGACCGGGGAGGCCTGGCTGGGGAATATCTGGTCGGGGCCCATCACGATAGGCCGGGTCGCCTGGGTGAGGCTCCAAACCTCAGTGTGCACGCCTTCGGGCTTGTGGTCAATTAAGGGGTAGGGCAACTCAAGGTCTGCACACGCCTTTCGGTACAGATTGGGTTGTAGCACCTCGGCCGCAAGGCGGTCGTAGTCTTGAGCAGGATGTTCATTCGGATCGATCTGTCCCGCATCGGCCATCTTCTCCAGGAACGTGCGGCCGTGAGACACCCAAGGGAAGTTAGCGGCATAGCGGTTAAAGACCATGAAGTCTGAGCAGTCCCAAGCCTGACCGTTCTGCGACAGATTGAGTTGCCCCATCATCGAAGGACGGACCGCTTCGTAGGGCACATCGACGTAGTTTTCCGAAGCGATCATGCGGGCGAGCTCTTCGCGGTTGGCTTCCTCGTCGCACCAGGCCGAGGCCGCGATGATCGCGCGGATGAGTGCGAGGTGTGTCGCGGGGTGTTGCTCGGCCCAAGCGGTGGTAACGCCGAGTACTTTCTCCGGGGCGTTATTCCACAGCTTGTGCTTGGTCATCACGATTCGGCCCCAGCCGCGCTGGACCGTGATCGAGTTCCAAGGCTCGCCTACGCAGAAGCCATCGATGCGCCCTTCCCGCATGGCGGTGGGCATATCCGACGGCGGAATCACCAGTAGCTTCACATCGAGATCGCAATCCACGCCCGCGGAGCTCAGCCAGTGGCGCAATTCATAGTGGTGTGTGCTGGTGGGGAAAACACAGCCCAGTGTGATGGGGGCTTCGCCGTTTTCTACGCGACGTTTGATCACGTCACTCATCACCTCGGCCGACCGATCTTCATCGAGGCCCGCCTCGCCCGCCGCCGCCAACATCTCGGCATGCAGCGATTCGCTCACCGTGATCGCATTGCCGCCAAGGCTCAGGCACAACGCGCTCATCATCGGCACCGCCGCGCCGCCTACGCCCAGCGTGGAAGCCAGGGGCATGGGATACAGCATCTGCGACGCGTCGTAGACGCCAAAGGCGGTCTTGTCTCGGATGCTGGCCCAAGACCGCTCTCGACAGAGCGTTACCCTCAGCCCCTCGAGTTCGAAGAAACCCTTTTCATATGCAGCAACCAAAGGCGCACAGTCCGACAGCGGGATGAATCCGATCTGCAGCTCCGGCTTTTCGATTTCAATCGGTTCCGCTTGGTCAATCATGGCCTGACTCCTTTGGCAACGCCTGCATCTGCATCCAGCAACGCCGCAGCTTGAACGATTTCCTCTGCGACTTGCCCCAGGCGTTTCTTGTGATTCATGGCGGCTTGGCGGAGCAGGGCAAAAGCCTCTTCTTCCGTACAAGAACGCCGCTTCATGAGGATCCCCTTAGCGCGATCCAGCACCTTGCGTTCCTCAAGTGTTTGTTTGGTTCGTTTGAGCTCATCCACCACGCTCTGGTGTTGATTGAACTGCGCGATCGCGGTCTCGATGACCGAGGCAACACGCGAGTTCGCGATGCCGTGCGTCACGTAAGCCGAGACGCCCGCCTTCACCGCAGCCCGGATCGTGCCGCGGTCTTCGTCGCTGGCAAACATCACCACCGGCCGTGGCTGCTTGTGGTGAATGGTGGTCAGCTGCTCGAGCGTGTCCCGGCTGGGCGATTCGGTGTTGATCAACACCAGGTCGGGCTCGCTGTCGGCAACCAAAGTATGCAAGTGAGTATCGCCGCCGGTCACCGCGACAATCTCGTATCCGGTGCTGGCCAAGGCGGTCGAGAGGGTCTGCGCACGGGTGGCGTCGTCGTCGGCAATCATGATCCGCAATGGCTTGTCGGGCTTATTCATGATGCTCGACTCCCCTGGGAAAGACTCGCGAACGATTCATCGCGGGCAGCAACCAAGCGGCAAGCGGCGTGTTTGAGTTCCGGTTGTTTGGAGATAGCGTCGACCATACGGTGCGTAGCATAATTTGCCGCGGTCGCGGGGTGTAACGTATCGCCAAAGTGGAAGGGCAAAAACACCAAGCCGGGTTGCGTTTGATCGGTGACCGAAACTTCCGCGAGGGCCCGGCCGTGTCGGCTCTCCACCCACGCCAGATCGCCATCCACCAACCCGGCATCCCCCGCATCCGCCGGATGCACCTCCGCCATCGGATGCGGAGCGTAGCGGTTCAGCTCGGGGACACACCCCGTCCGTCCGCGGGTGTGCCAATGTTGAGCGAGGCGGCCGGTGGTCAAGTTCAACGGATAATCGGCATCAGCCACTTCCGCGGTCGTAGCAAAGTTCGCCGTGCTGAGCCTGGCCTTACCCGATGGCGTGGGGAACACGCCATCCACATAACGGCGGAGCGTGGGTCGTTCGGCATTCTCTGAGAACGGCCAATGGGTCCCGCCCTGCTCATCGAGCTGCTCGTTGGTGATCCCCGTCATGTCGCAGAGCGTGCCCGCCGTGAGCTGGCGGAACTCGTCCCACACTTCGTCGGCATCGACAAAATCGAAGCCGTGGAAACCCATGGCCTTAGCGACATCGCAGATGATCTTCCAGTCAGGCTGGGCTTCGCCAGGAGCCGGTAACGCTGCGTCGCTGCGGGTGACGAGGCGTTCGCTGTTGGTCATCGTGCCACGCTTCTCGCCCCACGTCGCGGCAGGCAAGAGCACATCGGCATACTCCGCGGTCTCGGTGTCCTTCAGACAATCCTGCACAACGACCAGTGGCGTGACGCGGAGCCCTTGCTGCGCAACATTCAGGTCGGGCATGCTCACCGCAGGGTTCGTGCAGGCGACCCACACCACACCGAGTTCGCCTCGGGCTGCGGCATCGAACATCTCTACGGCCGGACGACCGGCTTCGGACGCGATGCTGCCCTCTGGAAGCCCCCAGGACGCTTCCACCGCTTCCCGTTCCGCATCCACCATCACCTTGCGGTAGCCGGGAAGCTGATGCGCCAGGTAGCCCACTTCACGACCGCCCATTGCGTTGGGTTGCCCGGTCAATGAGAACGGCCCCGCGCCCGGCTTGCCGACTTGGCCAAGCAACAGGTGCAGGTCAATCAGCGCGGTATTTTTGTCCGTACCTCTGCTGCTCTGGTTGGTCCCCATACAGTAACAGCTCAGGAACTTCCGGCCGCCGCCGATCCATTCCGCGGCCTGCTCGATTTGGGCGGCGGGAATGCCACATGCATCGAGCATCGCATCAACATCCAAGTCGTCAAGCTGCTGCTTCAGCTCGCCAAATCCTTCGACCGAACGCTCGATGTAATCAAGGTCGAGGTCACCCCGATCGAGTGCGGCTTTGGCCAAAAGTCGAAGCAATGCGACGTCCCCGCCCGGTTTTACCGCCAAGTGCAAGTCCGCGAACTCGGCGGTCTTACTCCGCCGCGGATCAACGACAATGATCTTCGCCCCGTCATGGGTTGCACGGCGACGGCGGATGCGATTGAACAACACCGGATGGTTGGCCGTCATGTTCGCGCCGACCACGAAGAACGTATCGGCCAGGTCCATGTCTTCGTAACACGTCGGCGGGCCATCGCTGCCAAAGCTCTTCACATAGCCCGCCACCGCACTGCTCATGCACAGGCGGCTGTTGGTATCGGTGTGGTTGCTGCCCAGAAAGCCCTTGAAGAACTTGGTGAAGAGGTAGGAAGCCTCGGTGTCGAGTTGGCCCGAGCCGTACCACGCCACGGCGTCGGCACCGCGCTGGGCAAGCGTCTCGCGAATCCCGTCCGCGACCTTACCGATCGCTTCGGGCCAAGTCGCCATCCGTAACGGGCCGCCTTTCTGATCGCGGATCATCGGCTGCGTGAGACGACGGTTCGTGTCGTCCGACTTGAAAAGTAAAGCCCCCTTCGGGCACATCATCCCGAAGTTAGGCGCTGCCTCCACATCCGCGTGGATCGACTTCATCTGGCCGTTTTGGGTTTTCACGTCCACCACACAACCCACCCCGCAATACGGGCAAGTCGCTCGCGTCATCTTCTCCTCGATGTCGGGAGCGGACTCAGCATTCGGGATGACGTTGAGTGACGTGATCACCATTACCCCATCAAAACCACCACCGCACGGACGCGATCCACCACCACCACCGGATAGGCCAACGCGTAACTCAAGCCTGCATCGCGTACCGAATCGAATCGCTTCAGGCCAGCCTCGCTCATCGCTTCGATCCCGTCGAGGATCACCGGCTGTTCCGAGGCCCACGCCTTCGCGGGTAGGCCGTCTTGATCGTTCACCGAGAACACCAGGTCGTTGCTGGCGTTGGCTAGATCAACAAGCCCGCCGTACACGCCTTGACTCCTCGTCAGCACGCCGGGCTGCTCGGGGTCTTCCATCCAGATCTCGTGCACGCGTGCAATCGGCGTCGCCGCCGAGGACAGCAACAGCAAGACCGATCGCAGCTCGGTGCGCTGCATGATCGGCAGGCCCAAGCCCACCGCCAGCCCGTCGCTCTCGGCACCCGACGAACGCAGGAAGCCTTTGGCCGTGGCCAGATCGGGAACGATGTTGGGCAGCGCGGTTTCCCAGCACTGCCCCGGCAGACCCGCGCCTTTGGGGAAGTTCACGTAATGGCTGATCCGGGCGAAACGATCCAGCCCTTGATGAAAGGACTGATCGAGGCTGAGCTCAAACCGGCCCTTGGTGCCGGACCACAGTTCGACCGCGCATTTGGCATCTGCCCCACGGCGGAAATACATGACCAAAATCGATTCCACCTTGCCTTGGGTATAGCTGGGCACAATCGCAGCGGCGGCGAGGCCATGGGTTTTCGCAGCTTCCTCGACCAAGAACCCGAGCTCGGACAGCTCGTCGAGGATCTGGGGTTGGCCGGTCGAAACCACTTGGCCAAGCGGTCCTTCGTCGATCGCGAGGTTGCTCTGAGCGGGCACCCCCCGTAACGATTCGCATTCGCCGTAAAAGCCGGCCTGAAAATCGATCGTGCTCGACTGGGTGTTGGGACGCCACAGCTCGGCTGCGGCGAGGAGAGTCTGGGTCATGGGTGGGCTCTGGATCATGAACAAAGTCCAAGTAATAAGTCAACGAACAGAATCAAAGCCATCAGGCCGAAGC
>JBCCWB010000051.1:0-19514 GCA_039194345.1 Planctomycetota bacterium
AGCGACGGACTTTGTCCGGGCACTGGATGACAGTTAACACGAGCATTAAGCAAACCTTTTGGAACCGCTGATGAACACCGATGGACACAGATCAAAGCCAAACGGGTGTGATCTCGGGGCGTTTCAACCCATTCTATCCGCGTTCATCTGCGTGCATCCGCGGTTTCATTCTGCAGAAGTGCCGAGGCGTTCTTTCCACGCCGCGAGCTGCGCTTCGAACCCGCTCACCCCCGCGTTACCCGCCGATTGATAACGCTTGACCACGTTCTCCGGGCCGAGCCAACCGTAGACATCTTCCTCGATCGCGTCACAGACGCCTTTCATCTCATCGAGGGTGAGCTTCTGGAGCTCGTGGCGATCGAGCTCGCCCGCCAAGCGAACCAGCGCTCCGACGTGTTGGTGGCTGGTGCGGAAGGGTACGCCCTTGGTCACGAGGTACTCCGCTAGACTCGTCGCGTCGAGGTAGCCACGGTTCAGCCCGGCCTTGATCCGCTCTTCGTTGAACGTCGTCGTCCGCACGATCGCCGCGGCCATGTCGAGGCAGTCACACACCGCGTCGTAGGCGGCGAAGACATGCCGCTTGTCTTCCTGCAGGTCGCGGTTGTAGCCGATGGTGATGCCCTTGCACATGGTCAAGAGTGCCATGAGCGATCCGTACACCTGGCCGGTCTTCCCGCGGATCAGCTCGAGCATGTCGGGGTTCTGCTTCTGCGGCATCATCGACGACCCGGTGGTGTACAGGTTGTCGAGCGTGATGAAACCAAACTCCGTCGTGGCGTAGATGATCCACTGCTCCGCCCAGCGGGAAAGCCAAGCGGAGATACGCGATAGGTGGAAGCTGAACACTAGTGCGGCGTCACGTGACGCCGTGGAATACATGCTGTTTGTTCCAGGACTCTGCATGTCTCCAGGAAAACTACTTGCTGCCAACTCGCGATCCAGCGGCAGACTGGAACCCGCAATAGCGCCTGAACCCAATGGGGATTCGTGCTCCCATGCACTAGCTTGGCAGGCAAAGGTGCTGTGCCGAATCGCCGTGAGCCAAGCCATCAATTCGCTGCCAACTACGATTGGTTGTGCACGTTGAAGGTGCGTGTACGACGGCATCACGATATGTCCATAACTTTCGGCGAGTTTGAGGAATGCAGCGCATAGCGCGTCGCCTTTACTCTCGATCACTTGGACTGATTCTTCGAGCCAGAGTTGGATATCCAACGCCACCTGATCGTTCCGACTCCGCCCCGTATGCAGCTTCCGCCCCGCATCACCTGCCTTCTCGATCAACGCTGCTTCGACGCACATGTGCACGTCTTCGAGCTCGACCTTCCAGCCGGGCCAGGCATCACCTTGCTCGTCGATCTCGGATTCGATCTCGCTCAGGCCACGCTCGATCTCGGCGAGGTCGGCGTCGGTGATCAGGCCGACCTTCAGCAGCATCCGCGCGTGGGCGATGGACCCGGCGATGTCGTGTTTGTACAGGCGTTTGTCGTAGTCCAGCGACGAGACGAAACGGGCGGCGATCGGATCGCCCTCGCTGCCGGATGCTTTGGCGTGTTCCCAGGGTTTTTGACTCATGCGCGGCATTCTACCGCAGCCCGTACAAAGCCGCCGCCGCCCGGAATACGGCGTCGTCGGTCTTGAAAACTCGGAATTACATCTCAGACAAGGGGATGCGCAAAGAAAGACCGCCGATGGCATCGGCGGCTTTGTGGGACTTGGGTTGTTGGTGGAACTCAGAACGGCAGTTCGTCGTCGTAGTCGTCGTCCATATCGACGCCGAAGGGGTTGTCGGTGTCGTCGCCGTACGACTCGCCGAAGCCTTCGGCGTCTTCGGGGTCGAAGAGCGAGCGGTGGTGGACACGGATGATCCGCTCCAGCGACTCACCCATCAGCGGGCCGAGCGAGGAGACGCGGTCGAGATGCTCGTCGATGAACGGCTGATCCACATCACGGAACAGCACCAGCACGGCTAAGCATTCATCTTCATGCATGCAGGGCACCGCAAGCAGGTGGGAATCCCCCAGCATCCCGGCGTCCTGGCCGATCCAGCGTTCGATTGCTTCACGCTCGGTGAGGTGGACCATGTCCTGGTGCGCCGCGATACGTGGAGCCAGGCCGTCGGCGAGTTGCTGAAGCAGCATGTCGGCCGACTCTTTGGTGCAGTCGTAGTTCACGTAGCCACCCAGCGAATACTCGTCCATGGTCGCGGGCAGGAAGATGGCCGCGTTGGCGGGGCCGAGCTTGGCCATCAGGTGTTCGAGGGTCTTGCGGAGCAGCGATTCCAGATCGAGTTCGTTCTCGATGACGCTGTCGAACTCCGACGTTTGGACCACGTTCTGCATCTGGCAGGCGAGTTCCTGATACGCGGTCACCAGATCGTTGCAGAGGATATCGACCTGCTTCGAAACTTCTTCACGCGCGGCATTAAGCTTCTTGCACAGACGACGCAAACGTTCGACGCGTTGGACGTGGGCCTTGTCGCGGGTCTTGCGGTCGAGGGCCTCGGCGACGCGGAGCGAGAGCTCTTCCGACGCAACACCATCCACGATGTAATCATCCGCGCCGGCACGTAGGGCCTGCTGGGCCTTGCTGAAGTCTTCGGTAAGTCCGACAACGATCTTCGCGGTGGTGTGGCTCATGCGGGTGAGCTCGGCGGTCAGATCGAAGCCCGAGCCGTCGGGGAGTTGCGGAGCGATCACGGCCAGATCGACGGCGTGGTCGGCGAGATACTTGCGGGCCTGAGTCAACGTCGGGGCGTGCACCACGCTCATCGGACGGTGGGCCGTGCCGCAGGCCTCAAGGGCGGCGCGGCGTTCGGGGCTGGCCTCGACCAGCAGCACCCGGCAGGTGCGGCGGCGGGCTTTGTTCTTCTTGGGGGTGGCGGGGGTCCGCTTGGCGGGCACGGGAAACTCCAAACTGCGTTCGACTCCGCCTCGGTCCGCGGTCAACGGGACGAACTTTCGTCTCGCCGAGAGCCCCGCGGTGAGGCTTTCTCCAATGAGGTCATCGGGCGATCACTGAGACGAATCGAGTGCGACCGACAAAGTTGCGACGGTTCCTTTGCCCAGCTCGCTGCGCAACCGGACCGACCCGCCGTGAGCTTGCGCGAGTTGCTGGGCACGGGGCAATCCCATACCGACTTGGCGGCCGGCCGATTTGGCGGAGAAAAACGGGTCCAACGCGTGGTTGAGCGTGTGCTCGTCCATGCCCTCGCCGTCATCGGTCACCTGGATGTGCAGTGTGCGCGTGACCGCATCTTCACTAACCGGCACAGATGGCTCGGCTTCGGAGTTGACCTGTCCGTCTTGATTACCGGGCGTGTCGTACGGGGGATCGACCACGACCTTCACAAACACCGCCGACTTGGGCGAAGCTTGCACCGCATTGAACAGCAACTCGGTCACCGCACGGTCGATCTGCGCCGCATCGATCTCGACCGCGGGCATCGTGGAAGGCAGCTGGAGATCGATGCCGTACTTGGCTTGGCGTTTGGTGGCTGCGTTGCGGACCTTGTCCACAACATTTTTCAGCACAGTCCCGAGGTCAGCGGGCTTGCGGTCTGCCATTGGTGGGTCGGCGAACATGCGCAGACACGAGATCAGATCGCTGAGCCGGTGCGACTCGCGGAAGATCATTTGGGCCGATTTTTGGTGGTCGCTGCCCGGGTCGAGCGTCATGCTCATAAGTTGGCTGCGTCCGGAGATCACGGCCAACGGATTGTTCATCTCGTGGGCGGCACCGGCGGCCATCTCACCGAGGCGGGCCAGCGATTCGGTGTGCAGCAGTTTCTCTTGCGTCGCGGCGAGCGCGGCGTTGGCCGATGCGAGCTCTTCGCTGAGGCGGCGTGCCCCGGCGTGCTGCGCCGCGGCGGCGATGGCGTTGCCCCAACTCCCGGCGAGCGGGCCAAGCACGCCCCAGCCGGGCAGTTTGTCCTTGTCGTGCAGCAGGATCGCCACGGTGCCCCAGCCGCAAGGTAACGGCAGCATCTTAACATCGCGCAGGTCCTCCGCCGCGATGAGATAGTCGGCGATCCAAGGCAACACGCCCATCAGCTCAACGCCGATCGAACGTGTCGCGTCGAGCGCCGCGATGTCGGGGGTGTGCGGCGGGGTGTCGATGTAGCGAGCGTCCGCAGGTTCGCCGTGGTGGTTGTACTGGCTGATGAGCCAGTAGCCGTCGGGCCGAGGAGCGGCTTCGGGATCGCTCACATCGTGATGCCGCGTGGGATAGATCACGGCGTAGAAACCGTCGCCCATCAGCTCCTGCGACGACTTCACAACGGCATCGATGGCGTCTTGCACTGAACGGGCCGGGGCGGCCGAGGCGTTGAACGTGCTGAGCACTTCAAGCACCTTCGCTTGGCCCGCGGCAACGCGGGAGCGACGCTCGAGGGCATCGTTGGCTTTGCCGAGCGCGGCGTTGGCGCGTTGGATCGATTCGAGGGCGAGCTCGTGCGAGGGGTCGTCGTGGATACCCAGCGCCTGGCCGCGGTCTTCGAGTTTCGGGAAGAGGTCGGCGGTCGCCTCGTGGATCTTGTCGATCGATAAATCCAGCTGCTCGGCGAGGTCTTCGACTTGTCCCGGGGTGTGGTTGCCGGAGTAGCCGACGTGACGGCCGCGGACGACGGCGTCGGCGAGCTTGACCAGGCCGATCATTCGGCGGTGTTCGACGTGAGGCAGGGTTTCGTAGGGCGAGCCGTGCAGCCAGATGCTGTCTTGCAGGCGAAGCGGCAGGTTCCACTGCTCGGCAAGGCGTTTGCCCGCGGTGTGGTGGTCCAGGCCGACGATCTTGCGTTCCACCTCGGCGATATCGCTGCGGTGTAGGTCCGCCAGCTCGACGACACGCCCGTAGCTGCGGGGCAACACATGATCGAGCGCCAGTTTGCCAATGTCGTGCAGCAGTCCGCACACAAAGGCTTCCTCGGGTGGGAGGTCAGCCTCACGATGCTCTTTGGCGATCTGTTCGGCGGCGATGGCCACGGCGAGGCTGTGCAGCCACAAACCCTTTCGATCCAAGCGTGTCTTGGAAGAGCCCTCGGCGTCCTGCGCAAGGCGGCCCCCGGACACCGGCTGGTCCAGGTCGCCGTCGATGTGTCCGCCGAACACCTCAAGAACTTTCACCGACAGCACCGCGTTGCGGATGGCGTTGAAACCCAGCAGTACGACCGCGCGGTCGATGGTCAGTACATCATTGCGCACGCCCTTGTCGGCGGTCTTACAGAGCGACAGCACCTTTGCGGTCAGGGAAGGGTCGCTTTGAATGAGGCTCGTAACTTCTTTGGCGTTGGAGTCGCTATCGGCGGTCAACGACAACAGCTTCGTGGCCACCGCGGGCAGCGTGGGCAACGTCTCGATCTGCCGCAGAATGAGTTCGATGCGGCGCGGCTTGGAGAGTTCGTGAGAAACCATGGTTTCCTAAGCCCCCGGCGGTTGGAATGGATGGGCAAACATCAGGCGAGCTAGAGCATGGCCTCGACCCGTTGCATCAGCTTCTCCAAATCGAATGGTTTCTTCACAAATTCATCGGCCCCGGCGGCGAGCAACGCGTCGATCTCGCCGCGGTTCACAACGCCCGACACGATGATGATCTTCATCTCTTTGAGCTGATCGTTCTGGCGTACGGTTTCACAGACCACGTTGCCGTTGATATCGGGCAGCATGAAATCGAGAATCATAAGATCGGGTTTGAAGGTGGACGACACGATACCCGCGTCGTAGCCGGTGGCGGCGCTGCGGACTTCGAGGCGGCTGTCGTTGCTGAACAGGTCGGTAAAGAGCTCAACAATGTTGGGATCGTCGTCGACGACCAACACTTTTTTCTTGCCGGTGGTGAAGCCGTCGGTTGGGATGTCGTTGGCTTTCATGAACCGGATCAGTTCCTCGCGGGGGATACGCCGGAAGCGCGAACCCGGGACGCGGAAGCCGTTGAGCCGGCCGGCATCGAAGCAGCGGATGATGGTCTGCTGAGAGACCTTGCAGACTTCTGCCGCTTCGCCGGTGGTGAACACCTGTTTGGCGAAGAGTTCAGCGGCCTTGTTTTTTTTACCCGCTTGATGGGTGCTTGAGCCGTTGTGGTTGCCGTTGATATTTGCAGAGGCCATGTCGTTTCTCCCAAGATCGAAGCGGTCGGCACCCGCCGAACAAACCCAGCGATCCGCAGACACTGCTCGGGTTTACCCAACTTCACTAACCGCCCCATCGGGGAAAGTCCGACTCGACTTAATTGCTTGGGGTTGAAACCCCAGCGGTTGTATGGCTCATGCCGGTTATGACGGTTTCCTAGGAATTTGAGTTCCAATAAACAGCCCGCGCACACGAGGCACGCGGGGCTGTGATTGGGGGTGGCAAACTTGATCGAGAATTACTTGAACGACTTGCGACGCCGCGTTGCCAAAGCGGCTACGCCAAGACCCAACAACGACGCTGAGGCGGGCTCGGGGACGATGCTGATGTTGACGGTGGCGAGCAGCTCACCCGATCCAATGAAGTCGGTCACGGTCGTACCCGCAGCGGTCTGGCCATCGAAGAAGTTCAGCAGGTTCTGATCGCCGAGCGGGCCCACCGTGCCGTTCTCATCGGTCGAGATACCGGCCGCGGCGGAGAATGCTGCACCCAAACCATCGTTGACTTCGGTGCCCGCATCGTAGAGGTCGCTGCCGAAGATCTGGATGGTGAACACGCCCGACGGGTCGTTGATCTCATCGCTATCGGTGAAGACCTGGTAGGCAAACGGGTTGTCGTTGCCAATAAAGGTGTCGTTGGACGGGATGATCATCGAAGCGAAGGAGAAATATTGGTAAGCCGAGGGATTGATGGGGGTGACATATCCCGTCGCGGTTTCGCCGGGATCGATGACCGGAGCGCCACCGAAACCCGCGGGGTTCGCCACGACGCCCTGGATATCGCCGGGCACTCCCGGGGCCGCAGTGAAATCCGCCACCAAGCCGTCAACGATCCCGTCTTCCGCGATCGCTTCGAGTGACGCGGACGCGGCTTCGCCGCTGTTGAAAAAGTCGAATTGGCCGTTGTGAAAACCAAACCACACCGGAGTCAAGAAGAAGTCAGAATTTCCTTCGTTGATTACTTCAACTTTGATATCACCGTCGGCCTGTGCGAGGGCACCGGTCGATGCCCCCGCAAGTAGACACGCGGCGAAGGCGACTATTTGACGTTCCCTGATCATCGATAACATTCGTTGCATCTAATCCTCCAAGCACTCAGAACAATGAGAACTGCCGGCTGAACCACAGCCCGCTATCGAGAAGTTGGACGGTATTTTTTTTAGTCGATTACAACCAAAACAAAAATTTATGAATTGAGTTTCTCAAGCCGTCTGGCGATGCGATCACGTGCCTTCAGCGACAGGCCCGGCGCTAAACGGTGCTCCTTCAAATGCGAATTGATATGACGCACCTGGACCCGAAAACGGTGGCATTGGGGGCAATAAGCGAGGTGGACCCGGCTGGCCCAGCGTTCTTCTGCCGTTAGCGGGCGATCGCATTCATCTGAAATTAGCCGGCTGACCTGCTCGCAGGTCCCACTGAGGATAAAGAGGCCGGCTTTGAGGTAACGCACCATGCTTGACGATCCAACGGTCACTTTGCCGGAGCCACCCGGCCGATCTTTGACTCGGGTGTAGGCTTGCTTCGTGGGCCCGTCTTAAACCATCCCAGTTCCAGACATCTCCGAAGCGCCATGCGGGCGCGGTACAGCCGCACCCCGAGGTTAGACGTGGTTACCCCCAGTTGCTTACAACAATCTTGCGTCGAAACCTCACGCACGGCACGCAGCTTAAACGCCGCCGCCTGATCTTCGGGCAGCCGATCGATGCAACCGGCCAGAACCCGCCGAAAGTCATTCATCTCACACGCATCGACCGGGTCATTCCCCCAGGACGCTGGCTTGGTCTTCCATCGGCCCCGGCTGTTAAACCAATCTCCAGCCTCAGGAAGAACGCCAAGCGTGGGCATATTGGCCCGCTTTCGGCGTTCATCGATGATTTTTCGACGCAGGATGGCGATCAGCCAGGTCCGCCGGGTGGAATCGCCGCGGAATTTGGCTCGGTGTTTCCAGGCCGCCAGAAGTGTGTCTTGCACTAGGTCTTCCGCCACCTCGCGTTCCCCCACGCGCCGCCACGCGTAAGCGAACAAGGCATCGCCGTGCTGCTCGAGCCATTGCTGGGGTTGGTCTGACTCACTCACCGGCCATCCAACCGCACGCCCGGTAAGATTATTCCTGCCGAGCCAAGTTCCCCGATCTCATGACGATCCGGGCAAACCCACCAACGTCGACCCATTCTGCTCGATCCCGTTCATGCCACCACCCGCCAGCCCAACCAACCCTGCGCCCACGGCACGTTTCGAGCGTGCGGACCATGCCCTACAGCGAGACGCGCTGTCGGTCTTGCTGACCGGCAAACGTAACCCCGAAGATCCGGCGGTTGGACCTTTCCTGGCCTTTGCGACGCAGAACAACCTCGATTTGTCGGGTCTGTGGATCGCTTGGGACGGCCGGCGGCTGGCCGCCGCGACCCTGATCGTGCCGGGCGTGGGCAAGACCGCGATGCTCTTTCTTTCGCCCGTGGGGTCGAACGGGCGCGTCTCGCTTAGCGGGCAGTTGGTTGCACGGGCCATGGCGGAGATTGACGCCACCAAGATTCGGCTGATCCAAACCCTGCTCGAACAGGGCCAAGCCCTCCAGCAACGCGCGATCGAGGCGGGCGGATTCCGATTCCTTGCCGAATTGGCTTACATGCAGCGCCCGGGCAAGCTCTTCGCCCCCCTGCCACCGGTCACGCTAAACGGCGAAACCCTCACGCCGGTCCATTGGTCCGAGCCCGCTCGGCCGGTGTTCGCCCAGGCCATCTCCGACAGCTACCAAGACACCCAGGACTGCCCGGGGCTCCTGGGCTTGCGCGAGATGGACGACATCATCGCGGGGCACATGTCCACCGGGCGATTCGATCCCACACACTGGACGGTCTGGCGAGACGGTCTGGGGCGGCCCGCGGGCGTGCTTCTGCTCGCTGAGTCGACCGGGAACGCCGGGTTTGAGCTGGTCTATCTGGGCATCAGCCCCCACGCACGGGGCCAGGGGCTGGCCAAGGTGTTGATGCGTCACGCGCTGGACCTGACCCACAAGCACGGCCGAGGCGATCTATTCCTAGCGGTGGACGACCGCAATGCCCCGGCCTTACGCCTCTATCAGGGGCTGGGCTTCCGAGTGAGCATCCGCAAGACGGCGCTCATTTACACCCCCTGATCCCCATTCGTTCAAAATAGTTACCGGACCTCGCCGAGCCTTCCACATCCATTCCGCTTATTTACCATGAGCGGTGGATAAGCGGTGTAAGTTGCGCAACCGCTGAGTAAATGAAGCGTTAATGCGGGGTTCAGATTGTGTTCACTGTTATCCACAGCGATGTACACAAGCGTCCGTATCTGTGGGGAAAAAAAGAATGATTGCTCTAACCTGCTGTCTTCGCTGTGGCTGAGAATGTCAACCCGATAAACACGGTGCTAACACGGTTGATAGGGCCGTCCGCAATCCATATTCTCCATCCTCGCGGAAGGAATCCGCGGCCCGCGTGAAAACGCCACCCCGTCACGCTTCAGTGACCACGACGCCAAGGACAGGCCAGCTAGATCCAGACCCCACCATCGGCCCCGGCCGTGCGTGTTTGTCTGGTTGATCTGCAACGCCGATGTGTGCGTCGTGACGGAGAGGGTTGGGCGGATTGCTGTCAGGGGCATTTCGGAAGGACCCATCTCAAAATCAGTTGCGCAGTCAGGGACGCATCCATCAGCCATTCTGGCGTCTCACCGCTCACCCCTGCTTCGCACACAAAACCCACGCCCGGCTCGCGTCACGGCAAGCCTCGAGGCGGAAAGGAGCAGGTGGTTCATGCCCACACGCCACGACGGTATCAATTCGCGCATCGCCGACCGACTCGCCCAAACCGTGGGCCAACGCCGGTATGAGCTGTGGATTCAACCGTCGGTGCAACTGGACTACTCCGATCAAGACCACACGCTCCACGTCGCGGTGCCCAACCGATTTGTGGCTGAGAAGATCCGCAACGATTTTTCGGAAGAACTGCGTCAGGCCGCCCGCGCTGAGGCTGGGCTGGATGACCAAGGCGAGCTGCGGCTGGACCTATGCGTCGAGCCGGACCGCTTCGCCCGCCAATCCGACACGGCCCGCCCCAACCCGTTGCGTGAAGACGATGCTCCCCGCGACACCCCGCGGACCCAGCCCGGTATACGCCGACGCGAGGCGGGTGACGCGGCCCCCGCCGCCTCGTTCCGTCACTGCTTCGAAGACTTTGTCATCGGCCCGTGCAACGAATTGGCCTACGCAGCCGCCCTGTCGTTGGCCGAAGCCAACCCCGAAGACGGCAACCCCGCCTCGTCCGGGCCGCTGTTCCTGCACAGCGACTGCGGCATGGGCAAGACCCACCTGCTCCAGGCCTCCTGCCGCCGGGTCCGTGAACGCCAGCCCCAGGCCCGCGTGCTCTATACCACTGGCGAGCAGTTCACCAACGACTACATCACCGCCGTGCGCAGCAACACGCTCGACACCTTCCGCAAGAAGATGCGTCGCCTGGATCTGCTCGCGGTCGACGACATCGGCTTCTTCGCCAATAAAGAAAAAACCCAGCAAGAGTTCCTCCACAGCTTCGATCACATCGAGCTGTCCGGCTCACGCGTCATCCTCGCCAGCGACAGCCACCCCAAGCTGATCAAGAAATTCAGTGATGCCCTGGTCAGCCGCTGCATGCAGGGCCTGGTTGTCCAACTCCAAGCTCCCGACCAAGCCACCCGCCTGTCGCTGGTGAACCGCTTGGCGACCAACCGCGGGCTGGTGCTGCAGCCGCAGCTGGATGAACTTGTGGCGGCCCACGCGGGACGTTCGGTCCGCGAGATCGAAGGCACGCTGGCCCACCTCCACGCGTTGGCCACACTCGCCCAGCCGCAAGGCCCGACCCGCTCGGTGAATCGCGCGTTGGCAGAAAAACTCTTCGCGGGGCAGCGTCAACTCGCCGCGAAACGCCCGGTGCGGTTCAACGACATCCAAGACACCGTGTGCGAGCACCTCAACGTGTCGATCCCTCAAGTCGCGGGTTCGTCGCGCCACCGCATGGTCGTGCTCGCCCGGGCGATCACGGTCTATCTCGCCAAGCAGATGACCACGCTCAGCTACCCCGAGATCGCCTCGGCCCTGAACAAGCCCAGCCACTCCACCGTCGTGACCGCCGTGCAACGCATGACCCGGCAGCTCGAAGAGAACCAGCCCATGCTCCTGCCCGGCCAACCCGACGCGACTACGCCCGTGCAACTCGTCGAAGACCTGCGCCGCCGGGTGCTGCAAAACGTGGCCGCCTAACCATGGCCAAGCAGCACCGCGTCACGTTCGACTGCCCCAACTGCGGGGCCAAGGTCCCAAGCGGCGCACTGGCCTGCCCGGAATGCGGCTCGGATGAAGAAACCGGCTGGTCTGAAGACACGATGTACGACGGCCTGGACCTGCCGATCTACGACGAAGAAGACGGAGAGCTCGACCCCGCCGCCCCGTCCTGGAAACGGGGGATTTACATCGTCACCGCGGCGCTGCTGCTGATCGCGTTTCTGTGGTTCCTGACCCTGGGTGGTCGGCTGTGGTGATTTATATCCCATACCCAACGAATAACCCCGACCAAAGGCCGGGGTAGATCGTTGGAGGGTTTCAAGCCGTGTTGGGCTTGAAAACCACCGGGGTAGTGGGCGAAGCAGGATTCGAACCTGCGTAGGCGTAAGCCAACGGGTTTACAGCCCGTCCCAATTGGCCGCTCTGGCATTCGCCCGATTGAGCCGCACAGATTAGCGGATTGCCGCCCGCTCGGCAACGAGACCGCCGACCCCCGGAAATCCGGTGATCCGTGTTCGGCGGCGATTCCTACTCAACTCACGTTTTCACACGATTTTATCGTGGACCGATAACACGGCTCAGAGTAGGATTCTCTACGGATATCGTTGATCGTGAGAAAGGGTTTGTGTCGTATGACCGGATCGCCTACCGCACTCAACAGCCACGTGCTTGTGCTCAACAAGTTGTGGATGGCCATCCGTGTCGTCGATGCCCGCAAAGCCTTTTCCATGCTCGTCCGTGACATGGCCGAGGTTATCCGGGTGGATGATGGCAGCTACACCGGGCACGGCTTCGCCGACTGGGCCGAGCTCTCCCAGGCCCGGGCCGAGTTCGAGATCGACGAAGACGACCCCACGTACGAATACGTTAAGACCGTCCGCATGCACTTGGCGGTGCCCAAGATCATCCGGCTGCTGGGCTACGATCGCCTGCCCGAGCAAGGCGTGAAGCTCAACCGCCGCAACATCTTTGCCCGCGACCACAACCAGTGCCAGTACTGCGGCAAGCACTTCTCGACCAATGAGTTGAGCCTCGACCACGTCATCCCCCGCTCCCAGGGCGGCGGGGCCAGCTGGGCCAATCTGGTCTGCTGCTGCGTGGGGTGCAACTCAAAGAAAGGCGGCCGAACCCCGGCGCAGGCCCGGATGCCGCTAATCCGTAAGCCCGTGAAGCCACGCCGCAACCCGGCGATCAGCCTCCGCGTGGGCCACGACAAGTACGCGTCCTGGCGGAACTTCCTGGACAACGCCTACTGGTCGGTCGAGCTGAAGTAGAGCCGCTGACCGGCCGGGCCATGGGGACATGTCCGAAAACCGAACGTGGGTCACAACCGTTGCCCTGCGGAGGGCCCGCTCGTACACTGTGGGACCGCTGGGAACGCTCGGTCGAGACGCCCGCGGCTCTATTTTCTTCGCTGAGGAACTCGATCCATGCGTCACCTGCTGCTTCTTTCTGCTCTGGTCCCCTGTGTGCTTCTGGGCTTGAGCCCCCAAACAGCCTCTGCTCAGGATAGCCCGGGCACCTTCGCCGAGCCCTCGATCATCAACCCCACCTGGGAGTTTGATCTCGAAGTTAAAACCCCTCAGCCTATCGCGGTGCCCGACGCCAACGGTCGAATGGTCTGGTACTGGTACCTGCCTTACAAAGTCGTCAACAATACCAACGAAGACCGCCTCTTCATCCCCGAGGTCAGCGTCGTGGACAACCACGGACGAATCGTCACCGCGGGCCGTAAGATCCCCCAAAACGTCTACCCCGCCATCGCGGAACGTTTGGGAAATGACCTGCTCGAAAGCCCAGACGACGTGCTGGGCCGCTTGCTCCAAGGCGAAGACTTCGCCAAGGAAAGCGTCGCCATCTGGCCCGCCTCGCAAAAAGACGTGGATGAGTTCACCGTGTTTTTCGCGGGTGCCGATGGCGAAACCAAGCAGCTGATCTCGCCCAGCACCGGCAAGCCCGTGATGCGGGCCGCGATCGACCCGATCACCGGCGACCCCGTGGTTGATGCGGATGGCAAGCCCGTCCTTCAGCCGGTCATGGTCCGCCGCACCCGGGCCTACACCTACGCCACCCCGGGCACGCTGACCAGCAACAGCAAGCTCCGCCTCCAGCCCGTGCGGATGGTCGGCGAGACGGTTGTGATGCGGTAAGCATCAAAGCCTGATTCAAACCAACCGCTTGCGGCCCAGCGCTTCAAACATGCTCCCCCGCAAGCGGTTTTTTATTGCGCTGCATCGACTCGCCCCACGAGGATACGCGGGAACTCTTCGTGGTCTTTCAAGACCTCGAGCCCCGTCAACTGCGCATCACGCGCGAGTTGCTCCACCGCATCCGCTTGGGTCGAGGACATCTCCAGCAGTATCTGTCCGCCGGGAAGCAAGTGGCGTGAGGCGCCACCGATCAGCGGCCGCAAGTGGTCCAAGCCGTCGCTGCCGCTGCACAGCGCCATCGTCGGTTCGTAATTTTTGACATTGGGCAACACCTCCGCCCACTCCGCGTCGCTGATGTACGGCGGGTTGCTCAAGACAAAATCAAAACGCTCTTCGCCCAGCGGTTCGTAGAGGCTGCCGTGGCGGAACGCGATACGATCAGCCACGCCGTGGTCCTCGGCGTTCTGTCGGGCAACCGCTAAGGCGTCTTCGCTGAGATCGGTTGCCACGAAGGTGGCTTTAGGTAACTGTGTCGCCAATGTCACGGCGATCGCGCCGCTGCCGGTGCAGACGTCGGCGATCCGGCCGTTGAAGTCTGACGTCGGCTTGGGGCCGGGTGGCGCAAACGCAGCGTCTTCCTGCTCGGTAGCCACCGACTCAGACTCAGCTTCGGGTTCCTCCGGCATGAGCTCGGGTTCGTACGTCAACTCGCCGCTGGAGACGGGTTCTGGATTGCGGGGTTCGACACTTTCTTCGGCAAACACGGGCAGCGTCTCGGCCACGCGTTGGGTAGAGCGCACCGCTTGCAGTACATACTCGATGATTGTTTCCGTGCTAGGCCGAGGGATGAGCACCGCGGGGGTGACGCGGAGCTCCAGCCCGAAGAACGGAGCTTTGCCGATGAGGTAGTCGACCGGCTCGTGCTTGCCCGCACGGGTGACCAACTCCCGAAAGGTTTGCCGTTCGTCTTCGGACGCGGGGCGATCCGGCTCCATGTACAGCTTCAAACGGGGGACATCCAGGACATGCCCGAGCAGCATCTCCGCCGCGACGCGGGGCGAATCCACGCCCTTGTCTTCAAAGTGTTGGGTCGTCCATGACAAGAGCTTGCGGGTCGTCCAGGTGTCCATACTTCGCATCGTAGAGCAGGAAAGCAGAAGAGCAAGAAAGCAGAAAATCTGGGCCAGCAAAACATGGAAGGTTTTTCTGCTCTGTTGTTTTATGGCTTTCCTGCTCTGGCTCCAGTTAAACTGGAGTCATGCACACGGCCCTGCTGACCAACACCGCGTGGCTGGACGACGAGCTGACCGCGTTTCAACAGCTCACCGTTGGGCTGATCGACGAGCAAGTCAAGCTCACGCGCATCATGCCGACAGACGTCGGCGGCAAGAGCTTAGGGCTTGGTGATTCGTCGCTCTTCGGCAGAAAGCTCACTTGGCGGGAGTCCAAGTTTGCGGCGGTGAATCATCGGCGGATCGTGAAGCTATGCGACGCGATCGATCACGAGGGCGTCGAACTGCTCCACGCCATGCACGGCGACCTCTGGCAGCCCGCCGCGGTCATCGGCGACCAGCTCGACCTTCCTGTAGTGTTCAACGCCTCGTCCATCGACGACGTACGCCAAGCAACCAAACTCGTGCGACAGCTCAACCCGACCCGCAGCGTGTTCTGCGCGACCACCGAGCCCCTCGCCCACGAGCTGCGCGACCGCACCCAGAACTTGGTCCGCGTGGAAACCATCGTGCCCGGCGTCCACGTGGGCGACCCGCACCTCAACAACCGCACGCCCGGCGAAGCCCCGTGCATCGCGGTCTGTGGCGACGGGGTGATGGACGATCAGTACCAGCACCTGCTCGAAGGCATCGCGCTGCTCGTCGTGGAACGCTCGGATGTGCAGTTCTTCTTCGATGGCCAACGGACCGACCAACACCAGGTCTGGAAGGCTGCACAGCGGTTGAACCTGCTGGGCAACCTCTCGTTCGTCCCACGGCGACTGGGGCACCGCGAGATGCTGCTCATGGCCGACGCGATCGTTCATCCACAAACACTAGAGCGATCACGGAGTGTCACGCTGTTGGCGATGGCCCACGCGGTCCCCGTGCTCGCGGCGTCGGACGACATGCTCGACTACCTCATCCCCGATCACACCGCCTGGCTGGTGGAGGAGCCCGATGCCCAGGCCTGGGCCGAGCTTCTGATGCGCGTGGTGCGTGAACCCGACGACGCGGCGGACCTGGGGATGCGGTCCCGCGCCTGGGTACACGACGAACGGCTGGCCTCCGACCAGATCGAGCGGATGCTGAGTTTGTACCGCAGCACCGCGGGTTCGCCGTTGCCGTTCCCCGGCTGATTACCAGTCGACGCTACGACCACCTCTGCCCGATCAGGGACATCCGTTTACAAGGTCTCAAGCCATCATGTCAAAGTTCATCTGCGTATTTAACCTCCTGTTGTCCTTGACGATTCTTGTGCCCCTGGCGGCCGTCGCCACACCTCCCGCCGGCCGATTGGCCATCATGGTCGATGGTAATTTTCGGGACGCAGACGATGTTGCCGCCACGCCGGTAACGCTGGCGATGTTGATCAGCCAGGGACACGCCGATCGGCTGGTGCATTACTCCCATTCGTGTGACCTGCGCAAACGCAAGAACGATGCGGAAGGCGTCGGTCCCCAAGGGTTGACCCGCCAGCAGGCGATGCAAGACAACTGCGACGGCACCGCCGCACTTTGGGGCGGGTTTCCCCACTCCGACACGTTCTTCAACTGCATCACCCAGCAGCAAGAAACGATCGACGACCTGACCCGATGTATCAACGATTCTTCTGCGGAGGACCCGCTTTGGTTCATCCTGGCGGGCGAGCCCGACCTCCTTTATCGAGCCCTTGTGGCGGCCGAACCCGCCAAAAGGCAGTTCGTGTATGTCATTACTCACCATCCCGCCAACCATCGTGGGGACGACTACGACTATCGCGGCGACTACACGAGTGCGCCACCCAAACCCAAAGACCGCTGGGTGGTCAATATCGAGGGGGTGAGCCCCGAGATGACCTACTTCATCGGCAACCAGAACAAGAACCTCTACCGAAAGCTCGACACGTGGTCGTGGGCTCGCGATCACGAAGATCCGCGGATCAACTGGCTCTACGAAAGAATCGAACTGTCACAACGGGCGGATGCTCAGGGGAAAAGCATCTGGGGCTACCACGGCATCGTGGGCAAGGCTGACGTGTCGGACGCCGGCATGGTCTGGTATTGGACCTCGGGCTTGAAAGACGAGGAGTGCACGATGCAGACGCTGCGCACCCTCTTCGAAGGATATGTGAGCCAAAACCCCGCTCCGTAGGCCTGTGGCTTAACGGAAAGGCGGGCATCGGGGTCGGTCGATCCGGCAGAGCTGCGGGCGTCCCACAATCTGAAATACTTCGCGTTACACTTTCGGGCCATGCAAATCTGCACCACCATCGAAGAATTGCGAGAAGCCCGCGCCCAAATGTCGGGGCGGGTGGCGTTGGTGCCGACGATGGGGGCGTTGCACGCCGGGCATTTGGCTCACCTGGGATACGCCCGCCGATCCGCGGATCACGTGGCGGTCAGCATCTTCGTCAACCCGACCCAGTTTGGTCCGCACGAAGACTTCAACCGCTACCCACGCACGCTGGATGTCGATACCGCCAAGTGCGAGACCGCGGGCGCGGACCTCGTGTTCGCGCCCGAGGCCGAGACGATGTACCCGCCGGGCTTACCGGGTGTGGAGCTGACCGTGCCGGGCGTGGCGGATGGGCTGGAGGGCGGACAGCGTCCCGGCCACTTCGCGGGTGTCTGCCGGGTGGTGTTGAAGCTGCTCAACCTGGTGCAGCCCGACTTCGTGACCTTTGGGCGGAAGGACTACCAGCAGCTCGCGGTGGTCAGCGCGATGATCAGCGATCTCATGCTGCCGATCGACATCATCGAAGTGCCCACGGTAAGGGAAGGCGACGGCCTGGCGATGAGCAGCCGTAACCGATACCTGGAAGACGAACAGCGCAAGCACGCGCTGGGCCTCTCTAAGGCGCTAAAGCAAGCGCAGCAGATGGCCGGCGACGGCGAGCCGGACCCAGTCGCAATCGAAACGATGATGCGCGACGTGATGCAGGCCTATCACCTCGACGTGGATTACGCCGCGGTGCGTCACGCCCGGACACTCGGCGAGATCGAAAGCGTGGTGCCCGCCGAAAGCGTGGCCCTAGTGGCGGGTCGGCTGGGGAAAGTCCGGCTGATCGACAACGCGGTGCTCAGCGAGACCTTGGGATAATTCTGGGTTGTTGGTATTGCGATTCTTCGCGGTGCCGTGCGCTGGAGGTTTATTCGGCGGCGGGTTCGGATTGATCCGCGGATGAGTCTTGCGTCGATTCGGTGGTGTAGGTTTCGACGGCTTGCTCCGTGGCGGGCTTCAATTCGTTCTCATGGGAGTCGCCTTTTGAGTCGTTACCAGACGCTTCGCTTTGCTCAGCGTCGGCTTGGGTTGCGGCTTCGGGGATGCCGTTGGGGAAGGCGGCTTGGGGGAAGCGCATCTGCGATGGGTGGGGGATGGGCGAGAGGTCGCTGACCGGGACGCGATCGAGGCGGAGATCGGGGAAGGCCAAGCCCGATGCGGCGCCTGGGCTGCCGGGGTTGGCATGGCGGCCGATGCGGTAGTCCTGGTAATTGGCGTGGGAGGTGGGCTCTGGCTCACCCGCATCATCGGGGCGCTCAAGAGTCAGCTGAAACACGGTGTTGGCAGGGATGATCATCACCTCGCCGCCGCCACGGACGGGGACGTATTCGGGGCGATCGATCAGCGCCCGGAGCCCGGGGCTGCGGTACTGGTATTGGTGGGTGTGCGTCAGCCCGGTGCCGGGATCGGTCACGGGCGCGAAAGGCGACCAGCCCACACGGAAGTTGGTCCGCGTCAATCGGTTTTGAAACGAAAACTGGGCGTTGCCCGGCTCGACCCGCCGGAGGCTGGTGGCCAGGGGATCACGATCCGAGATACTCGCATCCACCCCGCCCCCCGACGCGGCTTGCGCGTTGGCCTGAGAACCCATCGACATGACGCCGCACAACAAAACACCACCCGTAAGGGTGGCGAAGTGTTTCGTCATGGGCGTGATGTAGCTCATGCGGGAATCAGCCCGGGCTTTCGCCTGAGCCGCTCATTGTTTGGGATGTCACCTACCGGGCTGTTCATCGACAGCCCGCCGGATCAGCCGGCGGTGCCGACTTCGGGGTCGAGAATGTCGACCTTGATCATGATCGCTTGGCCGGGAAGCTTGAGCGAGCCGCTGTCGGTCTTCGAGCCGCCCTTCATCTTGTTGCCGCCGTACTCCGCGATGGAGTCGAGGGTCCAGGTTTCCCACTCGACCTCGTCCGCATCCGCCTCAAGCGCGGCGCAGGCCAGCCCCGCCGCCCGGGCGAGCGCCACCATATCGGTGAGGTAATACTCGCCCTTGGCGTTGTCGTTGCCGATGTCCCCAATCGCCTCGAACGGGGCACCGGCGCGGATCGCCATCACGCCGGAGTTGCACAGCGTGACGGCGCGCTCCGCTGGGCTTGCATCGCGCTCTTCGCGGATGGCGACGATCTGCCCGTCTGCCATCAGGATGCGCCCGTAGCCGGTGGGATCCTCGGCGCGGAAGGCGATCACGGCGACGTCCGCACCCTCGCGCACCCGGGCAAGGACACGCGCGATGGTGGCGGGGGTGATCAGCGGATTGTCGCCGTAGAGCACCACGGCGGCATCATGCTGCGGCCCCATCGCATCGCGCGCGGTAAGAACGGCATGCGCAGTGCCAAGCTGCGCCTCCTGCACGAACACGGCCGGCGCGCCCTCAAGCCCATCCGTCCATGCGCTATCGGCGCCCACCACCAGGGCGCTGCTGGTCACATTCGCGGCTGCCGCCGCCTTCAGCACGTGGCCGACCATGGCAAGCCCGCCCACCT
>JBCCWB010000052.1:0-19501 GCA_039194345.1 Planctomycetota bacterium
GTGATGGCGGTGGCGGTGGCACCCCGGGCCGCCGCGGGAGGGGTGGTGGCAACAATTAACATCCACTCACAACAACCCACACGGCATCACATGCATTGGACCACGCCAACATGCATTTCTCCGCCGCGGCCGCCCCGGGTCATTGACCCGGGGCTCAAGTTGGAGGAAGGGTTTTTTGGGCGTAGGCTTCGCAAACCGCCGATCGATGACAATGCTTGAATAGCTTTTCTTGTGGGCGTTCTGCCTTTGGTTTGCAGTTTTGTTGGGGTGGGTCCAATGTCCGTACCCGAAATCTACATCGCCACGGCCATCGAAACCGATGGGCCGATCCCCGGGCCGCACTCGATGCTGAGCCTGGCGTCGGCGGCGTACCAAAAGGACAAGACGCTCGTCTCGACGTTCACCGCCAACCTCGAGTTGTTGCCCGAGGCCGAGGGCGACCCGGACACGCTGGCGTGGTGGAAGAGCAAGCCCGAGGCGTGGTCCGTCTGCCGCCACGAAGCCGAGCCGGTGGGCCCGGCGATGCGTGACTACGCCGAGTGGGTCGAGCACCTGCCCGGCCAGCCGATCTACGTCGGCCATCCCGCGGCGTCGGGCTACATGTTCGTCACCTGGTACCTGCACCGCTTCGTCGGCCACAGCCCGTTCGGCCGAGGGGCGTTGGACCTGCGCACCCTCGCGATGGCGTTGCTACACAAGCCCTACCGCGGCTCGAAGATGCGTCACATGCCCGACGCCTGGCTGCACGATTCGCCCCCCCGTACCTACGTCGCGCTGGACGACGCGTTGTCGGTCGGACGGCTGATGTGCCACATGTTCGATACCTGGAACACGCTGCCGCCGTTGTCGTTTGAGGAACTCGAGGCGGAGGATCTGCCGCTGCGTTGGCCGGAGTGACGTCCACTGCGGGTTCTGCCTTGTTCGGGGCCGGTCGACCACCCCAAAATTTTTCCGGAAGACACTGGAAATATTTCGCCGGGGGCATATAGTTGTTTAAACAGCTAAATGGCCGACCGGCCGAAAGGACACCCCCAATGAACACCACCCCCACCACCGAACTCCGCCCCGCCGACGAGCGCGGCACCTCGAACCTGGGCTGGCTCGACTCGAAGCACAGCTTCTCCTTCGGCGGATACCACGACCCGCATCGCATGGGCTATCACGGCCTACGCGTGCTCAACGACGATCGCGTCGCCCCGGGCATGGGCTTCGACACCCATCCGCACCGCGACATGGAGATCCTCACCTGGGTGCTCGACGGCGAACTGGCCCACAAAGACTCGATGGGCCACGCCAGCAGCCTCGGGGCCGGCGGCGTGCAACTCATGTCCGCGGGCACCGGCGTCACCCACAGCGAGTTCAACGGCCGCAGCGATGCCCCCGTGCACTTCCTGCAGGTCTGGATCATGCCCCGAGAACGCGGCACGAAACCTCGCTACCAGGAAGCCATCCCCGACCCCGCGACTCATGACGGACAATTCGCGCCCTTGGCGACACCCGATGGCCGTGACGGCTCGCTGACCATCGGCGCGGACGCCGAGGTGTACGTCGGCGATTTTTCGCAGGGCCAATCCGCGACACTGTCGGTTCCCTATGGACGCGTGGCTTACATCCACGTCGCCACAGGCAACGTGACCGTCAACGGCGATACCGCCAACGCAGGCGATGCGATCACCCTGGATGGCGACACGAAGATCGAGATCGCAGGCGTTAATACACAGTCCCAGGCTTTAGCGTTTGTATTGCCCGCATAAGTAACTAACAACATCCGATTACGCTGGACGGCGAATGAAACCGCTGTCCAGCGTGCTATTGCAGATGGTGTCTCAAGCTCTTATTTTCGGGAGGCACGCCCGCTAGCCATTAATCCCCGCCGTATCCGGCTAGTCGACCACTGCTGCATTAAGGCGGTGGCGAAGGCGGTAATGAAAGGCGTTGCAAAAATCGCGTGATCTACAGGGTCTGCTAGTACCATGACCGCAAACATAAAAACACCAAAGATAAGAACGCCAATTGGCAGCCAAATTACTGAAGCTAAAGACATACCGACCGCCGCGGTCAACACCTGACCCGGCCGGCACTTCGAGCGTCGAGCCAAGAGTCGCACCTGACTCACCCCATCCAACATCAGCCACAGCCCACCAATGACCCCCAACATCAGTAACCACCCAAATACAACACCAATATCAACCGAAAGCGTGCCAAAAGCGGCATATCCTGAAGCGTGATTTAAGTCATCTCGATCCATCGCATCACGTAAAGGCGAATTACTAAACCAGCTCAAGAAACTGGTCACAATCGTCAATGACATAGTCGTCAGAAAAAGCTGTATCAACAAAAAGAAAAACCAAAATCCAGGGTCCCGTAGAACACTGGGCAAATTTGTACCGCCGAAACGCATAGGGCTATAAATCGGCATAAAAACTGTGGAGATCATCTTCTTGCCGAACGGCTTCGTAGCTTTTGCTTGAAGTACATTGTGACCCCACGGAACCGCTCGCTGCTCCATCGACTGTTCCATGGGCAACCCGCACTCCGGGCAGTCTTCTCCGCGACGGGGAACGATCAAGATATATCGGCATCGAACACACCGAAGAGGCCAGGGTGATGCCCATCCCAAACTCGTTTTCATCGAGGGCATAATTCACTCCAGTACCCGAAAAAATCTACACCAATCCCTAGAGATTAGATTACCTGCCAGACAACCATCTGGCGATATTTTGCTTTCTCTATACTGTGCTTACCATGATCCGACGCGCGAAGATCACCGATGTCCCGGCGATGGGGCGAATCATCAATGACGCGGCTGAGTTTGGGCTGATGTTGCCCAAGTCGACCGCAGCGTTGTACGAGAACGTGCGTCAGTTCCATGTGGTTGAGGATGACGACGCGGAATCGCCGACGCACGGCGAGGTGGTTGGGGTGTGTGGACTCTCCATCATCTGGGCGAACCTGGCGGAGATCGTGTCGCTGGCGGTGTCGCCCTCACAGCGGGGCAAGGGTCTGGGCAAGCGGCTGGTTGAGGTGTGTCTGGAAGAAGCGAAGCAGCTCGGGATCAAGCGGGTGATGTCGCTGACCTACGAGCAGAAGTTTTTTGAGCGGCTGGGGTTTGAGGTGGTGGATCGGCAGAACCTGCCGCTGAAGGTGTGGGCGGACTGCGTGCGCTGCCCGAAGCACGATGCGTGTGATGAGATCGCGATGATCCGGGTGTTTGACGACGTCCCCGAGCCCGAGGGTGCCCCCGCAACGCCGAGCACGGCCCAGGGGGCACGGTTCGAGGTGCCGGTGGTGATCACGACCACGGCGGCGGGCAAAGACGGCAAGCCGTTGATCGGGGATTGAGTGTGGGCCATGAGCAGTGGGGTTTCGGCAGCGGCAACGCCATGACAGTTGTCGCCGCTACACTACGGCTAACTGATGTCTGTTGACGCGACCGCCTGGCACGATGTGGTGTGTGGGTCCGCGCCCGTTGGCGCGCTGGCCGAGGCGGTCGCGCGCGGCGAGGCAGCGGCGGTGGGCGGGGTGCGTGGCTCGGTTGCGGCGCTGGCCGCAGGTGCGGTAGCACAACAGCTTGGGCGTACGGTGCTGCTGGTGGTGGCTCACCTCGACGAGGCGGACGATGCGCTGGACGACCTCGAGGGGTACGCCGAGGCGGCGGGCCATCCGGCGGGTTTGGTGGTGGAACGGTTCGGGGCTCTCGAGGTATTGCCGGGCGAGTCGAGCGTGAACCTGGAGTTGCTGGCGGAGCGGCTGCAGGTGGTGCAGCGTGTGGTCGAGGGGCGGTATGCCAGCGGCACGAACCACGGCGCGGGCGGTTCCACCCCGCTGGCCAATGTGATCGTTGCGCCGATCCAGGCGTTGATGCAGGCGGTGCCCGAGCCGGATGCGCTAGGCGGGTTGACGCTGACGCTGCGGGCGGGGGAAGACATGCCGCCGGGCCGACTGCTCGACTGGCTGGACCGCGCGGGCTATTCGAGGCAAGACGCGATCGACCAGCCCGGCGACTTCGCCACCCGCGGCGGGATCATCGACATCTACCCCGTGGCCGGCAAGGTGCTGACCGAGATGGACCAGCCCGGGCCCGTCTCGCCGATCCGCCTCGACTATTTCGGCGACGAGATCGAGACCCTGCACCGCATCGACCCCGACACGATGGGCTCGGGCGAGACGCTCCGCAGCGTGGGCCTCGTCGGCGGCACGGAGCACCAGGTCCAGTCCGACCACGGCACGGCCAATGTGCTCGACCTCTTGCCGGACGATTTCGTACCGGTGCTGCACGAAACCCTTGAGCTCAACGAACAGGCCCGCGGCTATTTCGAACGCCTCACCAAGTCGGACGGCATCACGCCGCCCAAAGACGTGTTCAAGAAACTCACGTCGATCCCGCACCTTGAGCTCAACGCGTACTCGCAGTCGTCCAACCCGTTGGCGCAACGGATCGACCTGCCCGTCGCCGCCCTGCCGACGTTTGATCAGGACGCGAAAACCGCGATCCGCGATCTGGGTGACCTCGCGGGAACGCCGGGCATCGGCGTGACGGTGTTGTGCGCGAAGCCCGCGGAGCGCGATCGGCTGGTCGAGCTGCTCATCGAGCACGTGCCCGACCACTACCGCAAGGTCGATGTCCGGGTGGGCTCGCTGCACCGCGGTTTCACTTGGGAGGAAGCGAATCAGCCCCACCACTTCGTCCCGCACCACGAACTGTTCCACCGCTACGAAACCCGGCGGCGCGTACGGCGGGTCATGTCCGCGGCCTCGGGCAGCGCCTCGGGCGGCGACGCTTTCCTCGATCTCGACGTCGGCGACTACGTCGTCCACATCGATCACGGCATCGCCAAGTTCACCGGCCTCAAAACCATGCGTGCCCGGAAGAACGCCAAGGGCGAGATGACCGGCGGCGGGGAATACCTCACGCTGCAGTTCGCCGACCAGGCGCTGCTGCACGTCCCAGCCGGGCAGATCGACCTGGTGCAGAAATACGTCGGCGGGTTCCAGGGCCGACCGCCGCTGTCGGTGCTGGGCGGTAAACGGTGGAAGAAACAGAAAGAATCGGTCGCCGATGCGGTGAAAGACCTCGCGGCCGAACTGCTGCGGGTGCAGGCGGCGCGCGAGACGCAGCCCGGTATCCGCTACCCCGGCGACACGGCGTGGCAAAAAGAATTCGAGGCCGAGTTCCCTTACGACGAAACGGAAGACCAGCTCGCTGCGATCGCCGCGATCAAGTCGGACATGTCCGACGAGACGCCGATGGACCGGCTGATCTGCGGGGATGTGGGCTTCGGCAAGACCGAGGTCGCGATCCGCGGGGCGTTCAAGTGCGCCGAGTTCGGCAAGCAGGTCGCGGTATTGGTGCCCACCACCGTGCTCGCCGAGCAACACGAGCGCACGTTCCGCAGCCGATTGGCCGACTACCCGTTCCGTGTCGAATCGCTTTCACGGTTCAAGACCACCAAAGAGCAACGCAAGACCTTGGAAGCCGTCGAGCGTGGCGAGGTCGATGTGCTCATCGGGACACACCGCATCCTGTCGGACGATGTGAAGTTCGCCGACCTGGGCATGGTCATCATCGACGAGGAGCAGCGCTTCGGCGTCGAGCACAAGAACAAGCTGCTGTCGTTCCGGCTGACGGCCGACGTGCTCACACTTACAGCCACGCCGATCCCGCGGACGCTGCACATGTCGATGGTGGGCCTGCGCGACATCAGCTCGCTGACCACGCCGCCGGTGGACCGTCGATCGATCGTCACCGAGGTCGTCCCGTACAACGAGCACCGCATCAAGCAGGCGCTCACCCGAGAGCTAGCCCGCGAAGGGCAGATCTATTTTGTGCACAACCGGGTGCACAACCTGCAGACCGTCGCCGACGACCTGCAACGCCTCGCCCCGGGTGCCCGCATCGTCATCGGCCACGGCCAGATGCCGCCCAAAGAACTCGAGAAGGTCATGCTCACGTTCATGCGGCGCGATGCCGACATCCTCGTGAGCACGACGATCATCGAGTCGGGTATCGACAACCCGCACGCCAACACGATGTTCATCAACCAGGCCGACCATTTCGGCCTCGCCGAGCTGCACCAGTTGCGTGGCCGTGTGGGTCGCTACAAACACCGGGCGTACTGCTACATGCTCCTCCCGCCGGACCGGACGGTGAACGAGGTCGCCGCCAAACGGCTCAAAGCGATCGAGAGCTACTCGATGCTCGGGGCGGGCTTCAAGATCGCGATGCGTGACCTGGAAATCCGCGGCGCGGGCAACCTCCTCGGCGCCGAACAGTCCGGCCACATCGCCGCGGTGGGCTACGAGATGTACTGCCTGCTGCTCGAACAAGAAACCAAGAAGCTGCGACACGAGCCGATCATCGAGGCCAGCAAATGCCACCTCGAATTACCGACGCCTGAAAAAGGATCGTCGATCCCCAAACGCTACATCCCCAGCGACAAGCACCGGATGGAAGCGTACCGAAGGCTCACCCGCGTCGACACCCTCGACCAGCTCGACAAAGTCGTCGCCGACCTCACCGACGCCTACGGCAAGCCCCCGGCCGCCACGCAAAACTTCATCGACCTCATGGAGATCCGCGTCGCCGCCAGCACGCAGCGCATCGACAAGATCCAGCTCGAAAAACCCGACCTGATCTTCACCACGACCAAGACCAAACAGGTACTCGGCTTGTTTAAAGGCGCACCGGGCCGGGCCACCGAGCTCGATAACAACCAGGTCTACTACCGCCCCCCCGCGAATTACCTCGAAGACCCCGCCACACTCATCGCGGTGTTGCGTAAGCTATTGGTCCGCCCGCTGCGTGACGCCTCGTCGGGCTGATGTTTCGTTTCCTTTCCGCCCATCAGTTTTCACGGATTCCCCATGAGTGACCAACCCGCTTCCGGTTCGCAAGACACCTTCCGCTACGAGCCCGACTGGGACTCGATCCGCAGTCGTTACGAATGCCCCGACTGGTTCCGCGATGCGAAGTTCGGCATCTTCGTGTTCTGGGGGCCTGCTTGCGTGCAGGCTGTGGGCGACGATAAGTACGGCGCGTGGATGTACACCAAGGACTACGCCCCCGCCGGGCTGAAGGTCCGCGAGTATCACGAGAAGCACTTCGGCCACCCCTCGAAGTTCGGCTACAAAGACTTCTTCCCGCAGTTCACCATGCACGACTACGACCCCCAGTCCTGGGTGTCGCTGTTCAAGGAGTCGGGCGCGAAGTACATCGTCCCCGTGGCCGAGATGCACGACGGCTACGCGATGTACGCCTCGAAACACACCCGCTGGAACGTCTGCGACATCGGCCCGAAGCGCGACGTGATGCGCTTGCTCGTTGACGAATGCCGGAAGCACGACTTCAAGGTCGGCTTGTCGTCGCATTATGCGCTGAACCGCGAGTTCTTCCCCAAGTGGGACCCGACCTTCGACACAAACGACCCCGAGTTCTACGACCTCTACGGCAAGCCCTGCGAGAAAGACGATCCACCGACGCAGGAGTTCCTCGACCACTGGTGGGACCGCACGACCGACATCGTCGAGCAGTACGAGCCGGACATCCTGTGGTTTGACTTCGGGCTCGACAAGCCGGGCTTCGCGCCGGTGCACAAGAAGATCCTGGCCTACTACTACAACAAGGGTCTGGAGTGGAACAAGCCGGTCGTGTTCCAGGACAAGAACATGAACTTCGACTCGTTCCCCGAGGACCTGATCGTCCTCGATATCGAGCGCGGCCGACTCACCGAGAGCAGCCCGAACCCCTGGCAAACCGATACGGCCGTCGGCAAGGTCTCGTGGACCTACATCATCAACGAAAACTACAAGACCTCGGCGTTCCTCATCAGCGAGTTCGTCGACATCGTCAGCAAGAACGGCAACCTGCTCTTGTCCATCGGCCCCAAGGCGGACGGCACCATCGGCGACGACGAAGCCCGCATCCTCCGCGACTTCGGCCAATGGCTGGAGCTCAACGGCGAAGGCATCTACGGCACCCGCCCGTGGAAGACCTTCGGCGAAGGCCCCACCGTCTACGGCACCCAGAAAGTGCCCGAGCACACCTTCAAGCACAACCACCACACCGAATACTTCGACGAAGATCCCGATAGCCGCGACATCCGCTTTACCACCAAGGACGGCGTGCTCTACGCCTTCGCCCTGGGTTGGCCCGAAGACCACACATTCCGCATCGAGTCGCTGAAGATCGGCAACGAATACGAATCGCGGGCGGTGGCGTCGGTCGACGCATTCTGTACGGCGGGCGGAATCAAGTGGCAACAAACCGATACCGCCCTGGTCATCGAGACCGATGGCCAACCGCTGGGGCAAGGCGCCTTCGGCTTCGCCATCCGTTTTGCGGATTGATTCGATCCAGCCAACACCTTTTCCGGAGACCGTTCGATGCCATCACACTCGCCCGAAGACATCCAACAATGGGACCGCTGGTTTGCGGTCGAGTGCAACAACAACGCGTGGGACGCCGCCGATGCGGTGGACCCCAGCGATGAAGATGCGGTGGAAGCGATGGTGCGTTGCGCTTTCGCTTCGGCGTATCACTGGGCACGGGCGGGCGACACGGTGAACTTGCTGCGGGCCGACCAGCTGTTGGCCTGGGTCCACGCGGTCGCCAGACGGCTCCCCGCGGCCGAGCGCTACGCCGCAAGCGCCCAGGCGTATCTCGACCAGGGCGTGGAGGGCATTGGTGACTGGGACCGGATTTTTCAAGCGTTGGTTCAGGCGATGATTTCCGCCATCGCGGGTAAGGAAGAATCGGCCCACGCTGCTATTGCACAGGCCGATGTCCTCGCGTCCGATTTGGATCGCAAAAGCCGCGATATTTTCGACAAGTATCGAGCGGTGGTTCGTTCTGCAGGGTGACCGATTTACCCGATCGAGACACCCGCCCCAAGACTTTGTCTCTCACCCGTTAAACTTTATCTATGGCCAACACCCCCCCGAATTTTTTGTTTCTTGTCGGCGAAGACGTCGGCCGACACCACGGCTGCTACGGCGATGATTTCGCGCACACCCCCCACCTCGACCGCCTCGCGACCGAGGGGTGTTTGTTCCGCAACGCCTACACCACCGCCCCGGTCTGCTCGCCCGCCCGCAGCACGATGATCTCGGGGCAGGACCCGCGGAAGATCGGGTCTCACCTGCACCGCTCGAAGCTGGCCAAGCCGCCGCGTGTGTTCACCGAGGAGCTGCGCGACGCGGGGTACTTCGTGAACTGGGCGAACAAGACCGACTTCAACTACGACGAAGAGGCGGACAACTTCAAAGAGCGGTTGGCTGATGCGCGGACCGATTGGCGGAAGGATTTGGCGGCGGGCAAGCTGCCGGATCAGCCGTGGCTGTTTTTCTACAATTTCAACATGACCCACGAGAGCCAGCTCTGGCCGTCGGACGCCGAGGCGAACGTGGCCAAGCCCGACCCGCAGTGCGACGACGCGGAGCTGGATGAACTCCCCGGTCTCGAAGTGCCACCCTACATGCCCGACACGCGGACGACGCGGGCGTCGCTGGTGCGTTACTACAAGAACCTCGAGGAGCAGGACCGCCAGATCGGCCACGTGCTCGAAGACCTCGAGCGGCAGGGCCTGGCGGACAACACCGTGGTGATCTACATCTCCGACCACGGCCGAGGGCTGATCCGCGAGAAGCGCTGGTGTTACCCGGCGGGTGTGCGGATGCCCATGATCGTGCGGGCCCCGGGGCTCACCGATCCCGCCTCGGTGCGGGACGACCTGGTGTCTTGGGTGGATATCGCGCCGACGATCCTGGCGCTGGCGGGCGTGGACCGTCCTGAAAATTACGACGGTCGACCGCTATTGGGCCCCGATGCCGAGGCCGAGCCGGACTGCGTGTTCTTCGGGCGTGACCGTATGGACTCATCGCACGACCGCGTCCGCGGCGCAGCCGACCGGCGGTACCTGTACCTGCACAACGATCGGCCCGACATCCCGTATGCCCAGTGCAACCGCTACATGGAAACCAGCCCGGTGACGACCGAGACGCGCCGCCTGTCGCTCGAAGGCAAGCTGCGTTTCCCCGACAACGTATGGATGCAACTCACTAAACCGCAGGAAGAGTTGTACGACCTCGTGTCGGACCCGCACGGGCTGCACAACCTCGCCGACCGCGCAGAGTACGCACAGACGCTGAGCACGCTGCGCGACGCGGTGGCGGATTGGTGCGAGCGGATCGACGACAAGGGTCGCAAGCCCGAGCGTGAGCTGATCGAGCAGGGCTTGATCCTGGATGACCTTGAGGGTCTTCAAGAACGCAAGGGCGAAATCCTTCCGGAGCTCGATCCCGACGGGTTGTTCTCGACGCGGTTTGATGCGGACAAGGTGTAGCACGCACCTCACGCGGGACGCTTCGCGTCACCCGCTAAACGTGTTTGCTCATCGCAATCCCTACGTAGTTTGAATTAGAAACTCACCACACCCTTGAGCATCGCGGCCTCGGGCTTGAGCCAGTCTTCGAAGATGCCGGGGAGTTCCTGCGCGGTCGTGCGGTGGGTGATCCACTTGGCGACGTCGATCCGACCGGCTTCCATGTGCTCGATGATCTCGCGGAAATCTTGGGCGGTGGAGTTACGGCTGCCCATGAGGGTGAGTTCTTTGCGGTGGAACGAAGGATCGTCGAACGAGATTTCGCCCATGAGCAGGCCGATGAAGACGAGCGTGCCGCCCTGGTTGGGGAGCTTGAAGGCGGCCTGCATCGAGTGGCGGTTGCCGGTGGCGTCGAAGACAGCCTGGGGCAGTTCACCGAGGGTAGCTTCCCACTGTTCTTCGAGGGGCTTGGCGGTATCGAGTCCAAGCGTTTCGATCTCGGGGTAGAGGGCTTTGGCGGTGGCGAGGCGTTTCTCGCTGAGGTCGATGCCGACGACTTTCGCGCCGTCGAGCAGGGCAAACTGGATCGCGGTCAGGCCAATGGGGCCCAGGCCGATGACGGCCACAGTGTCGCCTTCTTCGAGCCGAGCGCGGCTGACGGCGTGCTTGCCGATGCCCAGGGTCTCGACCAGGGCGAGACTTTCCAGCGGCAGCTTGTCCGAGGGGTGCAACAGCTTGGCGGGCATCACGAAACGTTCCCGCATCCCGCCGTCGGCGTGCACGCCCAGCACCTTGATGTTTTCGCAGCAGTTGGTCCTGCCGCGGAGACAGGCGGGGCACTCACCGCAGTACACGTACGGCTCGACCGCACACTTGTCGCCGACCTTCACGTTGGTTACGCCTTCGCCGACTGCAGTGACCTCAATGCCGAGCTCGTGGCCTAGGATGCGGGGGTAGTCGAAGAACGGTTGGTTGCCGCCGAAAGCGTGGATGTCGGTGCCACAGATGCCCACGTGGTGGACACGGACGGCGGCCTCGCCGGGGCCGGGCTCGCCGGGCTGGTCGGTCTGGGTGAATTCGAGGCGGCCGGGTTCTTGGAGGATGAGGGTGTTCATGTGCAGGCTCGGTGGCGTGGGTCGGGTCAGGCTCACGGCGGCTCGAAAGTGCGAGCTCGGCCGAGACGTTCCATGATAATGTTCTTAACCGCGTTTCACACAACGGAGCCGCTTACAACCCGCTACATTGCCGCCATGCTCCACCTGGTCCTCTACCACCCCGCCATCCCGCAGAACACCGGCAACATCGCCCGCACCACCGTGGGCATGGGCGCTCACCTGCACCTCATCCACCCGATGAAGTTTGAGATCACCGACCACGCGGTTAAGCGTGCGGGCCTCGACTACTGGCCGTCGGTCACGCTCACCGAGCACAAAAGCGACGACGCTTTTCTCGAATGGCTCGGCGACCGCCAGCCCTGGCTGATCACCAAGTTCGGCAAGCACCGCTTCGACCAGGCCGAGTACGCCGAGGGCGACGTGGTCATCCTCGGCAACGAAAACACCGGCCTCCCCCAAGCTTGGCACGACCGCTGGCCCGACCGCACGATCCACATCCCGATGCCCGGCCCGATCAACGGCGGCGAAAACATCCGCAGCTACAACCTCGCCAACGCCGCGGCGATCGTGATGGCGCATGCGACGATGAAGATGATGTGAAACCGCAGATGGACGCGGATGGCCGCAGATCAAATCCATTGTTTTTATCCACAGATATGCACGATAGGCATGATGCTGGGATTGGATTCATCATGTCGATCGTGCATATCTGTGGATCCATTGGTCTTGAACCATCTGCGTTAATCCGCGTGCATCTGCGGTTCCAAACTCAAACTCGTCGCCGATTCGTCATCCAGTCGGCGCGGCACTGAATCACTTCCCGGTAAACGGCTGCGTCTTCTTCGCTGAAGCAGACGAACAGCACCTTGTGGGGGAACTCGGGGGCGGGGCGGGCGGCGAAGTGGCCGAAGACGTGGCCGAAGGCGATCTTGGCGGCGCGTTCTTTGGGGAAGCGGTAGATGCCGGTGCTGATCGCGGGGAAGGCGACGACCTTGGCTTCGTGTTGCACCGCCAGGCGGAGGCAGTTGAGGTAGCAGCTGGCGAGCAGGGTGTCTTCGTGGAGGTAGCCGAGTTGGGCGGCTTCGCCGAGGGGGGCACCGGGCATGGCGTAGGCGGCGGCTTCGTCGGAGCCCGCGTCGTTCCAGACCGGGCCGACGGTGTGGAAGATGTGATCGATGCCTTGGGCTTCGAGGTCGAAGGCGGGGGATGCCTTGGCTAGGCCGGTCGGGCAGCCGTCGAGGGTGCGGTTGAATTCAAGCAAGCGCGGCCCCGCAGCGCGGTGGATCGCGCCATCGACGCCCCCGCCGCCGAGCAGCGATTCGTTGGCGGCATTCACAATCGCATCCACGCCCCACGCGGGATCGGGTTGCGTGAGATCGCCGACGACCAAATCGATGCGTGACACCGGGTCGTTCAGCGCCCGCTCCACGCCGTCGGCCTGGGGCAGCGAAAGATTGAAATCATTGGATTCAGAAGCATCAGCCATGGCGTGAGCTTAGGCGTCGAAGGGGCAACGCTGCAAACCAATGCTGACTCAAAACGCCAGCGGGTCACGTTCCACCACGGGGCGATCAAGCACTTCCTTCAGGATGAAAGCTCGGCGGAGGTCCTTCTTGCTCAGCTTATTGAAGTTGATGAGCTGTGAAGACGCGTCTTGCTGCGCGAGCTCTTTCTCCCGGCGGGCGGAGCCGACTTCCTGCACCGCCGCGTCCTCGACCATGCGGTGCACGCCTTCGTGCGGCTGGATCTTCTTGGGGTGCGGCGTCTGCACCGGAGGCAGCGGTCGGCGTTGCGTGGTTGCGGGTTGAGGCCGGGCGGGTTGCTGACGACTGGTCTGAGTGCGCTGGGCCTTCGCCTGCTCGATCTGGCGTTGGCGGGCGGCGAGGGCTTCACGGCGTTGCTGTTGCCGCTGTAATTCGCGACTTCGCAAAGCCTCGGCTCGTTGCTGTTGCGCTTGCGCTCCACGCGCGGCCGGGGCGGGCCGGGGATCAGCACGCCGCTGCGGCGACACTTCGCTAGGCAACGGATTGCCCGCACGGGCTTGAGGCTGAGGCGGCTGGCCACGCTGCGCGGCACGGGCCCGGGCGATGCGCTCGGCCATGCTCAGGTTCGCATCCCCCGCATTCGCGGAGCTCGGCGGAGCCTGTCGCCCGCCCCGCTGCTGGGACATCTCTTGCAGCTGTGCGCGTCGCCGGGCCTTGATCTCTTCGAGTGATGGACCGCCGCCGTCTTCAGCCATCCCCGGAGGTAGGCCTTGCTGCCCTTTGTTCTTCTGGCTTTCTTTGATGGCGTTTTTGATGAGCGTACTGACGAAGATCACCCCAATGATGCCGGACACCAGGACTTGGACCAGCGAGAAGCCCGAGCCGGAACCGGAGCCTTGGGCAATCAGGGGGTCGATTGGGATCATCAATACGCCTTTCATCGAGTTGGCGATCAATCGCCTACCCCTCAAGTGTATCGCGACCGAAGCCGTTTGGCGGGTTTTTCGTCACCAAGACGGCCTGTCCGTCGTGCTCGATCCGATCCAACGCTAGGCCGTACACCGGCGACAACACCTCGGGTTTCAACACCGACTCGGCCGAGCCCGACGCGACGATCCTGCCGCGGTCCATCAGCCAGACCTCATCCGCCCAGCGTGTAGCCAGCTCCAGGCCGTGCAGCACCACGAGGACCGCCCGCCCCTCGTCAGCCAAGCCGCGGAACATCGCCATCGCTTCGTGGGCGTGGCGCAGATCTAAACTCGAGGCAGGCTCGTCAGCCAGGACGACATTGGCCGACAACTCACCCGCCCCCGATGAAGTCGGCTGGCTCTGGGCCCAGGCCCGCGCGATGAGCACCCTTTGCTGCTGACCGCCCGATAGCTCGTTAAACGCCCGGCCCGCCACGTCCGCTAACCCACACGTCGCGATCGCCTCGTCGACATATTTCTCATCCCCGAAAGCAAACCGCCCCATCGCGATGATCTGCCTCACCGTGAACGCAAATCCGACCTCGCCACGCTGCGGCACGTAGCTCACCCGCCGGGCCAATGGCTCACCCACCAACGACGCCACAGGCGTGCCGCTCAGCTCCACCGCCCCCGTCCATGGCGTGAGCTGGCCCAGCATCACCCGCAGCAGCGTGGACTTACCGCAAGCGTTCGGCCCGAGCACCACCGTCACCCGGCCCGGGATCAGCTCGGCCGACACTTCCGTCAAAACCGGCTCGCCCTGACGCTTGGCGTCATACCCAAACGTCACATCCCGCACGACCAGCGCCGCGGGCGACGACTCGGCCGAGGCACGGCTCGGAGTTATCGGGGATGGATTAACGTCATTCATAGGGGTTATCGCCTAAGCGTGTGAAACTATCCGGACCTTAGCGTTGGGATTTTACGGTTATGCCGCTCAGGTGACCCGCGCAACTCGCCGATGATCCAATGTCGACTAATTTCCGCATCCGATCTGGTGAGAGGCTTGTCATGGCTGACCAACCCCAAACAAACGGTTCAGAACCCGCGTCCATCCCCCCCGCTCCGCCCGCTTCGATCAATCCGAACGAAGCGTTGGACTTGCTGGGTGACCTCGAGGCCCGCTTGGGTGCTCTAAAGGACTGGCAGGCGCAGAACGACAAGCACGCCGAGGAAGTCAACACCCAGGCTCAAAAGATCGCCGAGCAGGAAAACCACCTCGCCGATCGTCAAGCCCAACTCGACGCCCAACGCAGCGAACTTTCTAACGAACGCGAAGAGCTCGACACCGAGCGTAACCAACTCGCCGCGCAGCGTGACGGCCTCCAAGCCGACCGCGATCAACTGCAATCCGAACGCAAAGAACTCGATCAGCAGCGTCAGTCGATCCTCGACGAGCAGCAGCAACTAGAAAACGACCGTAGCCAACACGCCGACCACGTCTCGCAGCAACAAGCCGAGCTCGACGGCAAATGGGCGGAGTACAACAACCAAGACCAAGCGCTCCAGCAGCGCTTCAGCGAAGCCGACCAACACCTCGCCGAGGTCGAGCAGCGCGACGCCGATTGCAACCAGCGTCAAGCCCAGCTCGATCAGCAGCAGGCCGACCTTGCCGCCAAGCAGGAAGAGCTGCAGAACGAACTCGACCAGATCCAATCCAAGTGGGATCAGGTGAATGCCGAGCGTGCAGAACTCGACCAGGCTCAGCAACAACTCGAAGAAAGCAAGCTAGGCCTCGACGAGCAACGTCAAGCCATCGAGGGCGACCGCGCTGCACTCGACGACGAACGCGCCGAGTTTGCCGAGCAGCGCCAGCAGCTCAAAGAACGCAAGAAAGAGCTTTCCAAAGCCCACATGGACCTGAAGCTCCGCCAGGATGCCCTCGACGCCCAGCAGGCCAGTCTGGACCGGGCCCGTGAAGAGCTGACCGAGCAGGCCAGCGATCTCAATAACGACACACTGATGCCCGGGTTCATCCCGAGCCTCGACGACCTGGATCGCAAAGCCGACAACTCCGGCAGCCACGACGAACTTTCCAAACGCCGCGCAGAGCTGGATGCCCGGGCCAAGGAACTCGACGCCCAGCAAGCGGAGATCGATCGTCAGCGTGAGCAACTGGGTCAGGGCGACATGCCCGAGAACCTCCAGGAACTCGAACGCATCCTCAACGATCGCGAAGCCGAGCTCACTCAGAAAGAAAACATGTTCCGGCAAACGCTGGAGCAAGGCAAAGCCAAAGTCCTCTCGGCCCGCGAGAAGGTCCAGGAAGAAGAGCAGGCCGTCGCCGAGATGAAGGCCGAGCTCGAAGCCCAGCGTGCCGAGGTGGCCGAACAAGAAGCCGTCTTCGAAGCACGTCAAGCCGAGCTGGACGCCCGCGCTGCGGAGCTGGATCAGCTTAAGAACGACTTCGACTTCAAGACCGATTCCGCCGACACGGTGATGGGTGTCTCCACCTTCAACGAAGACGCCGAAACCGATGATCAGGCAGACGAATTGGCTCGCCGTGAAGAAGAATTCCGTGCGAAGAAGCACGAGTTCCGCGAGAAGCTGGAACAGGACAAGCGTGACCTCGACGCCGAGCGTTCAGAACTCGCGACCCGTGAGCAAGAGCTCGAAGAGCTCGGCCAAGAGCTGGAGTCGCGTCAATCGACAATCGGCGAACGTGAAAACGAACTCAACGACTGGGCTTCTCGCCTGGAAGAACAGAGCAAAGAACTCGACCTGCGTGCCGAGCTGGCTGACTCCGATGAGTTGGACGAACCCGCCGTGGTCATCGAGGGTGAAGCCCCCGCCGACCTGACCGATCGCATCGCCGAACTCGACCGACGCGAAGCCGATCTGGATCAACGCGAAGCCGACCTGGCCGAGCAAGAAGCCGACCTGCTGTCGCGCATCGATCAGATGGACCAAGCTCCGCAGAGCGATGACGAGAAAGACCAGACCATCGCCGAGCTCCGCGAAGAACTTGCCGCGTTCAAGGCCAAGTACGAAAAGCGTAAGGCCCAGATGGTCAAGGCCGACGAAGTCATCAAGAAGCGTCGCGACAAGGTCCGCAAGTACCTGCACCAGCTGCGTGAGCAGGCCGACAAAATCCAGGCCGCCGAGTCGCAAGTCGAATCGAGCAGCGCCCAGTTTGCCGGCCTCGACAAAGAACGCCGCAACCTCGTCGAAGTGAAAAAATTCCTCGAGTCCAGCGAAAAAGCCATGGTCCAGAAGTGGGCCACCCGCTCGACCGCCAGCATGGTTGCGCTGATGATCATCGCCCTGCTCGGTGCGGCGACGTTCAGCTACTTCGTCGGCAAGCAGCTGGCGGTGCCGGTGTGGCAATCGTCGATGGCGATGTCGTTTGAAGCCGAGGCGTTGGCCACGTCCGCCGCCGAGGCCGCGACGACCGATGTCGATGTACAGCGTCGTCCCGGCGTCGCTGCGGAAGCCGCGGTTGAAGCGCTCAACGAGTCCATCAACGAAGGCACACTGGCTGTCGAAACGACCGAAGCCGCTGAGCCCGGCGAAGAGCCTGCTACCGAGGTCGTGGCTGAAACCGTGTCCCCCGCCAACAACTGGCTCAACGATTTCCGCGGGTTCATCAACAGCGACGGCGTCATGGTCGCCACGCTGAGCCAGCTCGACCAACGCGGCATCCGCCTGTTCACCAGCCCAGGTCAACTCGCCAGCCACTTCAACGAGTCGTTGGAACTGGCGGGCAACCCGTCACGCATCGAGTTCACCTACACCAGCGAGCAGTCCGAGTATGTCGTAGGCGTGCTCGACGCACTGGGCAAAGCCATCGTCTCCCGCCAGATGTCGATCGATCGATCCGAGGGCCGCGACGACAACACCGCCCGCATGCTGCAGTCGGCCGAGCGTAACACCACCGCTGCCCGCGACGACACCATGCTGTATGCCGGGATTAGCCTGGCGGCGATCGCTGGCGTGGCGTTGATCCTGGGGCTGATCATCCGTGTGGCCTTGGGACGCTCCAAAAAGATCATGGACGAGACCGACGGCATCCCGGCCCTGGCCACGCTCGATAAGCCCGGCACCTGGTCGCCGGTCGGCAGCGAAACCGACGCCAAGGACGCGGCGTAAGCGTCGCTCGGATAACCAAAACACTTACGAGCCCGTCGATCTTTCGGCGGGCTTATTTCTTGCTGGTCGTGCGGGTTGCCCGCAGCTTTGGTGCGGGGCGGTCGGGCCTTACACTGGTTAGATCTATCCCCCGCCGCTCGGCCGAGATCGTTGTATGTCCAGCCCTACACTGCGACCGTCCTTTCGTCTCCCGCTCGTCGAGATGCCCGACGAGGCGATGGGCACGCTGCAGACCTATTTGGACCACACCGACCATCCGATCGAGTCTCAGCGGGCCGGGCGTTACATGACGCTCACGGTCACTCCGGCGGTCCGGCACTTCTGGTCGCCCTGGCTGAACCTCGAATTCGAGCCTGCGGAGCCGGGTTTGGCCGAGAAGGGCGATGCCGCCAAACCCGCGCGGACCTCGCTGCACGCCCGGTTTTCCCCGGCCCCCAGCCTCTGGACCGGGTTCATGGCCGTCTACTTCAGCCTCGCCACCGCGGGCTTTTTCGCCGCCATGTGGGCCTTGGCCCAGTGGACCATGGGCAACCGGCCGTTGGCGTTGTGGGTCGTGCTGGCCTGCCTCCTGGGATGCGGGGGGCTGTGGTGGGTTTCGATGATTGGCCAGAAGCTGGCCCGCGAGCAGATGCACCTGCTCCAGGACGCCCTCGAAAACGCCCTCTCGCCCCCCGCTGACCCACCCGCCCAATCTTGACAAACCTCCGCTAAAGCCTACTCTTATGGGTTCGCCAGCAGGCATAGGGTCTGTTGGCAGCTTGAGGTTGACCGGATGCAACACGCACACGCGATCCACGGCACGGAACGGCTCAGCAAGTAATGGGTGGCGTAACCACCCAACTTGGTCAGCTCCCCCCTGCCCACGGCCCCCAACGGCTCGGCGAACCCCGCATCACGCAGGGCACGTCCCAACCCACGGAGGCCGCGATCATGGCTTAACCGCCAGACTGCGCATCCCTCCGCCACTCGTGCGTTCCAAGCCCGCTTGGAAGCCCGCGAGCCAAGGCACGACCTCAAGCCACGAGCGAATTTCGCCTCGTGGTTTTTTCATTCCGCCGAGAACGCCTCGGCTGCTTCGACATCCCGACACAACTCGATACGTACAGGACAAATCATATGAACGGCCCCGAAATGCTCCGCCTCGTCGACTCGATCTCCCGCGACCGCAACGTCGACAAAGAAACCCTGCTGACCGACCTCGAACAGGCCATGGTTTCGGCTGCCCGTAAACACTTCAACGCCGTCGACACCGAAGACTTCTCCTGCGAGATCGACCGCCTCAACGGCGAGATCAACGTCTTCCGCGGCGAAGAGTACATCCCGCTCGAAGAGCTCGGCCGTATCCCCGCACAGACCGCCAAGCAGGTCATGATCCAGCGCTTCCGTGAAGACGAACGCGCCAGCATCTACAACGAATACATCGACCGCGTCGGCGAACTGGTCACCGGCATGGCCCAGCGTTACGAGGGCGGTGCTCTCGTCGTACAGATCGGCCGGGCCGAAGGCTTCATGCCCCGCAGCGAGCA
>JBCCWB010000053.1:0-19448 GCA_039194345.1 Planctomycetota bacterium
ACCATCGTCGTGTAGACGTGCCCGAGGTGGGGCTTGTCGTTGACGTAGTAGATCGGGGTGGTGACGTAGAACGTGTTGGAAGGATCGGCGCTCATAAGGCGGGAGATTGTACGGGATCGGCCGACTTTAGCCCCGGGTCAGTGACCCGGGGTGGAGGGAATGTGGAGGAAGCAGAGGTTTGTGAGAATTCGTGGGCCGCGGCACCCCGGGTCATTGACCCGGGGCTAAATTTAAGGACCGCGACCTGATTCCGGGGGTGGGGCTATCATCCGGCCACGTGCGTGCGATCAAGAGCCAGTTTTTTCTGTCGTTTACGGTGATGGGCAGTGTCCTGCCGTACCTCTCGGTGTTCCTGGAACAGCGGGGGCTGACGATGAGCCAGATCGGGTGGGTGCTGAGCCTGACCGGGGTGGCGGTGGTGGTGACGCCGGTGATCACCGCGGCGCTGGCGGACACGCACATGCAGGGGCGGACGCTCCTGGGGCTGCTGTTTGCCGGGTCGGGGCTGACGCTGGCCTGGCTGACCCAGGTCGACGGGTACTGGACGATCCTGATCGTGCACGGCCTGTTCGCGCTGGCGTTCGCGCCGGTCACGTCATTACAAGACGGGCTGTATTTCCAACGCAGGGCCGAGCTCGAAGCCCGCGGCGACCCGGTGCAGGACTACCACATCGTGCGCGTGTTCGGCACGTTCGGCTTCATCGCGCCGTCCATCCTGCTGTACTTCATCCTCCGCCACGAGTCGATCGACACCACCGCATCGGTTTGGTGCGGCGCGGTGTGCTGCGGGGTGGGCGTGCTCAACGCGCTGCTATTGCCGAAGATTGATCGAACGGAGAAAGAAGACGAAGAAGAGCCAGGCCGTAAGCGGCAGGGCCTACCCACCGTGGCGGCACTGCGGGCGTTGTGCGAGCCGCACGTGCTGGTGTTCTGCGTGGCGATGTTCCTGATCCACCTGGCGATCACCGCGTACTACGGCTTCTATCCGGTGTACCTGACGCAGACCGTCGGCATCGAGGCCGAGTGGGTGGGATTGATCGCGAACCTGGGCGTGGTGATCGAGATCGGGTTCATGCTCGGGTTCGGATGGTTCATGCGGCACTGGGGCCTGCGTAAGCTCATGGTCATCGGCGGGCTGTGCATGGTGGCGCGGTACCTCTTGCTGGGTATCTTCCCGAACGTGGGCGTCGCGGTGGGCACGCAGGTCTTCCACGGGATCATGGTGCTGGTGGTGCACGTCGCCCCGCCGATCTATCTGAACCGCCGAGCGGACGAGGCGTTTCGCAACTCGATCCAGGGGTTGTACGCGATGGTAGTGTTCGGCACGGGGCGGATCGCGGGCAACCTGATCGCGGGTTGGATCGCGGACGTCTCGCTCACGGCGGTGTTTCTGTATGCGATGGCACTGACGCTCGTGGCGACGGCATTGTTCGCATTTGCGTTTGCGGATGGGGGGAAGGATTCGCTCGAGGATGAAGACAACGGCGAAGAACGCGGGGCCCTGCGGGCCGCCCGCTAAACATCGGTGTGGTTTTTAATCTTTCGTCGGCCTATCGATCTTCCACGCGAGCGCGACATCCCAGTCTTCTTCGAGTTCGTTGTGCTCGGCGTCGCGGACGATCTCGATGCGGTACTCGCCCTTGGCCAGCGACGGGACATGGATGTGTTCCACGTTGTCCACCCGGCTGGTGCTCGTGGCCAGGACGGACTCCTGCCCATCGATGATGGAAATCAAACGCAGGTCGAGGTCGATGAGGCGAGGCCCGTCGAGCCAGACCGCGACTTTTTCTTGCGTTTCTTTGCGGACGCCGATGGCGACACGGCCGTCGATCCGGCGGTGCCAGGTGATGGTGAACGTGGCCGGGCCGGTGTCGATGGGCAGCTTGAGCGCGTAGCTCGCCGTCGCGTCTTTCTTCAGCGTGGGGAACGACCACCCCGAGAGGCGTTTGATCTGCTCGCCCGGCTTGGCGGGCCCAGCAGCGAGGATGCGCAGCGAGCGGTCCACGTTAACCACGCCCGCGCCGAGGTGGCTGTCGAGCGGCTGATCGGGCAGGGGCTGCCAACCCTCGGGCTTGGTCGCGCCGCTAAGCAGCGCGGCCTTGATGACCTCAGCGCGGTTGGCGGTTTCGTGACCCGCTTCGACGAGGCGGTCGGCCTTTTCGAGGAGCAGCGCGGCGATGCCGGAGACGACGGGGGTGGTGTAGCTGGTTTGGCCGTGGGGTGCGACCAGGTCGGGCTTGGATCGTCCGGGCAGGTCGACCGAGGTCACGCCGCCGGAGCTTTTACCGCTGGTGCTACCCACGGCGATGGCGTTGTAGGCGCTGCCGAGCAGTGCGGGAACGGGGGTGTCTCGGCCGTTGTTCACGCCGACGCACATGATCACGTCGCGGGTATCGACGAGGTAGTCCACCCGGCGGAGGATCATGGCGGACTGGATCTCGGCGGGTTCGCCGATCCAGGAGTGGGTGTAGACGCGGGGGTTGAACGGTGAGTCTTGAGCGGGCACGGGCGGGCCGGTAGTGCCGGCGTTGAGCACGAGCTTGCCCAGAAAGTCGCCACTGGTCATGCAGTGGACGACCTCGACCCCGGGGGCTAGGCCTCGGCTGCCGTAGATGATGCGTGCGGTGTGGGTGGCGTGTCCGCTGGGGTTCGACTCGCCCGAACGGAGGGAGAAGGCGACCGCGTCGTATTCGGGGCCGGTGAGGTTGGGGCGGTATTCGCCCAGCCCACCTTCGACGTGGGCGAAGGGGACACCGTAGCCGGTGGGCATCTGGCGGCCCAGGCGGTCGGCCGCAGCGTCGTATCCGATGACTTCCCGGATGCTTTGCTTGGCGGACTTGGGCGTCGGGGCAGTCTGAGCTTGCCCCAACGCAACTCGGGGCGTGGCCTGCAAAACCTTGTCGGGCCATCCTCCCGCGATCGCGGTGAAAAACAGAACCAGCAGCAGCCCCTGACCCACCCGAGATTTCAAGCGATTTCGCATGTATGTGGATTCTACGATGCGATCTGAATTCGGTTCGTGGAGCGAGGGTCCGCGGCAAGTTATAGTGTCGTGAAGATCAGGTGACGCAGATCACGACGGTGGTCGGGCTGCCCCAAAGCAACCCACCCCACCCGCGAGCCAACGGCAAGCCGCTTTTGGCCATACCGGGAACCTTGGCCGACCCGAAGCGTCTGTGTTTAGATAAAGAATGAGTCTGGAGACCTCCACCATGCCCCACCGCCCCGCTGCCTTGGCCCCCGCTTTGTTTGTGATTTGCTGGTCGCTCGTGTTGGCGAGCGTCCCCGGGGTAAGCCAGGCCCAAGAGGCGCCGACGCCGCCCTTCGACGCGGTGGTGATCGAAGCGAACACGATGGTGCGTTCCGGTGCCGGCCGGGCGTACTACGAGGTCAGCTCGTTGGAGGTCGGCGCGGAAGTCGTGGTCGAAGCGGAGTTGTTCGGCTGGTACAAGATCGAGTGCCCCGACGGGGTGTTCTGCTTTGTCGAGCGCAAGAACGTCAACGTCCGCGGCGACGGCAGCCTCGGCATTATCGAGACCGATGGCACCCGCATCTACGCCGCCCACGCCACCAAGGGCCCGGCCGACAGCTACCGCGAGCTCGTCAAGCTCAACGCAGGCGATTCGGTCGAGATCGTCGACGAGGTCAACAACTCCTACAAGATTAAGCCGCCGAAGAACGCTTACCTATTCCTCCCCCCCGGCTCGATCGAGCCCGCCGCCAACCGCGTCCCAGCCCCCGCGCCGGCTGAACCCACCCAACCCGAGCCCGTGACGCCGCCCGCGGAAGCCGCTCCTGCAGAGCAGGCCGAAGCCCCCAAGCCGCCGGTGGTAATCAATCCGCCCGTGGAGGCGACGCCCGAGCCCAAACCCGAGCCCGTGGTGGTCAACCCACCGGCCCCCAAGCAAGTGGAGCCCGAGCCCGTCACCCCGACTCCCACCCCCGAGCCCGCCCCGACCGAGGCCGCCGAGGCCCCACTACCCCCCGCTGAAGTGATCTCCTTTGATGAGGTCGTCGATCCTGCGGGTGAGGCCGCGGTTGCCGAAAAAGAGGTTGATCTACTCAACGACCCGACGGTCGATGTCCCGGTGCCTGATGTGCAGGTGAAGACTGACGCCACCAACGAGATGCTGCGTGCGGTGGAAGTCGCGATGCTGCCCTACCTGAGCCTGCCGGTGGAAGAACAGCCCATCGCCAAGATGGTCCAGGGCTACGCCGACGCCGCCCAGATCGCCCAGCTAAGCGACAGCGACATGGCCATCGTCCGTGCCCGGCTGACCCAACTCGAACGCAACCGCGAGCTCGCCACCGCCCTGGCCGAAGCCGATGCGGTGACCGCTGAGGTCAACGAAGGACAGCCTGACGCCGAAACCGCAGCGACCGATCCGCTGGCCGACGCCGAAACCCCGGCCGAAGACGAGGCCGCCCCGGCCCCCGACGCTGAAGCCACCGCATCCGCCGAAGAGCCCACTGTTGCCGAAACCCCGAAGGCGCCCACCCCGCCCGCCGTCCCGGCCGTGGCTTCGGAGTACGACGCGGTCGGCATCCTCACCGCTTCCACCGTACACACCGGAGCCAACCAGCCCGTGCTGCTCCGCCTGCTCGACCCGACCGGCAAGCGCACCATCGCTTACCTCGAGCCCAGCGAAGCGGTGGACACCGTCCAGATGATCGGCCGAATCGTTGGCATCGTCGGCGAGTCGGTCTACGACCCCACCACCCGCCTCAACCTCATCCGCCCCACCAAGGTGGATGTGCTGAGTGCGAACTGATGCACCGTGGCCTGCCGTTTAGCGGGCGGCACGAAGTGCTCCGCGTGAACCGTGAATCGGAACCTACGGCACGTAAAACGCGGGACGCTACGCGTCACCCGCTAAACATGTGTCTGGATGGCGGGGCCCGCTCGCTTTAGCCTCAAACCCAAAAATTCTGGACCTGCCCGTAAACCGACCCCGCCATTCCGGCTGGTCGGTTTGTGCGGTTACGGTAAACCCGTAGTCCCGGGATAACGCTCTCCCGGCGTTATCTACTGCCCAAGTCACGACGATCTCCACGGTAGCCCGGCCCCATCAGTTCCTGGGGAAGACCGGCCCGAACGACCCACCGCAGGAGAATCGCGTGTCACAATCCCCCATCCGCATCGGCCAAATCCTCGTCGAAAACGGCGTGCTTACCGAACAGCAGGTCTTCGAGGTCGTTCAGGCTCAGAAAACCCAACAACTACCCTTCGGCGTGCTGGCTGAACAAATGTTCGATGTCACGCTGCAGTCGATCGAAGCCGCCTGGATCGAGCAGTACCACCGCTTCACCGGGACCATCGACCTCTCGGAACAGAAATTCGACGCCGAGGCGCTCAAGCTGATCAGCCGCCGTCAGGCTTGGCAGTTCGAGATCCTGCCCATCGGGTTCGAGCCCAGCGGCGAATTGCTCATGGCCGCGTCCAGCACCCGCCTGGCCCGAGCCGTGACCTTCGCCACCAACCGCATCAACCGCGTCGCCTACTTCCGCGTCGCCGAGTCGGCCCAGCTCCGGATGTTCCTCCGCGAACACTACCCCATGCCCGAGGTCTCGCAGAAGATCATCGAGCGTGCACGTGACATGGCCGACGGCTTCGAGACCTGGCCCCACGACGAAGACGCCGACCTGAACGAACTGCTCAAGTCAGCGTGAGATCGTCAAACATTCGGGTTAGCGGGCGATCGCAGATCGATGCTGCCTCAATCAATTAAAAGGATTGCCCTTCAGATCGCCACCCTTGGGGGTTGGCGTTTTTTTCTTATCCGAAGCGCCGGACTTCGCCGCACCGACCCAAGGCTCCATCACCAACTCGAAGTCTCGGCCGTCCCGCAGGATCGTCGCTCCGCGCCAAACACCCGCGTCCTGCGGCAAGAGGTCCAGCGGCTCCTCGATCTCATCCAGTGGGAGATCCTTGATCTCAGATACATCAAACGCCTTCAACTGACCCGGCGTAGTGATGCGGATGGCCAGGCGGTCTTCGGGCACCCCCAGCTCAGGGGTCCCGCTGGAAAACCGCAAAGCTCGTCCATCCGCAATCAATCGGGCCACGCCGAGCGTGGTCCGCTCGCTGGTTTCCGTCACCGCGGCACCTTCGCGCCGCGCCGCCGCGACTGAGGGGTCGTTGCCCAGGATCGGATCCGAAGCCCGCCCGACGCCACCGTCTGCCGGGGCTAGGCCGGTCACGATCATGACCAACCGATACTCGCCCGCAGCACTCTTGAGCCGCTGGGTGTAGATGTCCTTGCGGGCGTCGGCCCAAGCCTCGGCCATGCTATCGGACGTTTTCGTCATTCGGTCGCTCTTGAACCGCTCAAACATCTTGTACTGAAGCTCACGGTCGCCGCCCGCCATCGCCGTCAACGCCGCAAACGCCCCGGCGGCGAGTTGTTCATCAGTGTTCACAGCCGCCTGCATCAGCGTCCGCTCACCACCGGCCGCCTCGCCCCAGGCCGAGGCCTCAGGCAATTCACCCGAAGCCAGCTCATCCGCAAACCACCCAACCACACCCCCGCGGCTGCCCGGGGCCTCAGTGCGCATCAAACCTGACACCGGCTCCGGGCCGTCGCCCAGTGCTTCGTATACCCGATTGGCAAATGTTTCGCGGGCCTCGGCGTCCATCTCGTTGAGCGCCGTGCCAAACGACCGCTGGGAGCCGCGCAGCACCCGGGCCGCGTGGCGCGAGGCCGCTGCATCACCCTCGGCCACGACACGTACCAGTGGTCCGTCCGCGCGAGCGGTGTCCGGCTGCCTCGCCAAGAACGGCACCAGCGACGCCGGGGTAGTTCGAGCATCACTCAATCCAGCATCCACAATCAGTGTCAGCGGGTCCGGCTCATTCGAATCCGTCGCCGGAGTCGACCGCCGCGAACCTGAGACGGGGCGGTCGGTGAGTTCGAAGTGCCGAAGCACTAGCCAGCCTTTCTTGCGGAGTTCGGGGTCACCGGAGTTCAGCAAACGGAACAGCGAATGGTTGGCCGAGTCCAACGGAATACCCGAGGTGATCATCAAGTCTACCGACGCTTCATCCCCGGCCTCACCTTCGCCGAAGACCAAACGCCCAAGTCCTTGCGTCAATGACGAAACAAACGGTGCCGGCTCATCGGCCCGGGCCATCAGCTCCAGCGTCCGGCTCACCACCGAAGCATCGTTGGAACCCAAGAGTTGGAGATTGACCCATCCGCCCACCACCTCGGGGCGTTCGCCAGCCGACCGCAGAACCGCTGAGACCGCCGAGTCGAAACGCGGCCCGGGCAGGTTTTCGAAACGCACACCGCCGATGACCGCGGTGTCGGTTTCTTCGTTCTCGGGAATCGTCGCCAGGAACTGCTCGATCACCAGCCCCGCGTCGGCACCATCCTCGTCGGCAAGCATCGCGTTGATCGATCGAATCGCCCCCGCCAAGCCGTCACCCACCGGGGCACCGCCACGCGCTGTATTCGCGTCGGCCAACTGCAAACCGAGCTCAGCCCGCAACGCGGCGAGCTGGATCGCCGGGTCGCGCGTTTCCCGCGCGGAACCCGCCAAGAGCTCCGCCACCGCGGGAGTGGCCGGTTCGACCTGGGCCAGGGCATAGACCATGCGGTTACGCGCCAACACGTCCGGGCTCTTGAGCATGACTTCCAACAGTTTCGACGCGACATCGTCCGGGGCCGCCTTGCCCAGCAAATCAGACTGAGACAACGCGGTGGCCAGCAACCGCTGCGTCCAGGGGTGGGGATCACGAGCCATGTTGGCCAATTGACGGATCTGGGTGAGTTCATCGGTGGTATACACCCCGTCACCCGAAGCGTTGCCGCCACCGCCCCGCCCGCTGGCCAGGGTGGTCAGCAACTCCCAGTCATCAAACCGCATGGTCCATGGCCCCGACTCGTGACCACGCAGCGTCCAACCCGCCGCCAACGCATTCACTTCAAAGACCGCCCACATCGTCTCGGGCAGGTCTTGCTCAAAACGGGCGGGTAGCGCACGGACCATTTTCTGCAGGTCCCGGTAAGCCACCGCAAGTTCGCGGTACTCCAGATCGGCGGTCCGTTTGCGGAAGTTGAACTCACGGGAACTCTCGTCTGCGTTGCGGGTCAGCCGTTCGGGGCGCTCGGGCTCGAGGGCTTCGAGTTGCTCGCGGTCCAGCAGCAAGGTGTAGGGCTGGTCTTCTCCGCCGTTCTTGACCTCGCCCCCGGGGATGCCGCGGGTCACTTCCCACGCTACACGGCCCTGGTCTTGGGTACCTGAAATGAACAACTCCCGCGCCAGCCGCGGTGCGTCTTCGCGAACTTCCGACAAGGCTTCAGCGGGCTCCACCGGACCGCCGAGATCACGGCGTCCTTCGATATCATCTCCCCGAACCAGCAACCCCATCAGATCGAGCAGCTCTTGATCGCTCGGCCCGATGGGCTCGGCGGAAGCTCGGCCCGAAGTCGTGCTCTGACCGCCGGGCACCTCCCAGAAGAGAAACCGCCCGCCCTGAAAACCGAACGCCGGCTCCTCAAGAACCATCTCTCCCGCTCCAGCGTCGCCGGGAATGATGCTCATCGGAAGCTGCACCAGCCTTCGCCCGGGGATGGCCGTCACCTCCCAGACCGTGCCACTCACGGCGTCACTCATCACACGGTCGGAACCGAGCAGCAGCTCCATCTGAACCTGGGACTGCGGACCCATGGGCTCCTCGTCCTGAGCATGGGCCACCATGGTGCACAGCAACCCCGCACACAAAGTCAGCATCCTCTTCATATAGATAGGGGTACGGGAGGAAGCCTCGGTACATTCCGCTCTGATCGTCATACGTCTCACTCCGGGCCGACTCGGCCGATCGTGTAAAAATAGAACCGGCACTACCCTCGGCCAGCAAAGCCCCGACCACCCTCCTTTGAAAGACACTACGCATCATACCGATGCCGAGCCTTACTCCGTTCCGAATCCTCGCCTGGATCGCTCAAAAACTTGCGTCGAATACAAGCAAAGCTTGAGCAAACGCCTATTCATTGCGCGCTAAATGTATACGAAACCCGCGGGCTGTCGAAAGATTATTCAATTTCATATCGGCCGCCGCCATCTCGATTCATCTTAATTCACAAGGGTTTTCCTCTCCGTCGCGAAAACAAAACGCGTTCAGGCGACTTTTTTTTGCGACGTCTACCTCGGATGGCATGAGTATTGTTCTAATCTCAGCATCACCCGCACGATGGTGAGCCAAAAAGGACAACGAATCCTTAAACGGCTACTAGCGGGATAAAACTGAAGCAGGCCACCCCCAAGGCGTTCTTGGGGGGCGATAAGCGGGCACCTTTGCGGGTGCCCGCTTTTTTTGCCTCTGCTCAGCTTCAGTCAGCCAAGCATGCTTGCCCGAGACCATCGCTTGGCTGCGTCGCGTCGGGCAGGGGCGTCGGAGCTGCGACCCCGCTGCCACCTGTCACGGGATGCCCGGGGCTGAGGCCTAGCAAGCCCCGGCTGCCAATAACCTCCAGTCTTCCATAAGCCTCCCCTCCACAAGTATCTCGAGCGCTGCCCCGGTCATCACGCGTGGTTCAGCCCAGCCGCAACAGACCACAGGCTTGCCCAGCCGTAACCCTTAACACTGGGGCAGCCCCTACTCAGACGCCCAGGTGGTTCCGATAATCGCGATCGGTGTTCACTCTCAATTTCTAGCGATCAACGTTCAATTTAAGCAAAATCCATCGAAAAATTACCGTTCTGCCCGCTATCCGAGCCATATTTCAGCGAGCGAAACCAAAAACGCCTAGTGTTTGGGCAGAAATAATTTTTATCGATTGCATTTCGTGCATCGCTTCGTTAACATGCCGTTCAACTAATGGTATCGGTCGCTTTGCGCTGTCTGCAGGGCGAGCCGATGGATCACGTCCGCTTTCAGGACAACACCAGACAGGAGCGAAACAATGTCAATGTTGAGAGGTCGATGGATACTGCTGCTTGCCGTTTTGGCGGGTGGATTGTGGATGGCGGATGCGTCATGGGCGCAAGAAGCCGAAGAGGCGGTTGAAGCCGTCACCGAAGCAGTGGAAGAAGCTGTGGCAGAGGCCGAAGACGCCTACGTCTTCGATTGGGAAACTGCGGAAGTTTCCGAAGAGATGTTCACCGTCAACAACCTCTGGATCATGATCTGCGGTTGCTTGGTGTTCATCATGCACTTGGGCTTCGCCTGTGTCGAAACCGGCCTGACCCGCGCCAAGAACACCGTCAACATCCTGTTCAAGAACGTCATGATCGTCATGATCGGCATCGTCATGTACGGCGTTTGCGGTTGGATGATCATGTACCCCGGCGAATTCAACGGCTACTTCAGCTTCGCCTTCGGTATCGGCGGTGGCGGCGGCTACTACAGCGACGGCTACGACTACGCCGGCCTGACCCCCGAGTACAACGCGGGCTACACCGTCTGGACCGACTTCTTCTTCCAAGCCATGTTCGCTGCGACCTGCTGCACCATCGTTTCGGGTGCGGTTGCCGGTCGTGTGAAGCTGCTGCCCTTCCTGATCTTCTGCGTCCTGTTCGTTCCCTTCGGCTACTGCGTCGTGGGTTCGTGGGAATGGGGTGCGGGTTGGCTTGACCAACGCGGCTTCGCTGACTTCGCCGGTTCGACCCTCGTCCACGCGGTCGGCGGTGCGGGTGCCCTCGCGGGTGCCATCCTGCTTGGCCCGCGTCTGGGCAAGTACGCCTCGGACGGCACCGTCCAACCCATCCCCGGTCACTCGATGCCTCTCGCAGCCATTGGCGTGTTCCTGCTGTGGTTCGGCTGGTTCGGCTTTAACGGCGGCTCGGAACTGACCGCGTTCGCCCCCGGCGTCTCGTACGTCCTAGTCACCACCGCCATGGCCGCTTGCGGCGGCGGCATCGCTGCGGCGATCACCTCGTGGATCGTTGGCGGCAAGCCCGACTTGTCGATGGCCCTCAACGGCATCCTCGGCGGCCTGGTCGGCGTCACCGCTGGCCCCGACGTCCCCTCGTGGGTCGGTGCTCTGCTCATCTGCGGTGCGATCCCCGGCGTCATCGTCTACTTCTCCGTGCTGTTCTTCGACAAGATCAAGATCGACGACCCCGTCGGTGCGATCTCGGTCCACGGTGTCTGCGGTATCTACGGCACCCTGGCTGTTGGCTTCTCGGGTGGCATCGATGGTGCCCAGATCGGCGTCCAAGCTCTGGGTGCTGCCGCTGGTGTCATCTACGCCTTCATCGTCGCCTTCATCTTGTTCCTGATCCTGAAGGTTACCCTCGGCATCCGCGTCAGCGAAGAAGAGGAAATCGAAGGTCTGGACCTCGGCGAGCACGACATGTCGGCCTACCCCGACTTCCAGCAGACCTACATCAAGAGCTACCACGCCCGGGAAATCTAATCCCGAGCCTTCCGATCACGGCCCTCCTTTCCGGGGGTGGGGCTGGGTGGCTGAAACACGCCACCTGCCCCGGGCCTTACGGAACGCCCTTGAAAACCTGCTGGTCGTGAACACGACCACGATGAACCAAACGTAGAATTGAACCATACTCACCCGGCCGGCCAACAAAAGGCCCGCCCGCACCGAAAGAAACAGGAGAACTCGTCATGCATATGATTGAGGCCATCGTCAAGCCGTCGTCGATTGACGGCATCAAGTCAAAGCTCGCCCAAGTCGGCGTCCTGGGTATGACCGCCCTGGAATGCAAAGGCTTCGGTAAGCAAAAAGGTCACACCGAGCGCTACCGTGGCGGTCGGATGGACGTGGGCTTCGTGCCCAAGGTCACGCTGAAGGTCGCCGTGAAGAGCGAAGACCTCGACAAGGCCCTCGAGGCCGTGACCAGCGCGGCCCGCACGGGCAACGTAGGCGACGGCAAGCTGTTCGTCTACGAACTGTCCAAGGTCGTCCGCATCCGTACGGGTGAAGCCGACAACGACGCGCTGTAATCCAGCCTGAAACATCCCGGAAGGGACAAACCATTAGCCGGCTCGCCGTTATCCTCCACGGCGGGCCGGTTTTTTGTGCGCAACGCCCCTGAGCGTTCGATAATCATTGCGTACTCAACCGCCGAGAGACCTACCGCTTGAAACATCAACTCCGGAAACACTTGGTCACCGCGGTTCGTGTCCTGCTGATCACGGCAGGGATCGGGTACATCGCATGGACCGTGCAGTGGGGTGATACCACCACGGTCGGGCCCGACGGCGAAGAAGTTCTACAGCTCGGCATGATCACGCTGGTCAAAGGGGCCGACCCGGTTTGGTTGCTGGGCGGCCTGGCGTTGACGTCACTCGTCTTCCCCCTGCAGACGCTGCGGTGGTGGATGCTGCTTCGCTGCCAGGGCATGCGTGTGTCGATCCGCAGCGTGTTCAAGCTGGTCATGGTCGGCCTATTCTTCAACTTCTGCGTCCCGGTCGGGACCAACGGCGGCGACGTGGTCAAGGCCTACGGCGCGGCGCGTGGGATCAAGACTTCCGGCTCAACGACCAAGGCCATCATCAGCGTGCTTATGGACCGCGTGGCCGGGCTCTTGGGGCTCATCGTATTGGCGGCGTTGGCGGGTCCGATCGTGTGGTCCGATCCGGTGGGCCGTCAGATCACGATCTTTGCTTGGGGGGCGTTGGCCTTCGTGGTGGTCTCAGGGGGCGTGTACCTCTGGCCGGTGACCCGCAAGTGGCTAGGCGTCACGACGCTACGCCGCATCAGTGTCTTCGAGAAAATCGATGAGGCGGTCGTGGGCTACCGCCACCACGGCGGGGTGATTCTTAGCTCGGTGGCGATCAGTGTGCCCGTCCATATTTGTATCTGCATCGCCACCGCGATGGCGGGGTATTCGATCGGCGTGCCCACGCCTCTACTCACCCTGCTCGCGGTGCTGCCGATCGTGTTCATTGTGGGAGCGCTGCCTTTGACGTTCATGGGTCTGGGCTTGATGGAACCCACGATGTTCGGCCTGCTCAAATCGGATGGTGGTATCACGTTCAATCAGGTGACGGCGATGATCATGGCCTTCCGCGCCTTCTTCCTGGTCTACGCCATGATCGGCGGGTTGTTTGTCTTGACCAAAGGCGTGAGCCTGAACGAGAAGGCCGCGCAAGATCTCGCCGAAGCCGCCGCGTGAGGCTTGTCCGACGACGCCATTACAATGCCGCGGTGTCGAACGCCGCCCCACCAACAAGCACTGCTGAAAAACGCCCGGCGCGTTGGCGTGTCCCGATCCGCGTAGCTTGCGGAATTTATTGGTTGGCCTTGATTCTCGCGACCTATTGGCCGGGGCTGAAACACGAAGAAGTCCCCGACCTGGTCTGGCTACCATTCGACAAGACAATGCACGTGCTAACCTTCGCGGGCTTGGCGATGTGGATGACTTGGCCCAAGTGGTTCACACGTTGGGGCTGGGCCGGCAATGCTTTGGCTGCGGTCGGCATCGGCATGGCGTTTGGGGTTATCAAGGAATTCACCCAGCCATTCGTCGGCCGCACCGGGGCGTTTGACGACCTCATCGCCGATGCCACGGGTCTGATCGTCGGTGCGCCGATCGCAATCGGCGTTGCGGTATGGCTGACAAAGAACGCCACCGACGAAGCGCCAAATGATTCAACCCAAGAGACAACCAAGTCCGAGCATGGCGGCTGGGATGCCGGCGGGGGCGGTGGCTTTGTGGGACATGCCGCGCTGGTTAGCGCGCTGACGTTGGTGTCGCGCATGCTGGGGCTGGTGCGCGACGCGGTGCTGGCAGCGGTGTTCGGGGCGTCGATGGTGCTGGACGCGTTCCTGATCGGGTTCATCGTACCGAACCTGTTCCGCCGATTGTTCGGCGAGGGCGCGCTGACCGCCGCGTTCATCCCGCGATACACCAAGCTGCTCAAAGACGATCCGGCGTTGGCCCGGCGTTTCGCATCACTCTGTGTGGTGGTCGTGGCGATGCTGCTGGCGGGCATCACGCTCATCGGCGAATTGGTGCTGAGCGTATGGCTCGCGAACTCCGATCAAGAGAAGACCACGCTGGCGATCCGGCTCACAATGTTGATGCTGCCATACATGCCAATGGTGTGTGGCGTCGCGTTCCTCGGCGCAATCCTGCATGTGCACCGTAAATTCGGCCCACCCGCGGCAGCGCCGGTCCTGCTGAACATGGCCATGATCGTCGCGGCGCTGGTTGCGGTTTCACAGCAAACCCACGAACGCGCAGCGATTACTTTCGTCGCTGTCTCGGTGTTGGTGGCGGGTGCGATCCAGATCGCGTGGATGGCGATCGCGGTATGGAAGACCGCCCCGCTGACCACGGCCTTCGCCGGAACCAAACAACATTTCCGCGGCATGCTCCTCACCATGCTGCCGATGGTCGTCGGGCTGGGCGTGTTCCAAATCAACACACTGATGGACGGCCTAATCGCCTACGGCCTTGCCGCCCCGCCGGACGATCCGGGCGGGTCGTTTAATTTCGCGGGTAACACCTACGACTACCCCATGGAAGCCGGCGCGGTGACGACGCTGACGCTCGCCCAAAGGCTCTATCAATTCCCTTTGGGTGTGTTCGGTATCGCGATCGCCACGGCGATCTTCCCCTCGCTCGCCAGCGCTGCGGCGGGACGTGGTGGAAACGCCAAGCCGCAAGCGGCTGATCACAGTGACCAGTTCGCGGCGATCTTCCGACGCGGCGTGCGCCTGACCCTGTTCATCGGCCTGCCCGCCAGTGTCGGCCTCATCCTCGTGCGCATCCCCCTAACCCGCGTGTTCTTCGAGTACGGCGAGTTCACGTCCGAAGACGCACTCCGCTCGGCCAATGTGCTCATGGCTTACGCCTCGGCGGTCTGGGCCTACTCACTCACCCACGTCACGACCAAAGCCTTCTACGCAGTCGATGACGCGATGACCCCACTCAAAGTGAGCCTCGGCATGGTGGCGATCAACCTGGTGATGAACCTCACGCTTATCTGGCCCTTCGGCGTCGCGGGGCTGGCGTGGTCCACTGCGTTTAGCGCCGTGGTGCAATCGATTGTTCTCGTGCTACTCCTACGCAAACATGTCGCTCAACCGATCACCGGCGAGGTAATGCGCGGCATCGGAATCACGCTCGGCCTGACCGCCGCCATGGGAGTTGCCGTCGGTGCGGTCATGGGGATGGTCGATCCTGCCGCTCTCAACAAGGGTCAGAGCGTCGGGGTACTGGGCGTATGTGTCGGACTGGGCGCCGTGATCGTGCTGGGCGGGGGATGGGCTTTGAAGCTGCCCGAGGTCCGCGAGTTCAGACGATAAGCGAATCAGTCCGTCGTGGAAGCGAGCGTATTGGCGTCGGAGGTGTTGGCCGAGTTATAGAGTTCGAGGGTGAGCGCCTCGGTTTCCTGGGCGGGCACCAGAGCACGGAAGGTGCCGTTGTTGGGGTTGTACCAAAACGCGCCGGTCGTGCTGACCAGCTTGTTGGCCGGGTGGGTGTCGCCGCTGCCGGCGGAAGTGTCATAGTTCACCACCGGAGACCGCTGCTCTGGAGCCAACGGGTTGCTGGGCAACGAGCCTTCGACAAACCAGTCATCATCAAGCGTGGTGGCGTATGAGCCGCTGGTGGCGTAGTCCTCAAAAATCTTGGACTGTACGGTGCGGACGATCGACGAGGCTGCCACGGCCTTGGACTGGGCGGTCGCGCTGCTGAATTGCGGGATCGCGATCGACGCCAAGATGCCGAGAATCACCACCACGATCAGGATCTCGACCAGCGTGAAACCTTGTTTTTTCATTCGATTAACCATTGTGAGGCTCCCCTCCTTCATCATCGATACCGTCAACCGCGGCGCGGCCCTACTCATGAGATCGACGCGATGGTCGCCAGACTTAATGAGTCCCCCCGCTTGCTCGACGTTATGAATTGCCTAATCGTTACAGACCGCACCGTTTCCAAAACGGGTCGCCGTACGAGGGACTTACTCAGCGGTGCAAGGGATAGGCCGCTTGGATTTCGCGGGACGTGCCGCGCGTGGCTTCGGTGAGTTTCACCACCACGTTGAGCGTGTCGCGGCCGGACAAGACGTCCTCAGAAAGAGCAATCGCCAGTGAGTAGTGGTCACCGGTGAAGCCGCTGCGGTAGGCGGCGTCCCACTCGGCAGGTTCCCAAAGCTTCTCAAGCAAAACCTCAGGCAAATCACCGGTGATGTCAAGCAGTTGCACCCTGACCTGGCCGGGCACCACCAAAGTTCGGCCGCGCTGGTCGATGGGTTTGAGGTACAGCCGAACCTCGTCGTCGTTCCCGTCGCCGTTGCTGTCTATCGGGCCGGAGTATCGGCCGAACTCCAGCCCCGCAAACACCGGTGCCACCGCGCCGGGGATCGCCCCCGAACCTGCGCCGTCTTCACGGTAGACCCGCAACTCGCTCTCGAGCAGTGCGAGCTGTTTCTGGGTCTCGTCGATCTGTTGCCGTAGCTCTTGGTTGTCCCGCCGCAGTTCATCGTTGTGCTGCGCCAGCGATCGGCCGTCGCCGCCCACGCGAGCGGAACAGCCCACCTGCAACACCGCTGCGGAGAGGGTGATCCAGGCCAACGCATTGGGGCGAAACGTGCACATGGGCGAAACTCCGCGGCTTGCTGAACGGGATGTCGGAACGGGCCTCGGTCAGCCTCAGTCTTCGGAAGACGAACCGCCCTGCGTCTCGGGCAGGTGCTCAAGGACGCTGTCGACCACGCCGTACTCGACCGACTGTTCGGCGTCGATCCAGTAGTCGCGTTCGCAGTCTTCGGCGATCTTCTCTTCGGTCTGGCCGGTGTGGTTGGCCATGATCGTGTAGAGGCGTTTGCGGGTCTTGATCATTTCCTGGGCTTGGATGCCCAGGTCGGTCGCCTGGCCCTGCATGACGCCGCCCATCAGCGGCTGGTGCAGCAGCACGCGGGCGTTGGGCAGGATGTGACGCTTTCCTTTTTAACCCGCCATGAGCAGAAGCGAGCCCATCGAGGCCGCCATGCCGATGCAGTAGGTCGCGACCTTGGGCCGAACGAACTGCATGGTGTCGTAGATGCCCAGGCCCGCCGAGACGCTGCCACCGGGCGAGTTGATGTAGCAGTGGATGTCGCTGTCGCCGTCTTCGTTGGACAGTAGCAGGAGCTGTGCGGTGACGACTTGGGTCATCTCGTCGGTCACGGGCCCGTTGATGAAGATGATGCGGTCTTTGAGGAGACGGGAGTAGATGTCGTAGGCGCGTTCGCCGCGGCCGGACTTCTCGATCACCATGGGGACTAACGTGCTCATCGCGGGTTTCCTTGCTATTGATCCAAGTCGCGGGGCCAGGAGAGGCCTCGCGAGGGGAGGCGGAGTGTCAACACGACATCGACCATCCGTGGGCGTGTCGTTTGATATTGAGCGGGATTATAGCCGCGTTTGCCTACGGAATCGCTGTGGCCGCGCCTGCGGGCGCGGTGGGTCCGATCATCATGATTCAGTAAGACAGCACGGTGCTCCCCTCCGGCGTCTCACGCGGGTCGGGGATGAGGCTGGGCAGTTTCATATCGCGGAGAAAACCCGCCGCGTCGTGGCGAGCCGAAGCGTCGACCGCTTGCTGCACCGACTGGCCTTGCTCCATCGTCACCAACATGCCCGGGGTGGACGTAGACGCCACCGCCCACGCGGGCTCGCCCTCGACCTCGACCGCCAAACGCGTGGTCTTGGTCTTGGCGTCCACCGTGGTCTGTTCGGGCTCGAAGGGGTTCGAGCCGCGCGATTCATAGATGCGCTGCTCCGACACGGTGGTCGTCACCCCGATGACCCGCACCGGTTGACCGTCCGACACCACCACGCCACGGCTCTCAAGCTGCTCCACTAGATCCTGCCGGATCGCGTCACGCTCCGCACGGCTGGCCTCAAGCCCCGAGACATCCACCGAGACGCGGTCCCCGGTTTGAAGGAGGAGGGCCGGTTCACCCAGCCCCGCACGCTCTTGTTCAATCAGCTTCGCCGACCGACGACCCGGCATGGGCCAAGCCGTCATTACGAACGCGGGGCCGGCATCACGTTCGAGTTCGGTGAACTTACAGATCCGAACCAGCGTCCCCGCGTGTGCAACATATTTCACCCGCGCCACGCCCTCGCTATCCACCTCATACCCCCAGATCGGCTGCCCCGTCTCCAGGTCGTAGGCCCAACCCCCTGCGAACACCATCTTGGAATCCGCCGCCACGGGCGGACCCGAGTCACCGGGCCGAAGGCCGATGCTGGGCCAGGCCACCCGGTTCAACAGGTCCCACCCCTTGACCTGATTCCGCCCACCCGCGACCAGGGTCAGTCCGTCCGGCGAAAACGAAATCGCCTGCACCGCAAAGCCTGCTTCGGGCAGCGTCGCCCCCACCTCGCCCGTCCGGGTGTCGAACAACATCACGCGTTCATCCACCACCGCCGCCAGCCACTCGCCGCCGGGACTCAACGCCCAGGCACTGTGATAACCGTCCAGGCCCCTGGCCTCCCATAGCCCACGCCCCGTCGATGCTTCCCACGCCGAGACCGCGCCGCCCCGGCTGCGCACGATCAACGTCTCGCGATCGACAAACAACGCGTCTTCGATATCCGCCTGAAATTTTTGACGGCCCTCAAACGGAACGAAACTCACCACATGCTTCGGCTCTCGGCCCGACCAATCCCAAACATCCAGCCGGTTTTTCGAACCACCGTGGAATCCGTTTGATACCGATGCGACACGCTTCCCGTCGGGAGAGATCGCCCGGGGCAATGAAGCCACGTCGAATTCAACCTCACCCACCACCCGCCCCCGGGCGAGATCGATCTTTTCGGCATACAGCGTCTTCGCCTTGCCGGGCGGTGCGTCCTCGATCACCACCAAGGCATAAGCCCCCGACATCTTCAACACCAAAGGCTTCTCGAAAAAGCGGTTCATCCCCGAATTCAAGCTGAGGGTGCGGGGACGCGTCACCGGCTCATCCACGGGGTCCACCAAGACCTCATCCCATCCGCCCGGGAACACCGTCGTCGAATCCATACCCGAACGATCCGCTTCCCTCACCGGGTGGGCAAACGGCGGCGGCGCGAACGCGTCACGCTTGCCCGTATCGTCCCGAGGCGTCTGGGCTTCTTTCTTGAGATGGTCGGCGTAGGCCTTCTTCGCCTTGCGTAACGAATCTTTGATCGAGTCGTTGTGGACGCTGTGCCCAAATTGGCTAAACACGTCCGGCCCTTCGTGGGCTTCGCCGGGGGTGCGCAGGCGTGGAGCGTCGGTCCATTCCCAGTGAAACTGCTTTTCGCCGATGCCCTGCTTCGTCGCCACCAGATACAGCGGGGGCGAGGCACGTTGTATCTCGGCCGCGACCCATCGGGAGTGCTTCTTAAACTCGACCTCTTGCCCCGTGCGGAAACGGCGGGGCTTGGCTTTCACCGGCTTAACCGCCGAATCCGCCGAACCACCCACCGCCCGCAACCGGTCGGCCGTGATCCACTCCTCGGTGCCGTCGTCGTAACGGATCTGCAGCCGACGCCCCTCCTTCTTAAGAAATTCGG
>JBCCWB010000054.1:0-19383 GCA_039194345.1 Planctomycetota bacterium
GGAAAAACTCGCAATTAAGAACAATGATCGAGATACATTTTTCGATTTCGTCAAATCTTTAGAATTAACCGAATCACTGTTGGATAAAGTAAAAAGCGATCTAAAAATAGAAGATATTCTCCCTAAATCAAATAGTTGAATTCAACATATAAGGTTTACTGGGGAATGAGCCAAGTCATTTCGGCGGAAAAACCGATATGATAACAAGCTGAATTCTATGTCCCGTTAAACCTAGGCTATCTAAGTTGCAAACCTTCCTCGTCACCGGTGCCGCGGGCCTCATCGGCTCCCACCTCTGCGAACGACTGCTCGCCGCGGGCGACTCCGTTGTAGCGCTGGACAACTTCAACGACTACTACGACGTCGATCAGAAACGCGCCAACGTCGCGGGGTTCAAAGACCACGAAAACTGCACGCTCGCCGAGATCGACATCCGCGATGAGGCCGGCGTCAGCCAGCTCTTCGACCAGCACAAGCCCAACGCCGTGGCCCACCTCGCGGCGATGGCCAACGTCCGCTACTCCATCGGCCGGGCCCCGATCTACAACCAAGTCAACATCACCGGCAGCATCAACCTCCTCGAAGCCGCCAAAGCCAACGACTGCGGCAATTTCGTCTTTGCCTCGACCTCGTCGATCTACGGCAAGACACCCAACATCCCCTTCGTCGAGGACGACGCCTGCAACCTGCCCCTCTCGGCTTACCCCGCCTCGAAAAAAGCCATCGAGCTGATGGGCTACACCTACCACAACCTGCACCAGATGAATTTCACCGCCGTGCGCTTCTTTAGCGTCTACGGCCCGCGGGCCCGCCCCGACATGATGCCCTTCATGATCACCGACCGCATCGCGCGTGGCGAAACCATCACGCTCTTTGATGCCGGCCAGATGAAACGTGACTGGACCTTCGTGGACGACATCGTCTCGGGCGTCGACCTGGCGTTACGCAAACCGCTGGGCTACGAGATCATCAACCTCGGCCGCGGCGAACCCGTGCTCATGGCCGACTTCGTCACCATGCTCGAAGAACTCATCGGCAAGAAGGCCATCCTCGAAACCCCGCCCGCCCCAGCGAGCGAGCCGAAGCAGACGTTTGCGAACATCGAAAAAGCCCAGCGCCTGCTGGGCTACGACCCGCAGACCGATGTCCGGCAGGGCCTCGAAAAACTCTGGGCGTGGTATCAGCAACGCTGAATAGGTCGCGATCATCAAACCCGTTTAGCCGCGGATCGAAGATCCTCGCTCGCAGCGCTTAGCGTCCAAACGGCGATCTGCGATCGCCCGCTAAACACGCGCCTTATTCACCTCGTATCGACGTCAAACTCTCTCGACGCACCTCGATCTGTACCGTGTCCTTCACGCCGTCGCGTAGGAACTCGGTCATGTTCGGATTCGCCACCGGGTTGGCGTCGTCCCAGGAATAGACCGTGATCGTTGCCTTGCCAACCTCGTGGCCAGTGACGGTGCCGAACTTATCGATCGACGCGACCTTCGGGTTGCTGGATTCCCAGATGACGTTGTTGCGCGTGGCGTTGGCGGGGATCACTTCGCAGGTCAGCTCGATCGTTTGGTGCAGCCCCACCGCCTGACTCGGGGCAGCGATCTTGAGCTGCTTGACTGCGACATAGGCTTTCTCGTCGAGCACTTCGCCGAGCATCTCGTAGGCTTGCTGTTGTTCCATGGTGAGCTGGTTGACGTCCAGGCCGTGGTAGAAGAAATTCTGCCAGCCGATCTTCGGCCCCTTTTTCCCTTGCTCTTCCCAAGGATTGTCACGGAGATCGAAGAAGCGGCCCCGGGGGAAGTCGTGATGCGGGGCGTAGCGTTTGAAGTCGGCGGTGTGGGCAAACTCGATCTTCTTCTCGAGGTCGGTGATCTTGCGGTTGCCGTTGTACCACTTGAAGATCGCCTGACGCCCCGCGCCGTTGGCCCGGCCGATCACCTGCGGCCAAACGCTGATGCCGTCGATACGATCGGGGTTGGGGATCTCGATGCCGCAGGCCTCGAGGAACGTGGGGTAGATGTCGGTCGCATCGACCAGGCCGGAGAAGGTGCGCGTCTGCCCCGCGCCGCCCGCGGGAACGGTACCGGGCTGGTTGAAGATGAGCCCGACGTGTTCGCCGGTGAATCGGCTGTGGCCCTTGCCGCCGGCGATCTTGCTGCCATCGGGCTGGGTGGCTTCGAAGACCGCCTTCGTGCCGTTGTCGCCCATGATCACGATGAGCGTGTTGTCACGCAGGTCGTGCTCTTCGAGCTTCTCGACGACCTTGCCGATGAGCTTGTCCATGTAGGCGAGCATGTCCGGGAAGTATTGCCGGGCGTCGCCCTTCATCGCGCCGTCTTTGAACTCGCCCTTGATGTCGAAGTTGTCGTACGCCGAGGCGGGCACCGTGTCGGGCGTGGGCGTGTGTTCATCGTGCACCAGAATCATCGGGTAGTACACGAAGAACGGCTGGTCCTTGTGGTCGTCGATGAATTGGAGCAGCGCGCGGTTACACACGTCCGGGCCGTACACACGTCGGCCGGTGAAGGGGTCTTTGTCTTCACTCGTGAAGTGCAGGACCTCACCGTTATGGTACAGCGTCGGGTCGAGGAATCGGCTCCAGCCCGGGGCCTTGTTCGCCACATCGAAACAGAGGTATTCATCCCACCCGAAGCGAAAGATGTAGTCGGCCGCGGAGATCTCTTTCGTGCCGCGGGTCTGCTTCCACTTGCCGAACATGCCCGTGGCATAGCCCGCACGTTTGAAAACGTCGCTGATGGTGATCTGCGATTCGTGCAGCGCTTTGGGCGCGATGAAGTTTCGGCCGTTGTGCATGCCCGAGAGGATCGCGACCCGCGTCGGCTCACAGATGGGATAGACATACGCCTGCTCACACATCACCCCGCCCTGCGCCAGCGCATCGATGTTGGGCATCGACAACGGCACGTCCTTGAAGTGCTGCTGCCCGGAGGTGATTGCCGTGGCCCCGTAAGAAGTCATCGTGAACCAGCTCAGGTCGTCGATCAGGATGTAAACGATGTTGGGCTGATCCGTCCGGGCGGGCTCAGCCGCGGACACCGACTTCGTGGCAAACACCGCCGAACCGCAGGACAGCAACAGTGCAATTAAATATTTCATCAAAGAGTTCTCAGGATAAATATCAGGCGAGACACTGACATGAAGCAAAAAAATTCGGTCGACAGCGAGCCCAGATTTTAGGTACCCGCAGCCAGCGGAGCAAGAATCACTCTTCGGACAGCCGCAACACCTGGCCGACGGTTTCTTCGGTGATGGTCCGCTCGAACTTTCGGCCGTCGGGGAACTGCACGGTGACCAACACCTTCTCGTTGCTGAACGAGTGCCGGCCCACCGCTTCGTGACGCGACAGGTCGAACAGCACCTCCGACTCGGCCGAGCCTTCGAGAAGCTTCACGTTCACCGGCGGGGCGTCGGCGGGGCGGTCCTTGTCCACCTCGGGGTCGAGCTTGAACTTGCCCTCCCCCGTCACCACCGCGACCTGCACCCCGGCGATGTCCTCGACCCGGGCCAGATCGTACGTCCACTTCTGGTCCATCTTGCCCATGTCGTGGTCCCAGCGGAAGTCCGCCTTCCACGACTTGCCCGCGCCCGACGGCGTGAGGGCAAACGGCTTGGGAGCGTAGGCGATTGCCGCGAGGTCCGAAGCCGTCTCTTCAAAGTCGAGCTCCGAAGGCACAAAGTCTGGCTGCGAGGTCTTGCGCTTCATCTTGTCCACGCCCTTGACCTTGGTCACATGGCCGTCGGGGGCGATCTCGATCGTGAGCTCGACCCCCGCCATCGCGGCCAGCAACTCGTGCATCGCTTTGGTGTCGGCCGAGGGGGACTTACGCGAATCCACCGAGACCGTCTTGCCCTCGCTGGGCGTGTTGACGTAGCTCATCCAGTCCAGCGTCATGGTGCAGACCGACGAGCCGTCCGCTTTGACCTTGTTCACTTCCCAAGTCACCTCACCCTCGACCTCGATGGTGCTGGACGAGGTCTGCGACTGGTCGCCCAGCTTCAGGTGGACCGTCTGCTCCATCTGGTTCCAGAACTCGTAGCGTGACGTTTGGCCATCGACCCAGCGCGGGCCGAGGTCGATCGTCGCGGGCTCGCCGTCCGACGGCTGCTCGGCCAACGCAAACGTCACCACACCCAGCAGCACCGTGAGCAGCGCCAGGGTGGCCGCGAGTTTCTTCATACGGAATAGCTGCTTCTGGTTCATGGCTATCGGTAGAGGTTGGGGCTAGGGTCCTGCTGGTTAAAGCTTAGCCACTTCAGGGCCGTGATTCGCCAATTGCCCTGCGGGTCTTTCTGCCACTCGACTTCCCACTGCGACCGCATGGGGTAGCCGCCCAGCCTACTGCTGACGTCCATGGTACTGACGCCCACGCCCGGCCGGATGCTCTGGGCGTCCACCGCGCGAGTCGCGTTGTCCTGCACCTCGTGCTCTTTGAGCTCTTTGGCGATGAACTCGGCGGTCAGGTCCTCCCAGACGTCGCCGCCGGGGCCCATGAGCACCACCCGGTCGGCCAGCAACGCCCGCAGCGCCGCCTCGTCGGCGGGTGACGTCGCCGCCACGAACGCCTCGGTCCGCTCGATCATCGTCTCTCGATCGGTGTTCACCAGCGTCGCCGCGGCGTACACGCCGATGCCCAGCAGCAGCGCCAGCCAGGAGGCCGACACCGCTTTGGCCTGCCCCTGGCGTTTGCCTACCGTCCGCAGAACCGCCGAGACCGCGACCAGCGCGATCACCAACGGCCAGGGGTTCTCCAGCAGCAGCTCCGACAAGCTCGAACTCTCGGCCAAGATCATTTCCATATCACACCATCCTATCCGCCCGGAACCGGGCCCGGCAGAATTGCCGTCACCCGGGATACGTCGAGCGTCATGCGAGAGTTACACCCCGATGCGTTTAGCGGGCGACGCAAAGCGTCCCGCGTTCAGCCGTGCCCGATGAATAATGCCCACGCCGCCCGCCTTCCGATAACTCACATACGCATGCCCAGCCCCGCGACCGACATCCTGCGCGCCAACCTCGAAGCGATCCGAGCCAACGACCCCGCGCTCGCCGAGCTATTGGAGCAGACCACGCCCGCCGCCCTGGACTGGGATCAGGCCCGCAACGGCCAGGCCATCGCCGCGCTGCCCGCCGATGCGCCCGGCGGTCGCCCCATCCTACTCAGCAGCAAATATGACCCCGCGGCCGAAGCCCAGAAACTGCTCGGCGACCTCGATCCGGGCAAGACCGCCTGTGCCGTGCTGCTCGGGCTCAGCCTGGGCTACCACGCCGAAGTGGCGCTCGACCTGCTGGGCAAAGACACCCTCATCCTGCTCTACGAACCCGACCCCGCGCTGCTAAGGGCCGTCTTCGAACAGCGTGACCTCTCAAAGCTGCTCCGCAAACCCAACGTCATGCTCTTCGCCGGGGACGACGTCGATCGGGCGAAGCTGCTCGCGCGCACCGAGATCCACGCCCAGCTCTTCACCCAGGGCACCCAGCTCGTCACCTTGCCGCTATCCCGCAAGCTCCACGCCGACGCGGTCAACGCCTTCGGCCAAGCCATCACCGACATCGTCGCCTACAGCCGGACCAACATCGCCACCGCGCTGGTCAACGCCGCGCGCACCTGCCGCAACCTCGCCAACAACCTCGACGTCTACGCCGCCGGGGCCACAACCAATGAGCTGCACCACGCGGCCAAGGGGTACCCCGCCGTGTGCGTGGGTGCCGGGCCGAGCCTGGTAAAGAACGTGCACCTGCTGCAAGACCCCGAGGTGCGGAAGAACATCGTGGTCATCGCGGTGCAGACCGCGCTCAAGCCGCTCTTGGACCGGGGCGTCGAGCCGGACTTCGTCACTGCGCTCGACTACTCGCCGATCTGCGCCCGGTTCTACGAGGGCCTGCCCGAGCTGCCCAACGTCACGCTCGTCGCCGAGCCCAAGGCCAACCCCGCCATCCTCGACGCCTTCCCCGGCCCGGTCCGTGTCTGCCGCGACGCGTTCAACGACCAACTGCTCGGCGACCCCGCCACCGGCGGCCTCGGCCGAGAGATCGTGCCCATCCGCGGCGGCGCGACCGTCGCCCACCTGTCGTTCTACCTCGCCCAGCACCTCGGCTGCGATCCGATCATGTTCATCGGCCAGGACCTGGGCTTCTCCGATGGGCTCTACTACGCCCCCGGCACCGCGGTGCACCAGGTGTGGGACTGCGAGCTCAACCCGTTCAACACCATCGAGATGATGGAGTGGCAACGCATCGTCCGCATGCGCGGCCACCTCCGCCGATTCGACGACGTGCACGGCAGGCCAATCTTCTCCGACGAGCAGATGATCACCTACCTCAAGCAGTTCGAGCGCGACTTCGCCGACGCCGAGGCCGCCGACCAACTCGTCATCGACGCCACCGAGGGCGGCATGCCCAAGGCCCACACCACCCGCCTCACCTTCGCCGACGCGATCGCCCAGCACGCCACCCGCCCGGTGCCGACGCTACCGATCCCGCCGCGCGAGCTGGATGCCGACCGCCTGGGCCAACTCGATGCGCTGCTCAACCAACGCATCACCCAGACCCTCGACCTCAAACGCATGTCCCGCGAGAGCATCGAACTCATCCGCAAGATGGGGCGCTGCCTGGAAAACAACGACAAGAAGAAACTCGACCAGCACTTCACCAAGCTCGACCGCAACCGCAAGCGCGTCGAGGGCGACCTCAAAGAACCCTTTGCCCTGGTCAACCAGCTCAACACCATCGGCTCGTTCCGCCGTAACCGCACCGACCGCTCGATCGCTCAGGACGTCAAAGACCCCAAGAAAATCCTGTCCGCGCAGCTCGAACGCGACCGCGACAATATCGACTGGATCATCCAGGCCTGCGACGAAGCGCTCGTCATCTTCCGCGAAGCCCACGAGCGCGTGACCCAACGCGCCAAGCGCGACTCGCGCACCCCGGACATCCAGATCAACACCAACGCCTCGGCCAAGCCGTCGCGCAAGGTCGCCACCCCCGCCGCGTAAACCTCCCATGAGCCACCCTGCATCTGTCATCGCATTGATCGTGGCCGACGTCTCGGCGGGGCGGTTGGGCCATGCGCGCGACCTGCATGCGCCGCTCGCGGGTCGGCCGGCGTTGTGGCATACACTGCAACGCGCCACGCGCATCGAGCGCGTCGGCCAAATCGTGGTGCTACACCCACCGGGGCAAGACCCGCTGGCCCACATCGACACCACTGGCTTCGCGAAGCCGATCGAGACCTTCGCCCACGGCGACGTGGCCGGCGACACCTTCTCCCCACGTATCCGCTCGGCCCGCAAGTGGGCGCTGTCCGGCTGGCGGGGCGGCTTGGCCGGCGCGACCGCGTGGGACGAACTCTTGCCCGCCGCACCACTCGCGATGGCGATGGATCAGTTCAACGCTGAGGCCGCGGTGCTTGTGGGCGGCGACTGGTGCGCGTTCGATCAGGGTTACGCCGACGGCTTGCTCGACATCCACCTCGAAGCGCCCGACGCGATGAAGCTGGTCTTTACCCAGGCCCCGCCCGGGCTCAGCCCGCTGGTGACCAGCCGTGAGGTACTACACGACTTCGCCGAGAAGCAAGCGACCTTCGGCAGCGCGCTCGCCTACAACCCCAAACGTCCCGCGATCGACCCCATCGGCCGGGAGTGCAACCTGCCCATCACTGCCAGCGTCCGCGACACCGCCCGGCGGTTCATCTTCGATAGCCCGGCGGGGATGGAGCGACTTGCTCGCGTCGCGGATCAACTAGGCGATGACTTTATCCATGCGGATGCCGTAGCGATCACCGACGCCTGCCGCGTTTGGGAGCTCGACCATCCCGATCACGTCTTCGCCGACCTACCCGAGCAGATCACCCTCGAGCTCACCCCGCGGCGCATCCCCGATGGGCCGATCGTTCCGCAGCACCACGTCGATCTTCCCCGTGGTGAGATGGATGTCGAGCTAGCCCGTGAACTGCTCGCCCAATGCACCGGCAAAGCCGTCACCCTCGGCGGGCTCGGCGACGCGTTGCTGCACCCGCGATGGGCCGAACTCGTGCAAGCCGCCGCCGAGGCTGATGTGTTTGGTCTGCACCTCGAAACCGACTTGCTCTCGCCACGCGACGAGCTCGCGCCGCTGACCGAGCTGCCGATCGACATCCTCAGCGTCCGCGTCAACGCCGACACCGCCGCGACCTACGCCAAGGTGATGGGCGTCGACCGCCTGCCCGAGGTGATGGGCAACCTGCAGTGGCTGTTCGATCGCCGTTCGACGATCACGGATTCGCAGGAGCAACTTCCTGCCGCAGGCCTGCCGTGGATCATCCCGCGACTCGTCAAGACCGCCGACACACTCAAGGACATGGAGATGTTTTTCGAGCGTTGGATACAGGTCGTGGGACACGCCGTGATCGAGCGCCCGCCGACGCTGGGTAAAGGGAGCTTCGCGTTGGCGCCGGATCAGAACCCCGTGCCGATGGACCCGCCGTGGAAGACGCCGAGCCCGCATCAAGTGAAACGCCGGATCACGATCCTGTCCGACGGGACGGTGACGCTTTGCGGTCAGGATGCGTTGGGCCGGGCGAGCCTGGGCAACGCTTCCGATAACTCGCTGATGGAGCTTTGGTCGCGGGTACCTTCGCTCGAAATCCCCGGCCAACGCGACGATTCGCCGGTGTGTCGGCGGTGTCACGATTGGTGGTCGATGCACCGGGCTGCGGCTACAGCCGCGGTATCGGGCTAGCCGATATTGATAAAGCGCTGATAAAACCCAATCTGACCTGCAACGCCGACGCCCGGCGAACGAAAACCCATCCATGAACGCACTCGCTGTGATCCTCGCCCGTGCCGGCAGCAAAGGCCTGCCGCACAAAAATCAACTCCCCGTCGCCGGCAAGCCCTGCCTGGCGTGGACCATCGAACACGCCCTCGAGACCGTGTCGCTCGAACGCATCCTGCTGTCCACCGACAGCAACGAGATGTCGCAGATCGGCCGACACCTCGGCGTCGAAGTCGTCACCCGGCCGTACGAGTTCGCCCACGACACCGCAACCGTCGACGCCGCGGCGCGGCACGCCGTGACGTCGATCATCGGCAACCACGAACACATCGTCATCCTCTATGGCAACGTGCCCGTCCGCCCCGACGACTTAACCCAACGTGCCCTCGACAAGCTCGTCGAGACCGGCTGCGACTCGGTCCAGTCGGTCTGCCCCGTCGGCAAGAACCACCCCTACTGGATGAAGTCGATCACCGGCGAGAACGACGACGTGATGGAGGCCTACGAGCCCAACAGCATCTACCGCCGGCAAGACCTGCCCCCGCTGTACCAGCTCGACGGCGGCGTCATCGCGGTCACCCGTGACAGCCTGTTCACCATCGATCCGGCCAACCCCCACGCCTTCCTCGGCGAAGACCGCCGCGTCGTCGTCACCAAGCCCGGCGAGGTCGTGGATATCGACGAGGCTAAAGACCTGATCGTCGCGGAAGCCACGCTGAAGCTGCAGGCCGAGGAACGCGGCCGGGCGGCGGGTTAACGACCTCGGTCAGTGATTGGACAACGGCTTGTATTGCAAGCGATGCCGATACAACCTCAAGCACACGCAGTCACAAGAATGCCCGGAGTGCGGCAGGCCTTTCGATCCGTCCGACCCTAAGTCCTACTACGCCAAGCCCAAGCGGGCTCCAAGTGATTGGACGAGCCTTGTCCTATCCATTTTGATCTGGTGGGTCCTCAGCATCCTCTCGATCCCGTTAGGCATTCTTTTCCCGCCACTGCTTTACCTGCAAATTGAAGCTGGCGAAAGGCTCTACCAGACAGAAGCGTTGAATGGTTTGGGTGGTGTGGTGAAGCTGTTCGGATTTCACTTCGCGCTATACCTTGTTCCCGCGGTATTGACTTGGTGGCCGATACACCGTCTAAGGGTAAAGCGATACAAGGATTCTGCCGAGTGACTCGTTCCAAGGAAAACAAACTTCACATCGCGGTCGTGACCGGGACGCGGGCCGAGTACGGCCTGCTCGAAACGGTGATGCACGCCATCGACGCGCACCCCAAGCTGTCGCTGCAATGCGTCGCGGCGGGGATGCACTTGGTCACCGGCACCCACCGAGACATCGCCTTCCTGATCGCGGCGAAGGTGCGGATGCAGAAGCCGGATCGGGTGGGGCGGCACCATGATGCGGTGGCGACGGGGCGGGGCATCAGTGTTTTTGCCGAGGCATTTGCCCAACTCAAGCCGGATGTGGTTCTCGTGCTCGGCGACCGCATCGAAGCGTTTGCCGCGGCGAGCGCGGCATCGATCGCCGGCATCCGCGTCGCCCACCTGCACGGCGGCGACCGGGCCGAGGGCGTGGCCGACGAGGCGATGCGTCATGCGATCAGTAAGCTGGCCCATCTGCACTTCCCCGCCACCGCACAAAGCCGCAAGCGTCTCATCCGCATGGGCGAAGACCCTGCGACGATCTTCAACCACGGCTCGCCCGCGGTCGATGGCCTGCACGACATCATCCCTGCGGAAGACGCGCCCGAGGTGATCGTCATGCAACACCCCATCGGCGATGACAACGAAACCGAACGCAAGCGTATGCGCGACACGCTGCAAGCCACCGCCAAGTTTTCGCGCTTGGTCATGGCCCCCAATCACGACCCCGGCCGCGACGGCATCACGCTAGCCATCCGTAACGCCAAGGTAGACGTGGTCGATCACCTGCCCCGCGAGGAATTTGTCGCGCAACTCAAAGCCGCCAAGCTCATCGTCGGCAACTCGTCCGCCGGGCTCATCGAAGCGGCGGTGTGCAAGACCCCGACGGCCAACATCGGCCCGCGGCAGGGCGGCCGCGAAACACCTAACTCCGTGGTCTCTTGCAGCTACGGCAAGCAAGCGATCACGGCCGCCATCAAGCAAGCCTTACAGCTCGACCCGCGGCGCTTCCGTCAGCCCTACGGCAAAGGGGACACCGGCCAACAGATCGCCAAGACCCTGGCGTCGATAAAGCTTGAAGAGGTCTCACTCCGTAAGCGCAACGTGTACTAAGGTGTCGTTGCGTTTGGTGCCAACGTATCGCAAGACATCACACATCCGAGCACGAAGCGTAAGCGAGTGCAGCTTTCAGGTCTCGTAAGAGGTCACTCGCTTACGCTTCGTGCTCGGATGGGGTTGTTATCTGTGCGGCAACAATAGGGTCGGGAAGCAATCACGCTGCGGCGCGAGCGGTGAGGCCGCTAAGGGTCTTGGCGATGTCTTCGGGCGACAGCGATGCGGTGGCGTAGCCCGCTTCGGTGACCGCACGGGGCATGCCGTAGACCACACAAGACCGGCGGTTCTGTGCGAGGATCGGCGCACCACAGGCGTGGAGGGCTTTGGCGCCGTTGACGCCGTCGTCGCCGATGCCGGTAAGGATGATGCCCAGCACCCGGCGGTGGCAGACTTTGGCCGCGGTTTCAAACAGCACGTCGGCCGAGGGCATGTACAGCGATTCGCGGGGCTCTTCGCTCATGCGTAATCGGCGTTTGGCCAACGACGCACGCTCGATGTGCGTGTGGATCCCGCCGGGGGCGACGTAGACCTTACCCGCTTCGAGTTCGACGCCGTTCTCCGCGTGAATCACGGGCAGCGGGCAGATTTCGTCGAGGCGGCGGGCCATCGATTCGGTGAACAGCTTGGGCATGTGCTGACCGATCACCACCGGCATATGCAGGTTGCTCGGCAGGCTGGGCAGCAGGGTTTCGAGGACGGGCGGTCCGCCGGTGGACGACGCGATGCAGATCATCTCCATGCGAGACGCATCGATCTTTGGCAGTTCGGTGGATGCCACGGGTTTGGCGGGCAGCGCGTGCTCGCGGTGGCGGTTGCTCTCGGCCAGCCCGCGGACGCGGCGTACGAGGTCTTGGAGGAAGCGTCGCTTGATCTCGGGATCGGCGCTGAGTTCTTTGGGGATGACGTCGGCTGCGCCCAAGCGGAGTGCCTGGAGCGACTGCCGGGACCCTTCGGTGGTCAGGGTAGAGCACATCAAGACCTGGGTCGGGGCTTCGCGCATGATCCGACGCAGCGCGGTGAGCCCGTCCATCTCGGGCATCTCGATGTCCATGGTGACGACGTCGGGCTTCAACTCTTTAGCGAGTTCCACCGCTTCACGGCCGTCGCGGGCCTTGCCGACGATCTCGAGATCGGGCTGCTCCGCCAGCGCCCGGCCGATGGCCGATCGCATGAATGCCGAGTCGTCTGTGATCAAGATGCGCATCGCGCACGTCTCCGATATGAGTCAGGATCCAAAACCCGTCGGTACCCCCCCGACGCACAAAAAACGAACCGCTTAGGCCGCGATACGGCTCAGCGTTTCCTGGATACGCTGACCCAACACGTCGGGCGTAAACGGCTTGACCACGTAGTTGTTCACGCCGGCCTTGATGGCTTCCACGACGCGCGACTTCTCGGCTTCGGTGGTGACCATGATCACCGGGGTGGTGGCGCCGCTGCCGCGGTACTCCTTGATAAACGTGATGCCGTCCATGTTGGGCATGTTCCAGTCCAGCAGGATCAGCTCGGGGGAGAAGGATGCGACCTTGTCCAAGGCGTCTTGGCCGTCCACAGCTTCTTCGATCTGGCTATAGCCGAGCTGGGTCAGGATGCCGCGCTGGATGTTGCGCATCGTTTTCGAATCGTCTACCAGTAGCACTTTCATGAGAGTTTCCTCGTCGGATCAATAAATCGGGGTGAGCGTGATTGGCTTTAGCTTCAAGCCAAGGGCCAGTGCATTCGCAGTGCCCCAATAAGGTTCATTTACGCGGCGGCTTCGGAAGCCACGGCATCTCGGATCGAAACATCGACACTGAAGTTGCCCAGGTCGCATTGGACCGGGATATGGATGGTGACGATGTCTTTGCGGCCGCTGACGGTGTGGTGTTGACCGACGATGACCGAGGGGCAGGTGATGCTGACTTTGCGGTTGGTGAACTTGGCCTTGGCGCCGCCGGAGACCATGTTGACCAGCTCGCCGATGGCGTCGGCAAAGTCTTCGTGTTTCGAGTCCATTTCCATGCCGGTGAACACGGCGACGGCGCGTTCGGCGGTGGCGGTGGGGAAGCCCAGGACGATGGTGCCTTCGACATCGCCGGACATCCCGATGATGCCGGACACGTCGTGGGATTCTGCTTCGGCGGGTTTGATCGACGGGGTGCCGACGTCCACGCTGAGCTGAAGCATCGTCTCGAAGACGTTGGTCACCGAGTCAATGAACGGGATGATGAATTGGCTATCCACAGGGCTCTCCTGGTTGAATTGAGGTACTAATGGTTGTTGCGGGGAATGGGTCAGAATGCACAACCGTTGTTCTATCGGCTGGGGCGGGGCGACGATTCACGCCCAACCCACGGTTTCATGGATTACGCCGCGGCGCGGTCGCCGAGCGGGTGCGGCTTGCTGCTGGGGGGCTTGATCAGTTGGATCACGTCGAGGATCAGACACACCCGGCCGTCTTCACGGATGGTGGCCCCGGAGAACGGGCCGCCCTCGGTATAGCCGTCTTCGAGCGGCTTGATGACAACTTCTTGCTGCCCGATCAGGCTGTCGACCACGAGGCCGACCTGCTGGGCACCGACCTTGACCACCACCGCGAAGCGTTGCTCGGGCGGAAGGTTGGGTTGGCCCAAGCGTTCACGCAGATCGATCAACGGCAAGACGCTGTCACGCAGCCGAACGACCTGTTGGCCTTGGATCGTGGAGATCGAAGCGTCTTCGGGGCGGATGATTTCGACGATGCTCTGCAGCGGGATCGCGTATTGATCGCCGTCTGACTCGACCATCATCGCGGGCATGATGGCGACGGTGAGCGGGATCAGGATCTCGATCGTCGTGCCCGCGCCTTCAGTCGACATAATGTTGATCGCGCCGTTGAGCTTACTGATGTTCGTGCGGACCACGTCCATGCCCACGCCTCGGCCCGAGAGGTCGGATACTTGCGCGGCGGTGGAAAAGCCGGCCTCGAAGATGAAGCGGAAGACTTCTTCGTCGGCGAGCTTTTCGAGGGCGTCGGGGGTGACCAGGCCTTTCTCGATGGCCTTGCCGCCGATGACCGCGCGGGACAGGCCCTTGCCGTCGTCGGTGATGGCGACGCGGACATGTCTGCCCTGGTGCTCGGCGGAGAGACTGATGGTGCCTTCTTCGGTCTTACCGTTGTCCGCACGAACCTCGGGCGACTCGATGCCGTGGTCGGCGGAGTTGCGGAGGATGTGAACCAGCGGGTCGGCCAGCAGTTCGAGGACGGACTTGTCGACCTCGGTGTCTTTGCCGACGATCTCGAGGTTGATCTTCTTACTCGTGTGGCGGGCGATGTCGCGGATGACGCGGGGGTAGCGGTCGAACAGCTTGGCGAGCGGCTGCATGCGGGTACGCATGACGCCGACCTGGAGCTCGCTGGTGAGGCGGTCCAGATCGCTGGCGGCCTCGGCGAACGCTTCGTTGAGTTCTTGTTCGATGTTCGCTTCACGCACATTGCGGCTGAGCGCGACGACGCGGTTTTTGTTCAGCACCAACTGACCGACGAGGTTGAGCAGCGACTCGAGTCGGCCGACTTCAACGCGGATGGTCTGCTCGACTTGCGTCGCGGTTTTCGGGGCCGACTCTTTGGGGGCGGGCTTGGCGGGGGGAGCCGGGGCGGAGGGCTCGTTGGCTACGGGCTGGGCGGGCTCGATCTTGCCCGCGATGTCATCGCAGGGCTCGGCCGCTTCCGGCGCATCGATCACGCCGTCGAGGATCAGCAGCTTCTCGACCTCGCCGCTGTGTTTGGCGGCAAACTCGGCGTCGAGGGCTTGCCCGTCGGCGAGTTGGCTGAGCCGCTGCATGAAGGTTTCCAACGGCCAAGACAATACACGTAGTTTCGCCAGGGCCTCGGCTTGCTCATCGATGATCCACTTGGCTGCACGAAGACGCACTTCGATTTCCGACACCAGATCGGGCGTCAGGTCGTTGAGCTTAGGCGCGACTTCGAACATGAGCTGGGTGACGGCGGTGAGGTCGTCCAGCTCGAAGAAGTCGGCGGTCTTGACCATGTTGTCGGCGATCTCGCCGAGCTGTTCGGCGGCCTCGGCGCGGGTCGCGTCGTTGGTGATCTCGGCGATGGTGTCGGTCAGCTGACCCGAGTAGTCCTGCAGGTCGGTGACCATGAACTCGATCAGGTCCATCTTTTGCGGGCCGAGATCGAGCGGGGTGCCGGGCTCGGTATCGGCGTCGCTGGCGGCGTCGGTTTCATCGGTGTCGGTCGTGGACGCGGCGGCATCCTCGCCGGCGTCGTCGCTGCCGATGGCGTTGAGCGCCGCAATGAGAGCGGGGTCGGCCGAGCTGGGCGACTCACCCGCGGCGAGTTGTTCGATCTGTCCACGCACGACGTCGGCGGACTGCAGCAGCAGGTCCATCACTTGTGCACTCACCGCGACCTCGCCCTTACGCAAACGGTTGAGCGCATCTTCCGCCGCGTGGGCGAATTCGATCACGGGCTCAAGCCCCAGGAAACCCGCAGCGCCTTTGATCGTGTGCAGGGCGCGGAAACAGCTGTTGCAGATGTCGCCCTGCTCGGATTCGGGTGCCGACTCGAGGGTGACCAGGTCCTGGTCGAGTTGCTCAATCAGCTCGGTCGATTCCGTGAGGAAGTCTTGTAGCAGGCTGGCGTCCATGTCGTTCATCGTGGCTCTCTCTTTGCGCGGGGTCTCTTCGTCCGGCGGTGCTTAGGCTTCGTCTTTTTGGTACGCGAAACCCTGAGGGATGTTGAGCTGGGTGAAGCCCACGTCGAGGCTGCGCAGCGATTCGCTGTGGCCGATCATGAGCGTGCCGTCGTCGGCCAGCTGTTTGTGGAACATCTTGACGCAGCCGGTCTTCATCTGATCATCGAAGTAGATCATCACGTTGCGGCAGAAGATCACATCGAACGTGCCGAAGCGGCGGGCCGCGTAGGTGTCTTTGAGGTTGAGCTTCTCGAAGTGGACCATGCTCATGATCTCGGGGTCGAGCACATACTCACGGCCTTCTTGCTTGAAGTAGCGGCTGAGCACCATCGGGTTGGTCGACTTCACGGCGTAGTGCGGGTAGCGGCCGCCGGCGGCGATCTTCAAGACTTTCTCGGAGATGTCGGTGCCGAGGATCTCGATCTTCCAGTCCGACAGACGGATGCCCAGCGAGCGGTGCAGGATCATGGCCAGGGTGTAGGGCTCTTCACCGGAGGAACACGCGGCGGACCAGATACGCAGCTTCTTGGTGGTCTTGCGTTTCTCGAGGATGCCGGGCAGGACGCGCTGCTCGAACACGTCGAGCTGAGGTTCGTTGCGGAAGAAGCTCGTCTCGTTGATGGTGATGCGGTTGAACATCTCCTGGAACTCTTCGGTCTGGTACGGCCCGCTGGTGAGGTACACCAGGTACTGGTCGTAGTTGTCGAACTCCAGCTCTTCGAGACGACGCGACAGCCGCGACTCGAGGACGTACTTCTTCGAATCCTGGAAGTGGATGCCCGAGCGGTCGTAGACGATCTTGCGGAGCGTTTCGAACTGCTTGTCGGTGAGCGTGAGCCTTTGGGTGGTGGGCATGATGGGTCCTGAATCGGTGCGGGGGTAGGACGATTCCTAGGTGTGGCCAGGCGTGACGGAACGTGACTCAGGCGGCGAGGCCGTGGGTGTTGATGAAGTCTTCGGGGGTGAACAGGCGTTCGAGGTCAATCAAGATCAGCAAGCGGTCATCGAGCTTGCCCACACCACGGATGAAGTCGGCGTCGATCGCGCTGCCGGCGGTGGGGGCCGGGTCGACGATGGTCGGATCGAGGCGGAGGACTTCGTGGACACGGTCGACGGTGAAGCCGATCACACGGCCGGCGGTTCCGACTTCGACCACGATGATGCGGGCGTCGCCGTCGTCGGAGACGGGCTCGAGGTCGAAGCGTTTACGCATGTCGATGACGGGGATGATCCGGCCGCGCAGGTTGATCACACCCTCCACCGCAGCGGGGGCGTGGGGCACCCGGGTGATGGGCATCATCCGGTTGATCTCCTGGACCGCCAAAATCGAGATGGCGTATTCCTCAGCCCCGATTTCAAAGCTGACCAGCTGCAGCAGATCGCGGTCGGGCGCCTCGTCAAAAGACAGGGCATCTTCATTTACGGGTTCGGTGTCATTCATCCATCAGCCTCGTTTCGCGGGAACTCCGCGTCAGCACGGGGAATACCGTGCACCTGAGACTGATCGGAAGGCGACCCCAAGCGGTTTAGGTAAACCCCCAGAGATCACACCGATGGACGTTCGATTGGGTTGGTTATCGGTAGGTGTTGTGTGACACTCAGCCCGCGATCAAGTACGACGCGGTGGGCAGGGCGGGTACACCCGGCTTCTCACCCACCGACAGGTCGGCGACGGTGACTTGTGACAACTCACGGCGCATGTGCTCGGCCGAGCGAACGCAGACGTCGTGCAGCAGCGCGACGGGGCTTTCCAATTCGGGGGCCGATGTTTGGATCGGCAGCTCGGCTCCGATCGGGCCGTCGATGGCTTCCACAATCTGCAGCAACGAGATGTGCTGCGGGGGGACGAGCATCTGATATCCCCCGCTGCGTCCGAGTTGGCTACGCAGCAGCTGCTGGCGAACCAGGGTTTGCAGGATCTTGAGGGCGGAGTCGGTCGGGATGCCCAAGTGTTCAGCGACCTGACGCGCTTGCGTCGGGCGGGTTTCGGGTTGCTCGGCGAGATATCCCATCGCCAGAGCGGCTTGGGCGGAGGTCTTGGTGAGTTTCATCGGTCCGACATGCTTCCATCTGCGGGCACATTCGCAGCCTGAGGCGGGAGTTTGTGCCGGTTTGACCTCGTGGGGTCAGAACAGCTCGATCTCAGCCGGTCGCAGGCGGCATTGCCCTAGATATAGAGTGAGACCAAACAGCGTCTCACCTACCGCCAGATCCTCTCGAGGAGGACGGTGCGGTTTTGATGCAGAGGGAACCCCCCGGCGCCACACTGCACGCCGAGCCAACCGCATCACGGGGAACGTAAACCAATCGCCTGCGCTTTTCAGCGTGTGATCGGTTTTGCAAATTGGTCCTGATGTAATCTGGACCACCCCGCAGCATGTATCGGCCCCACATGGCTCGACTCTTGAGCACAAAGGGAAAGACCTTAATAAATTGGGGTTCTATACCCAATCGATGCCCGATTATCCCTGAACGAGTAAACTTAGGTAATGTTGTCGCCCGTTTTCACATCCGCCCCTCTTCATCTTCGACACGCATCGCATCGCCCCCACCTCTGGACATGCTGCTTGAGCTTGTCCTTGGTTGTGGTCGTTATTGCGGGTTGCGCTTCTTCGAACAACGCCGAGGTGCAGGACAACCCCACTGCGTTATCGGTCGATGATTACCCCGTGGCGTTTCAAGCCAGCGCGGATGTGCTGCGTGACGCGGGCTTCAGTGTCGACCGCCGGGACTTCCGCTTCGGCAAGGTGTCGACCAAGCCCAAGGGCTCACCCACGCTGATCGAGGCGTGGAAGCCCGATAATACCTACGCCGACCAGTCCGTCCGCTCAACGCTCGGCGACCTCCGCCGCACCGTCACGGTCAACTTCATCCCCCAAAACGATGAACCCCACGCCGACGCTGAGTCCCTTCCGGGGGCGAAGCGTCTGGTCTCCGCCTACAACCTCCGCGTCGAGGTCCAGGTCGAACGGTTCCAAATCCCCCAACGCCGGATGAACGGCAGCACCAACGGCGTGGTCTTCAGCGACCTGGCCGAGGTCCCCGAAGAACTCCAGGCCCGCGGCATCACCCAGAGCTACTGGGAGCCCATCGGCCGGGACATCCACCTCGAGCAACGCCTGCTCCAGCAGATCCTCGATCGCACGGCGGGGGGCCGGGGTTAGGGAGTAGGGAGTAGGGAGTAGGGAGTAGGGAGTAGGGCAATCGTAGCTGCGACACCATGCGTCGCTGGGGGGCGATCCGCGGTGCGTCGCGCCATAGGCCCGTGTCAATTGTCTACTTACCGCCTGCCGCCTACTCCCTACTCCCATCTCCCTAACTCCCTAACTCCCTTGCTGCCCCGCGCTCTCATGGGCCAATCTTGTTAAGCTCTCTCCGCCCACGCGTGCCCAACCACGCCAAAGCAATCTGTTAATTTGTGGTCAACGCCGATCCGCCCGACTCAGCCCAACCACTTGCTGAGTTATGGTGTGACGTCTTCTATTACGCCGCACTCGATCACGTTTGACTCGCTCCCCGGCCCCTGACCTGCCCGGCCCCTGAAGGAACCCCTTTCCCGGAACCCCGCTATGACCGCTGCCCTCCTCGACCCCACCCCCCCCCAAACCCCCACCATCCCCCACGCCCAGGGCACCATCAAAAAGCTCCCGCACGACCCATCGGTGGCCCCC
>JBCCWB010000055.1:0-19352 GCA_039194345.1 Planctomycetota bacterium
AACTGCCTTAATCAATCCGCGTTCATCTGCGGTTCCAAACTCCCAGAATCCAAACCCTCGGCCGCCTTCCCGTCACGGCTCCGACCCATGGGGTTCCCGGCAAGGTGGTACCCATGGCATCGCCACGTCCGCTCGGGCCATCAGCCCAGAATCCTCGGGTATGGGCGTGCTTGGCGCCTTGCCTGTGCAACCTTCACACCTGGAATGCCACCGAGGTCCGACACTAGGGGACACGGCGAACAATGTGTGCGCACAAACAACTCGCACACTTTGTCAATCTGATCGCAACTTCAGTGATTGCAATACATGAAATTATTTTTGAATACGCCGAATAATTGACTGGTGACGGGACACCTTGTGCGCACTGCTCAGTCGTTCGTGTTGGGATCAACCTGCGACCCAGGACCAAACGTGATTGCGTTTTTGCCTTGTTGTTTGGATTGCATGGCCATGGTGTCGGCGGCTTCGAGGAGGTCTTCGGGAGTGCGGCCGTCCCAGGGGAAGCCGGCAAGGCCGCCGGAGATGGTGAGGGTGCCGTGGGCCTTGTCGAGGAGGCGGGGGAAGCGGTGGTCGACGACGGCTTTCTGGAAACGCTTGGCGGCGTTGAGCACGTCGTCGGGGTGTTTGGAGTGGGCTTTGCGCGGCTCTTCGCCGGCGTCCCAGAAGATCACGGCGAACTCGTCGCCGCCTATGCGGGCGACCACGTCATGCTCGCGGACGGAGGACTTCATGAGGTTGGCGACGCCGACGAGGATCTCGTCTCCGGCGGCGTGGCCGTAGGCGTCGTTGTAGAGCTTGAAGTCGTCGATGTCGAAGAGCAGCAGGGTGACCTGTTGTCGGCCGGCGGCGGCGCGGTCGAGGATCTTCTTGAGGAAGTGGTTGAAGTACCGCCGGTTCCACACGCCGGTGAGCTCGTCCTTCATCGCCAGATCGCGGAGGCGTTTGAACTGGGCCTCGAGGCGGAGCCAGTGCACGAGCCAATCGGCCCAGACAGTGAGTTGCGGGCCGGCGTCGGGGTCGGAGCTGGTGAGGCAGCCAAAAGTTTGGTCGCATTGGGCGACGATGGCCGAACTGCTGGTGAACCCTTCGGGGACCTCGTTGGCGGGGTAGAAGTTGACGTCGGCGAGGCCGGACTGGGCCCGGATCATGGACAGGGCCGTGTCCTTCATGCTGCCCTCGCCGCGGAGGATGAGGTTGACCAGATCGGTGTCGCCGAGGTTGGCATCGCCGGGCTGGTCGGAGGGTTGCGAAGTGATCGGCGTAACCGGCGGGTCGTGCATGTCGGGGGGCAGCACGGCATCGAGGGTGGCTTGATACGACGGCGGGTTGATCGCGTCTTGCAAGGCCGCGGCGCCGGGTCGCTGATTGTTGCGGTCGGCGGTGGGCGCGGCGTGGCCGAGGTCGAGCGTGGACAGGTCGTGCGGGTCGACGCGGCGGAGTTCGGGCTCGCGCGGCTCGGCGGTCGGGATCGGCAGGTCGAGTGCTTGAGCGAGGACCGAGAGCTCAGGATCGCTGGGCAAGGCGACGTCGAATCCGGCTTCGAGGGCGAGGCGGGCGTCTTCGTCCTCGGCCCCGGCGTGGGGGTGGCCTGCGGCGGGGGGTTGGAGCAAGATCAGCCGGGCGTGGGGCGCGAGCTTGCGGAGTGATTCAGCGGTGGAGGCGGCCATGCCCGAGAGGGCACGGACGGGGCCGAGCACGGCGGCGAGGTCGGTCCGGGCGGCTTCGCCCAGGGCGTTGAGGAAGCTGGGCACCCGCAGGACTTTTTCGGGCAGCGGCTTGGGGGATTGAGGATCGCTGGCCAGCGCGGCGTCGACCAGCGCTTGAATCTGGTCGGCCAATTCGGGGTTGGCCACCACCACGATCGGGTTCGGGGCCGCCAGCGGGTCGAGATAGACCGGCTCAATCCCCTCACCAGGTGCGGGGCGGGACGGGTTGCCTACAGAACTCTGGGAAGGACTCTGACTGGCTGAACGGGATGTGCGCTGGCCCGGGGTGGGCACGGGGCTACTCTCTTTCTCCGTCGGGATGGCGCGAATCGGGGCTGATCCCCAGCTTGGCCTGGTTTGAGGCGTCTGCTGCCGGATCGTTTCCGGGGGTTATGCCGGAGGCCGGGGCGGGATCGGGGCCGAGCAGCATCGCCAACTCTTCCTCGCTGACCAACGGCCCGTGGTCCTGGGGCTGCGGGTCGTCAACTTGTACCACCAACGACCGCAATCGCTGGCGTGCTCCTTTAACGAGGCCGGGCTCGGTCGGGTTCGGAGGAGCGTGTTCTGAATTATGGTTTCTGTCCGCGGCCGAGTCCACAAAATCTTGCGTGGAGATTGTCACCGTGCGGTCGAAGGTTTGGGGTGGCTCGGCTGGGGATTCAGCGGATAGATCGGCGGGCGACTCGAGGCTGTCGAGCAGCGGTCGGCCTTCGGGGCCGTGGGCCTGGTACTGCCAGCATCGGACCGCGGGGTAGTAGGCGGCGATGGCGGCCCGCAGCTCGCCGACCCGGGGCTGCTGCTGGGGTTCGACGACGACGACGGAGAGGTCCGGGCTGGATGCCGCGGGGTCGTCCCTAGGTGTGTCTTGCGACTCGGGCTTCGAAGCGAGTTCGAGCATCACGCGGGGCGGCTGACGCACGATCACGATGTCCAGCCCACGCCGGTCCAAAGCCCCGACCAAACTCGAAGGCACAGCGCTCGACTCCCCAACGAGGAGCACGCAACGCGGAACAGCTTGGGCATTGGCGGGCGACCCCGTCGGTTGTGTCATCACCGTAGTTTAGCTTATGGGACGCAACGCGATGTTTGGATTGTGAGGCGCCTGGGGGAAACTCTGAGCGTGCGGTGATTGAAGGCGTCGTAGATGTGGATCAGACGGGTTGGGAAAACCCGGGAATGAAATGGAGTAAAGGCAAAAGCTCCGCTACAGTGACCCAGTCAATGTGCCTATGAGATTTGCCTCATGATGAATCCACTCTCCACGCTCGCTGCCGGTGCTCTCTCTTATGAGCAGATCACGGTGTTCCTGCTCGCCTTCGGCGTGCTGCTGGGCACGGCCCGGCTGTTCGGGGAGATCGCGCGGAAGTTTGGCCAGCCCACGGTGCTGGGCGAGATCCTGGCGGGTGTGGTGCTCGGTGCAACGGTGCTGGGCAACCCCGCGATCCTCGGCGAAGACGGGGTGAACGTGCAGTTTTATGAGTGGTTGTTTCCGACGTATGAGCTGGAAGCAGATGGCGATCCGGTTGAGTACATCACATTAGATCAGGTCGAGGTCGAGTCGGACGAGAACATTCGCTCTAGCTTTAGCACGCCAGATACGACCTACTCGCTGGATGAAAGCGATGTCGCGGGTGCCAAACAAAAATACGACGGCGGCTTCCTCTCGATGTCGATGTTCCTCAACCTCGCGGCGGTGTTTCTGCTGCTGGTGGCGGGGCTCGAAGTCGACCTGTCGATCGTATGGAAGCAGGGCAAGGCGGCGCTCTGGGTGAGTCTGATGGGGATGGTCGTGCCGTTCGCGTTCGGCTTCGGGCTGGCGTACGCGATCCCTGAAGTCATCGGCTACGACCCCGCATCGAACCTGCAGTTCCCGTTTGCGTTGTTCCTGGGCATCGCGATGTCGATCACCGCCCTGCCCGTGATCGCCAAGATCCTGATGGACCTGAACATGTTCCGTTCGGACATGGGCATGCTCATCATGAGCTCGGCGATGGTCAACGACCTGCTCGGCTGGGTGGGCTTTGCGATGGTGCTCGCCTTGGTGGCGGGAGCGGCGACCGTCGGGGCCGACGCGACCGGCGCGGCAGCGGGCGGCAGCGCAACGACCGACCTCTTGGTCACCGTCGGCTGGACGCTGCTCTTTGTCGGCGGCATGCTCACGGTGGGTCGCTGGTTGATACACAAGATCCTGCCGTTCATCCAGGCCAACTCGTCCTGGCCCGGCGGGGTGCTGGGCTTTGTGCTCACGGTGTCGCTGGTCTGCGCCGCAGCGACCGAAGCCATCGGCATCCACTCGATCTTCGGCGCGTTTATCGCCGGGGTCGCCATCGGCGACTCGAAGCACCTGCGGGCAAAAACGCGGGAGACGATCGAGCAGTTCATCAACAACATCTTCGCCCCGCTGTTCTTCGCGGGCATCGGCCTGCGGGTCAACTTCATCGAGGGCTTCGACTTCGCGGCCGTCGCCATCGTGCTGGTCATCGCGATCCTGGGCAAGGTGATCGGCTGCTACTTCGGGGCCAAGTGGGCCGGCCTGTCCAAGCGGGAGTCGGCGGCCATAGGCATGGGCATGTCCGCCCGCGGCGCGATGGAGATCATCCTCGGCCAACTCGCGCTGAACCACGGCCTGATCACCGAGAAACTCTTCGTCGCCATCGTCGTCATGGCGATCGCCACTTCGCTGATCGCGGGCCCCGCGATGCAGGTGATCCTGCGGCAGAAACAGAAACGCCGACTCGAAACATTCCTTAGCGACAAACACTTCGCGGGGCAGCTCAAGAGCTCGACCCGCAAAGCCGCGATCCGCGAGCTCTCGGAGATTGCCGCAGCGTCTTCCGGGCTAGGTATCGAAGAGATCAACCACCAGGTCTGGCAGCGTGAGCTGATGATGTCCACGGGTCTGCCCCACGGCATTGCGGTCCCGCACGCCCGGATGGCGGGGCTGGACAAGCCCGTGGTCGTGATCGGCCAGTCCAACGCGGGCATCGACTTCGACTCGGCCGACGGGCAACTTGCGGAAATCGTCTGCCTGATCCTCACCCCTGAGGCCGACGGTGAGGTTCAATTGGAGCTGCTCGCTGCGGTCGCCGAGGCGTTTGCCACCGAAGGCGCTAGGCGTGAATGCCTCGAAGCGGTTAACTTCACGGAGTTCAAAGCCGCTTTGATCACCAACACCGATCAGCACGCCGCGCACTGATCCGCCCCGCCCGCGCCACAGCTTCCTCATGACGCCATCCCCCACCGCCTCGAAAAAACTTAAGAAAGACCTGGGCCTCTGGGACGTCTACGCCATCAGCACCGGCGCGATGTTCAGCTCCGGCTTCTTCCTGCTGCCCGGGTTGGCCACGGCCTACGCGGGATCGAGCACCGTGCTGGCGTATCTCGTCGCGGGCATCCTGATGATCCCGGCGATGCTGAGCATGAGCGAGCTCTCCACCGCCCTGCCTCGAGCCGGCGGGACCTACTACTTCCTCGATCGCAGCCTCGGCCCGGGCGCAGGCACCATCGGCGGGCTCGGCACCTGGCTCGCGCTGGTGCTCAAGTCGGCGTTTGCGCTGCTGGGTATGGGGGCCTACCTCGCCATCGCCCCGGGCATCGCGTCGCTGCTGCCGGGCGATCCGGCGATGCAGCTTTGGGTGATCAAAGGCCTCGCGGTGGCGCTCACGGTGGGCTTTGCCGCCCTGAACATCTTCGGCGCCAAAGAAACCACTCGGCTGCAGGGCTTTCTCGTTATTGCGCTGCTGAGCGTGTTGTCGTTCTTCGTCGTGATCGGCTTAGGACACGTACTGTTCAACGTGTCGGGCGAAGAGATCAAGCAGCAATACACGCCGTTCATGTCGGAAGAGAAGGGCCTGAGCGGGTTCTTCGCGACGGTGGGTCTGGTGTTCGTGTCCTATGCCGGCCTGACCAAAGTCGCCAGCGTCAGCGAAGAAGTGAAACGCCCCGAGCGCAACCTGCCCCTGGGCATGATTCTTTCGCTCGCCACCGCCACGACGATCTACGTCGTCGGCTTGTTAATCATCATCGCCACGGTCGATAACGAGCCGCTCAAGACCGACTACACCCCGGTCGCCACCTCGGCGGCCCAGTTCTTCGACTGGCTGCCCGGGCAGACCGGCTTGATCATGATCGTCATCGCGGCGCTCGCGGCGTTTGCCTCGACCGGCAACGCGGGCATTCTCTCGGCCAGCCGATACCCGCTGGCGATGGGACGCGACCGCTTGCTCTCGCCGAAGTTCAACGAGCTGGGCCGGTTCGGTACGCCGACGCTGGGCATCCTCGTCACCGCGGGGTTGATGATCTTCTTCATCGTCGCGCTCTCGGCTGAAGGCGTCGCCAAGGTCGCCAGCGCGTTCAACCTGTTCGTGTTCGGGCTGATGAACGTGTCGGTCATCGTGATGCGCGAAAGCAAGATCGAGAGCTACGACCCCGGCTTCCGCAGCCCTTTCTACCCGTGGACGCAGCTGCTGGGCGTCGCGATCGCTGCCGGGCTGATCATGGAGATGGGCCCGATCGCGGTCATCGCTTCGTTCGTCCTCGGCAGCCTCGGCGCGGCGTGGTACTGGTACTACGCCCGCAACAAGGTCGTCCGCGACGGCGCGATCTACCACGTCTTCTCCCGCCTGGGCCAACGCCGATTCGAAGAACTCGACCGCGAGTTCCGGCAAATCATCAAGGAGAAGGGCCTGCGGGAAAACGACCCGTTCAACGACCTGGTGGCTCGAGCGGCTTTGATCGACGCGGCCCCGGGCGCGACCTACGACCAGATCGCCGACGAGGCTGCGCAATACCTCGCCCGGGAAGACGGCACGCTCAGCTACGAGGAGACGCGGCAGCGCATTGCTGACCCGTACCACGACCCGAACACGGTGCTCAGCCACCAGGCCATGCTCCCGCACTTCCGGCTAAAAGGCTTGAAAGAACCCGAGCTCGTACTGGTGCGTTGCAGCACGGGGCTAGCGATTCCGATCAACCCCAAGCCGCTTTACACCTCCGATGCCGACGCCGCCACCCCACGCGTGCAACGCCGTGAAGAGGAAGAACGCGAACGCCAAAACGAGGCCCCGGACGAGGTCACCGTCCGCGCGATCTTCTTCCTCATCAGCCCGGACGATGCACCGGGCCTGCACCTGCGGGTGCTCGCACAGATCGCCACGCGTCTGGAGTCCGAGGGCTTTATGGACGATTGGTGCAACGCCCCCAACGAACAGAAGCTCAAAGAAACGCTGCTGCACCATGAGCGATACGTGGCGATCCGCATCCAATCCAACGCGCCCAGCGGCTCGTTGATCGGCACCGTGCTGGCCGACTTCGATCTCCCCGACGACACCCTGGTCGCGATGATCCACCGCGACGGCCGGACCGTTGCGCCCCACGGCCGAATGACGCTGCAAGAGCAAGACCGACTCACCATCATCGGCGCGACCGAAGGCATCGCCACGCTACGCGACCGCTTCGGCGGTGATGGGGAAAGTCTGGACTACATCGCCCCCAATACGCCGGGTTAAGGCCGGGCGACTCGGGTACACTGCGCGGGCCTGTTTCACGACTCGTATTGGATCGCCCTGCCTATGTCCCTGCTTGCGGCCGGACCGCTCGAAGTTTCGGAGATCACCCGCCTGCTATTGGCGATGGCGGTGTTGCTGGGGCTTGCTCGGTTCATGGGCGAGCTCGCCCGGCAGTTCGGACAACCCACCGTGCTCGGCGAGATCCTCGCGGGCATCCTGCTCGGACAAACCGTCTTCGGCGCGATCGCTCCGGGCAGCTACGAGTGGCTGTTCCCCAGCAACCCCGAGAGCGCGATCGCGGTGGCGGAAGAAGGCTTCATCGTCATGTCCGCCACGCTGCTGCTGCTCGTGGTGGGGCTGGAAGTCGACCTCTCGACGGTGTGGCGTCAGGGCAAGGCGATGCTGCTGGTCTCGGCCTTCGGCATCGTGATCCCGATGGGCATCGGCTCGTCGCTGGGCTGGTTCGCGCCCGACATTTTGGGTGGGGTGGACTACAACATGAAGGTGCCGTTCGCGATCTTCGTGGGGATCGCGTTGTCCATCACGGCACTGCCGGTCATCGCGAAGATCTTGATGGACCTGAACCTGGCCAAGTCGGACATGGGCATGCTGGTGATCAGCTCGGCTATGCTCAACGACTTGGTCGGCTGGATCGGGTTCGCGGTGGTGTTGGCGTTGCTGCCCACCGCGGCGCCGGAGGTGGTGGAGGGTGTGGTTCACGCGGCCGAACACGCCGTGGAATCCACGGGCGGGTCGGATGTCGCGATCACTATCGGGCTGACGCTGGTCTTTTTGGCGTTCATGATGACCGTCGGGCGGTACCTCGCCCACAAGGCGATGCCCTACATCCAGTCGCGGTGGAGCTACCCCGGCGGCGTGCTGGGCTTTGTCTTCGTCATCGCGCTGCTTTGTGCGGCGTTGACCGAGCACCTGGGGATCCACTCGATCTTCGGGGCGTTTATCGCCGGGGTCGCGATCGGCGACTCGCACCACCTGCGTGAACGGACGCGCGACACGATCCACCAGTTCGTCACCAACATCTTCGCCCCGATCTTCTTCGCGTCGATCGGCCTGCGGATCAACTTCGTGCAGGCCTTCGACCCGACCGCGGTGTTCCTCGTATTCACCGTGGCGATGATCGGCAAGGTCGGCGGCTGCTACTTCGGGGCCAAGATCGCCGGCCTGTCCAAACGCGAGTCGTGGGGCGTGGGCTTCGGCATGGCGGCACAGGGCGCGGTGGGCATCATCCTCGGCACGCTCGCGCAGCAGGCCGGGCTGATCTCCGAAGAGTTGCTGGTCGCCATCGTCATCATGGCGCTGGGTACCTCGCTCATCGCGGGCCCCGCGATGCAGAAGGTCTTGCAGCTCAAAACGCAGAAGCAGCTGCACACCGTGCTCAGCGACAAGCACATCCTGATCGACAGCCCCGCTAAGACGATCCACGCGGTGCTGGGCGAGCTGTCCAAACGTGCGGCGGAGGTCACCGCCATCACCGACGACAAACTCATCTTCCGCGAGGTTTGGTCACGCGAACAGGTCATGCACACCGCCCTGCCCAACGGCCTGGCGGTGCCGCACGCCCGCCTGCCCGAGCTCGGCAAACCTCACGTGTTCATCGCCCGCAGCCGCGACGGCATCGACTTCGACGCGGCCGACGGCCAACTGTCACGGTTGATCTGCCTCATCCTCACCCCCACTGAGCAGCCCGACACGCAGATCGAGATGCTGGCGTTGATCGCCAAGGCGTTCGAGTCGGCCGATGTACGGGCGCGATGCATGGCGGCGAAGAGCCCCGCCGAGTTCCGCGCGGTGTTGAACCAAGCCGCGAGCGACGCCGGGGCCGACCTCACGCCGCACGACTCGGCGACGCTGGGGATGGATTAAAGAAGCGGACGCCGATCGGTCGCGACTGGCGTCTAACCTCAGCCCGCTTCGAAGAACCGGTTATCGGTCCCGCCTGGGCCGATCTTCGCTTTGACCGGGGCCCCGCATTTCGGGCAACGGCCTTCGTAGGCATCGCCCCGGCGGTTGCGGTACACCCGGCTGTACACCGAGCAGCAACGCCATTTCACCGACAGCCACGGCCGACCCTTCAACGAGGACGCAGGCGTGCTGCTGGGCGCGGGGGGCTGAAGCCCATCGATCTCCACGATGAAATCCGGCGATTCACGTCTCATACCCTGCCCTATTCGGCGAAATAGACGGTCAACCGCAAGTTTAAGCCGGAGAAAATAACTCCAATTTTGCGCAGATTGTCTTCATCTTGTGGAATGAGTAGCCGAATATACGTATGGGGGTCCTACCCATAGGACCGTAGTGGCCGTTTCAGAAAGGTGGGTTTCCGTGGGTTTCGCTCAGAATCAGATCGCTACGCCCAAAGAATCAATCCAATTATCGAAGAGTGCATGGAACAGCATCGTTGAGAAACTCAACGAGCACGGCTCGCGGGCTTTGGCGAAAGCCGCTCCGAACCGAGATATCCAGGACCGCACCCGCTACACCATCGTGAACCGCTGCGTGATACGGCTCAAGCGACAAGGCAACCCCGCCTCGGTCTTGCAGGTCCGCACCCGCAATCTGTCGCAAGGCGGCCTAGCGTTCTTTGGAGGGAACTACATCTTCCCCGACACGCCCTGCCACGTCGCGCTGGTGGATCTGGAGGGCAACGGCCAACTGATCGCGGGCACGGTGAAGTGGTGCCGTCACATCGATGGCAACCTCCACGAATGCGGCGTGGAATTCGACGAGCGGATCAATGTCGAGGCGTTCCTCAACCCCGAATCGACGCCCACGGATTAAGACCGATACAACCCGTGGGTCCGGATGTAGTCCGCGACCGCAGGATGCACCCAGCCATCAAGCGATTGTCTTGCTGCCACGCGCTCGCGCACCGCGGTCGAGCTGACGTCGGTGATGGACACTTCGACGACACGGCTTTGCCAGGAGGCGGGCAGATTGTCGGCGGTTTCGGGGGGTCGCATCATGACCACCGGCTCGGCAAGTTCGATCACGCGTTCCCAGCGGTACCACTTCTCGAAGATCGCCACCTGATCTGTTCCGATGAGCAGCCGCATCTCGGCCTCGGGGTGGAGGCGTTGATTGAGCGCTTCGAGGGTGTCCACGGTGTAGCTCGGCCGACCGTCGGCGACGCGGTCCAATTCATCGGTCAGCACCACCGCGTGTTCTTCCTCCGCGAGCGCCAGCCGCAGCATCGCCAGGCGATGGATAGGATCGGTCTGCTGCTTGTCGAGCTTGTGCGGGGCCTTGCCCGCGGGGATGTAGGCCACGACGTCCGCGCCGATCACCTCGGCCACCCGCCGGGGCAGGTCCACATGAGCCATGTGCGGCGGGTCGAAGCTACCGCCAAAGATCAGCAGTCGGCGGTACGGCGTGAGGTCGGGGGACGCGGGGTCGGGCATGAGGGCATGGTAAGCGGAAGTGGGCTAAGGGATATAGGGAGTAGGGAGTAGATTCTAAAATCCATCACGCCATCGCTTGCGTCTGCCCTACTCCCTACTGCCTACTCCCTACCTCCCTCCCTGATTCAGCACTCCCCTCCCCCTCCCCGTATCATGCACCTATGCAAGTGATCCTCGATGAACAAACCGTCGAACTCGATGGCCCCAGCCTCGGTGAGTTGCTCCACGCGGCCCGTAAGCGGCTGGCCGACGACAGCGGCCGGGTCGTGGTGGAGATCGCGATCGACGGCCGCCGGCTCGACGACCAGCAGATCACCGATCGCCAGAGCGAAGACGTCAGCGACTTGTCGGTCGCCTTCACCTCGGCCGACCCCAAAGCCCTGGCGGTCGAAACGCTGGAACAGGTGCGCACCCGCCTCACCGATGCCGAGGACGACCAGAAGGAAGCCGCAGACCTGCTCCAACGCGACCAGAAGCAGAATGCGTTGCAAAAAGTGGGCTCGTCGATCGAAGCCTGGCTCCAGGTCCAACAAGCCGTCCTACAGTCCACTGTGCTGCTGGGCATTAACCTGGACGACCTTTCGGTCGACGGCGAGCCCGCCCACGCTCTGACGACTCAGGCTGTCGAACGGCTTAACGACGTCAAAGAATTCATCCAGGCCGACGACACCGTCGCCCTCGCCGACTCGCTCGAATACGAGTGGCCCGAAACCACCGCCAAATGGCACACGCTGATCGACGAACTGATCAAAGCCATCAACGCCTAAAGCTGCAACACCATGCCCACCCTCGACCATCCCACGCTCGAATTCATCAAGGCCGACTTCACCAACGACGGCCAGCGCCAACTCTTCGCCACCGAGTTCCGCGGCCTGACCACGATCGTCGTCGGCAAAGACGACCTGCACGACCTGCTTTCGTTCCTCAAGACCGACGAGCGTTGCCAGTACGACTTCCTCAGCGACATCGCGGGCATCGACTACCTCAACTACCCCCGCAACAAAGACGACCAGGCACCCGCCGGGCGTTTCGCGGTGGTGTACAACCTCGAGTCGACCACGAACAACACCCGGCTGATCATCAAGGTGTTGCTCGACCCGACGCTCGATACCAAGGGCATCGAGGACGACCCCGCCCTGCACCTGCCGACCTGCACCGACCTCTGGGCCGGGGCCGAGTGGCTGGAGCGTGAGGTGTACGACATGCTGGGCATCCACTTCGACGGCCACGCCGACCTCCGCCGCATCCTCACCTGGGAAAGCTACCCCGCCCACCCGCACCGCAAGGATTACCCCGTGCGCGGGCGTGGCGAACGTGAGGACTACCGCGTGGTCGAGCGGGATGATGCCTGAGTTTTTATCCACAGATTTACAGGATTAAGATGATGACAAGGCAATGAGCAGCTATTGGCTGCTCACGTCTTTCTTAATCATCTTCATCGTGTAAATCTGTGGATAAAAAATGCCTTGTCGGCCTCTCACTTACACAGATTCTTTCGTCATCGCTGACGCTACCAACGACTCCAGCCGCGACAACGTCCGGTCGACCTGCGCTCGGATCAGGTTGTAGGGCAGCAGCGTGATCAGCGCGACAACCAACCCCGCGGCGGTTGTGATCAGCGCTTCCGCGATCCCGCGGCCGACGAGCGACGGGTCGCGGGTCGTGGACTGGTCGCCGAGAACTTCGAAGCTGTCGATGATGCCCAGCACGGTGCCCAGGATGCCCAGCATGGGAGCGGCGGTGATGATGGTTGAGAGGATCGGCAGGAAGCGTTCGAGTCGGCGGCGTTGCGCTTCGAGCGCGTCGGTCGCGGCGGCCTCGGTCACCTTTTCATCGAGCAGGCGACGCACCGTGTCGCCGTAGACGCTGGAGTCGGCGTCGGCGAGTTGTTTCGCGCCGTCGTGGTCGCCGGCCCTCAATCGCTTGGCCATGGTCTCCACGCGGTCCAGCCGGCCCGGGGCGTTGGTCCGCAGAAAGAACGCCCCGCGTTCGAGCAGCAACGCGACCGCCACGACGCTCAGCGCCAGGATCGGCCACATCACCACGCCGCCCCGATCGATCAGGTCGGCCGCTCCGGCCCAGATTGCTAGGATCTGCACTTCCAACATCCGCAAAGGATAACAGAGTCGGCCCGTCGTTTAATCCCGCCGACCACTCGGCTTGCGTTAGAATGGATTTATTCATCATCCGTTTTCTGTTCCGCACAGCCCGCCCCTGTGAGACCTACCCATGGCTGAAGAACCCGAAACCTACGACCTGGTCGACCCCGACGACGACCCGCAGCCGGCCGAGACGGCCCCGCCGCCAAAGCCCCCCAAGGCGATCTCACCCGAGCCTGAGACGTTCGAGTTGGAAGAGCCGGAGTTCAACGACCCGCGTGCCAAAAACACCGCGTCGCGACCGCCCAAGCCGCCGGTGGACCCAACGCCGGACATGGAGGACGACCAACCCGAGGAGCCCGTGGCCGTCAGCCCAGCTCGCGCCCAGGCCAACCGTGAAGAGCAGCGCATCCGCGCCGCTCAGGAGCAGGCAGAGGCGGATGCCCGCAAACAGAAGATGATCTTCATCGTTGTTGGCTCGATCGTCGGCCTGGGGATCGCGGCGATTGTGGTCATGAAGCTCATGGGCTGAGCGTATTACTGCCCCGAAATCCCATCAACAAAAACGGCCCGACGTTGTGTCGGGCCATATTGCATTGATCTTATTTGAACCCAGCGGAGCCGCTCACTGCGTCTCGAGTTCCTCGGCATCCACCACGCGGACGGTGGTCATCTTGTCGCCCTTGCGGATCGCATCGACGACGTTCTGGCCCTGGATCACCCGGCCGAATACGGCGTGTTTGCCGTTGAGGTGGGGCGTAGCGCGGTGGGTGATGAAGAACTGGCTGCCGTTGGTGTTCTTGCCGGCGTTGGCCATGCTCAGGATGCCCGGGCCGTCGTGCTTGAGGTCGAGGGCCGACTGCTCGTCGTCCCATTTGTAGCCCGGTCCGCCGCGGCCGGTGCCGGTGGGGTCGCCGCCCTGGATCATGAAGTCGGCGATCACGCGGTGGAAGACGATGCCGTCGTAGAACTCGGCGTCGGCGAGGTTCTTGAAGTTGGCGACGGTCATCGGCGCACCGTCGGTGTAGAGCTCGAGGATGATGCGGCCCTTGGTGGTTTCGAACACCGCGTAGAGGGGCTTGCCCTTGACCGCTTCGGCGTCTTCCTTGGTGGGCGGGCCGACCTTCAGCACCTCGGCCGAGGGCTGGTCGCGATCAGCCTTCGCTTCGTCGGCCAGGCCGGGGTGGGCGAGCGTGCTCTGCATCGAGATGAACAGCAGCAGGCTCAGGACCGCGAGGGTGAGTAACAAACGTGGCAACATCAAACAACTCCGTGTAGTGAAACCTAAAACGAATCGCGTTCACCAGAACGCTCCGGCGGCCTCCTGCCGCCTACGACCGTTACAATCGGCCCGATGCCATCCGACTCTCCAAACTCCGACTCTAATTCCGACCAGACGCTGTACCTCATCGACGGCCACGCCCAGATGTTCCGCGCCTACCACGCCATCCGAGGCGGCATGACCAGCCCCGTCACCGGCGAACCCACCAACGCCACCTTCGCCTTCGCCGGGCTGCTCCTGAAGCTGTTTACGCAGTACAAGCCCAACTACGTCGCCATGGCGATCGACAGCAAGGGCGACACCTTCCGCCACGGCATCTACCCCGAGTACAAGGCCAACCGCGGCGAGCCGCCCGAGGATTTTGCCCCCCAAATCCCGCGCATGATCGAGGTCGCCGAGCTGATGGGCATCCCCGTCCTGGCCGTCCCCGGCGACGAGGCGGACGACATCATGGCCACCCTCGCCGTCCGCCTGACATCGGAAGACGACCAGACCAAGGTCCGCCTCGTCGCCAAGGACAAAGACCTCGAGCAGGTCATGTCCGACCGCGTCACGCTGTTTGACGCCCACACCGATGTCGAGTTCGACATCCCAGCGCTGAAAGAAAAGCGCGGCATCACCCCCGAGCAGGTCATCGACTACCAGACCCTCCTGGGCGACAGCACCGACAACATCCCCGGCGTCAAAGGCATCGGCCCCAAGACCGCGAGCAAACTCCTCGACCAGTTCGGCAGCGTCGCCAACCTGCTCGACAACCTCGATCAGCTCAAGGGCAAGCAGAAAGAAAACCTCGAAAACGCCAAGGCGGATGGTAGCATCGACGTAACCCGCCAGCTCGTCACGCTCAAACGCGACACCGAGATCGACTTCGAGATGGACCACACCAAGGTCGACCTGTCGAAGATCGACGCCGAGAAGCTCGACGAGCTGTTCCAGCAACTCGGGTTTAACCGCCACCGGGCTGATCTGAAGAAGCTTGTCGCGGTGCCCGAGCCGAAGAAAACCAAGCCCGCGAAGAAGGAATCGACAGCGGGCATGGGCGGGCTATTCGATCAGCCCGCCGACGATGAGGGCGAAGACGACACCGCCGCGACGACGCGCCTGCTCGAGGAGATCGACGGCGACTACTCCGCCATCACGACCAAGTCGCATCTCGACGACCTGGTCAAGACGCTGAAGAAGCAGCCCATCATCGCGGTGGACACCGAAACCGTCGGCCTGGGACATACCGCCGAGCTGTGCGGGATCTGCTTGGCATGGGAAACAGGCAAGGCGGTGTACGTGCCGACCAAGTCGCCCGAGCCGAAGGACCACCTCGATCAGGACACGGTCATCGAAGCGCTGCGTCCGGTCTTTGAAGACGCATCGCTGCCCAAGGTCGGCCACAACATCAAGTACGACTGGCTCGTCCTGAAGCACGCCGGAGTCGAGCTCAAGGGCGTGACGTTCGACACGATGATCGCCGCTTTTCTGTGCGGGGCTCCGGGCCTGGGGATGGATCACCTGGCGTTGTCGGAGTTCGGCCGAGCGATGGTGCCGATCAGCCGACTCATCGGCGAGAAGCCGCGCCGCAAGGCCGACCCGCCGCAGAAGACGATGGATCAGGTTCCTCTCGATCTTTGTACCGCGTATTCCGCAGAAGACGCCGACGTCACGCTTCAGCTCTACGAACTGTTCCGGGGGCGGCTGGATGAGTTCGAGATGACCGACCTCGCGGCCGACGTCGAGATGCCGCTGGTCGAAGTGCTCTCCACCATGGAAGCGAACGGCATCCGCGTCGACCCCAACGAGCTCGACCGCCAGAAGGCGGAGCTCGAGGTGCGCATCGACGAACTGCGGGCCCAGGTCCTCGATGCAGCCCGCGTCGACTTCAACCCCGACAGCCCCAAGCAGCTCGGCGACGTGCTGTTCAACCAGCTCGGCTTCCCCGTGCAGAAGAAGACCAAGACCGGCTTCAGTACCAACGCCGAGGTGCTGGAGAAGCTGGCCGACCTGCCCGCGGACGAGCTCGAGAAAGTCGCGGAACACGCCCGGCCGATCCCCAAGCTCATCGTCGAATACCGCATGCTCACCAAGCTGGTCGGCACGTACTTCGGCAACCTCGTCGAAGCGATCTCGCCCAAAGACAACCGCATCCACGCGAGCTTCCACCAGACCGGCGCCGCCACGGGCCGGCTGAGTTCATCCAACCCCAACCTGCAGAACATCCCCATCCGCACCGAGGTCGGCCGACGTATCCGCAAGGCGTTTGTCGCGGAGAAGGACCACGTGCTCATCGCGGCCGACTACTCGCAGATCGAGCTGCGGATGCTCGCCCACCTCTCGGAAGACCCGGCGCTGATCGAAGCCTTCCGTGAAGACCGCGACATCCACACCGCGGTGGCTGCGCAGGTGTACGGCGTCGGCCTCGACGACGTGACGAGCGAGCAACGCGGCCACGCCAAGACGATCAACTTCGGCATCATCTACGGCGTCACGCCCTTCGGCCTCGCCCGCCGCATCGAAGGCCTCGACATGGCCGGGGCGACCAAGCTGATCGACGACTACAAGACCACCTACGCTGGCATCAACCGCTTCCTCGACGACTGCGTCGAGCAAGCCGTGGCCCAAGGCTACGTCACCACCATCCTCGGCCGACGCCGCTGGATTGACCAGGTCAACTCGTCTAACCCCAATCAGCGTGCCTTAGGCGAACGCCTGGCGATCAACTCGGTGGTCCAGGGCAGCGCCGCCGACCTGATCAAAGTCGCGATGGTCAACCTCCACCGCAAATTGCTTAACGAGAGCGTCCCCGCCAAGATGCTCCTGCAAATCCACGACGAACTGGTGATCGAATGCCCTGCGTCTGAGCAAGACGCGGTGTCGAAGGTCGTTGTCGATGCGATGGAGTCGGCGATGGAACTGAATGTCCCCCTCAAAGTCGAACCCGGCATCGGCACGGATTGGTTTGAAGCAAAATGAGCGAGAACGACCGGGGTCAAGACGAAGGCGTTAAACGCTATGCCAAGCGGTGGACATTTTGGCTCATCGGCGTAGTTACGCTGATACTGGTCGTTCTCACCGCGATGGGCTTAACCGCGAGTTGGTGGTGGCCGGGACAAGTCGCAGAGTACTTGCGGCCCCATACCGCCGCGGTCTTAGCGGTCACCGCGTTAGTGTCCTTCGTATGCAAACGCTGGGGATGGGCAGGCCTGTGTGTTGGCGTCTTATTTGTAAACATGGCCACACTAGCTTTGCTGGCTCCTGAAACTGCGCGGGTATTGGGGCAAAGCGACATCCGCGTGATGCATCTCAATCTTGACCGCAACAACGATCAGGTCCAGCTCATGATCGATGCGATCCTAAATCCAGCCGACGGCCGGCAGGCCGACATTCTCTGCCTGCAAGAATTCACATCCGATTGGGACAATTCACTAAAGCAACACCTCAAGGACTACGAGTGGATCGAATCGATCCCACGCGACGATTCACGTGGCGTCGCAATGCTCTATCGCCAAGGCAGCCCGCTGTCCGTCACCGGGTCCCAAGTCCTTCAGTGGCTCCCCAGCGAAACCGACCGCCCCACGCTCGCAGTCGATTTTGTCGTCAACCAAGACACCTCGCGCCGTTTGACCCTGCTTAGCCTGCACACGAAACGCCCATCGAGCCCAAGTAAATCACGCGAACAGCAACGCGAATTCGAGGCCGCCGCAAGTTGGTGTGTCGATCACCTAGCCATGATCAATATGACAAAAGATTTGTTGGTCATCGGCGATTTCAATGCAACACCCTGGGCATTGAACTACCGGCGCTTTGTCGAGGACGCCGGGCTTGGGCACGTCGGAAGCGTTCTGCGTTCCCCGGCCACCTACCCCAGCCGTTGGACCCGGCCGCTGCGTGTTCCGATCGACCTCGCAGCGGTGTCTCCCGGAGTCGCCACCGAAAGATGTTTTGCCGGACCTTACACCGGCTCCGATCACCGGCCGTTGATTGTTGACATCTTGGTTTACTATCCCGAGCTGAGCTATCCCAACTGAGCCAAAATATCCTGCGTCAGTTCCCAGAACCGTGTCTCGCGGAAGGGGGTGGCGGTGCCGGGGGCGCTGCCGTGGCGTTGGGTGTGGTGGTTCCAGTGGGACTGGGCGTCGAACAGCTTGTGGCGGGTGGCCTCGGCGTCGGCGGGGTTTTTGCTCGACTGGTACCGGCGGAAGGCCACGCGGCCCGCGAGTAAATCACGCAGCGCTTCAAAGAGCGACTCGGTGTAGAGCAGGCCGTTGACGAGCTTCTCGAGTTGGTGGTTGGGGTTTTCGGAGACCAGCACCTGCAGATCGTGACGGGCGTTGGAGATGCTTCGGACGGCGGCTTCTTTCTCAGCCACGACGTCGTCGAGTTGGTCTTCCTTGAGGCGTTGCACCATCCGCCAGGCCGAGGCGGCGTCGAGGACGTCGTCCTGGATCCAGTCGGCCGCGGGGTGCCAGGGGCTGGCTTTGTCCTTGGCGAACGGGCCGATGTAGAACGCTTGGCGGACCATCTCGGGCGACTCTTCGAGGATGCGCACCAAGACATCCACCAGCTCGGGCGTCTCGACGCCCAGACGCTCGGTCGCCCAGTCGCGCGCGAGCTGCTTGGGATCAAGCTCGAAGTCATCCGCCAGGCGGGATACCGCGTAGGCATTCGCGTCGATCCACGCCTCATCTTTAACGAACGGCCCGCCCCAGCCGCCGCCGCGCACCCAGGCAAACAGGCCGACGACATTCGCTTCGCGTGACGCATCCGCCAAGCCACGCACCAGGGATCGTTCAGCGGTCTCGGGGTAGCCATCCCGCCAGAGCGGGACCTGCCAGTTGGGGAGCCCGCCTTTGCCTTCGAACTCGCGCTGGCATTGCAACTCGTAGATGATCGGCCGACCGCTGCAGGCGAGGCTCGCGTCGTTCCACGGCTGATACCGCCAGAAGTCGGTCTGGGTGAACTTGAACGACAACACAAAGCGGTCGTCTTCGGGGTCGCCGGGCAGGCGATCGGCGATGCGTCCGACCAACTCCGCCGAGTCGTGCATGCCGTTGGGCCGAACGTTCCAGGCCCGGGCGATCAAACGTTTGTTGTATTTCTCGACGACGGTCTGGTGGGCCTGCTTGAGCACATGAACCACGCGGTCGGCCCGGCCGAACTGGCTGCAACGTGGGCAGTGCGGGCTGTAGATGTCGTTGCCCACGAGGTGGGGCAGACGCTGGGCATCGGTATCGCCGAACCGCAGCACAATGCCCGCGATGTCGGGCCAACGGCGGATCATCGCATCGAGCCCATCAAACGAAAGCTTGAACGCCGCATCGGATGCCGGGCAAAGACTGTCGGGACGGTTC
>JBCCWB010000056.1:0-18980 GCA_039194345.1 Planctomycetota bacterium
CCGCCGGCGGTGAGCATGAGGCCGGCGTAGAGCACGCCCTTGAAGTCGATGCCGTCGCGGCGCATCGCGTCGACTGCGGGCACGAGGACCTCGGTCTGGATCTGGGTGAGCAGCTCTTCGGTGATGAGCGGGGTGGGGCAGTAGACGCCCATGCCGCCGGTGTTCGGGCCGGTGTCGCCCTCGTGGGCCTGCTTGTGGTCTTGGGAGGGGTCGAGCAGGAAGAGGTTCCGGCCGTCGACGAGGGCGAGGATGGAGACCTCTTGGCCGACGAGGCGTTCTTCGACGAGGACGGTGGTGCCTTCTTCGCCGAACTCTTTGTGGACCATGCAGCGCTCGAGGGCTTCGACGGCTTCTTCATTGGTCGAGCAGACGATGGCGCCCTTACCCTTGGCCAAGCCGGTGGCCTTGACGACGACCGGGGTCTCGCGGGCCTCGACGTAGGTCTTGGCCATCTCGAAGTTGGTGAAGGTCTTGGCGTCGGCGGTCGGGATGAGCGCGCCCTTCATGAGGTCCTTGGCGTAGGCCTTGTCGCCCTCGAGGCGGGCGCCGTCGGCGGTGGGGCCGAAGATGTGGCGGCCCGGGGCGGCGAGGCGGTCGGCCAGGCCGTGGCAGAGCGGGTCTTCGGGGCCGATGACGATCAGGCCGATGTCGTTGTGGCGGCAGAAGTAGTCGATCGCGTCGACGTTTTTGGTGTCGACCGGCTCGATCTTGAGGTCGACGTTGGTGCCCAGGGCGGCGGTCCCGCCGTTGCCGGGGGCGAAGAACAGCTTCTTGCAGCGTTTGGACTGTTTGAGCTTCCAGCCCAGGGCGTGCTCGCGGCCGCCGGCGCCGAGGATCAGGACGTTCATGGGGTCGTTCGGGAGCCCAGCTCCAACGTTAGGTTTGGTTTTCTTGGCCATCGGCGGCAAGGGTAGCGGGTACCCCGGCGATGGCAAGTAAGCTGGGGCAGACTCAGTGTTTTCGCTGTGGTGTGAGGTGGCGAGCGCTACGGCTGGGCTTGCTTGAGCCAAGCGAGGATCAGCCCGGAGACGGCTTGGTCGGTCGCGGCGTGGGTGCCGCTCTGGTTCACCGTAGCGAGGGCCGCAAAGCCTTTATCGGGGGCCAGCCAAACGACGGCGTGGTTCATCGTGTTGTCGCCGCCGTGATTCAGCGCGTTGCCGCCAGCCCATGGGCGGGGGGCAACGACCCAGCCGAGAGCGTAGCGGTCGCCCCGGGTGGTGTGGAGGATGCGGAAGGATTCCTGAGTGAGGAACTCGCTCTCGCCGCGATGGCCCTTGAGGTGCTCGGCGACAAACTTGCCCCAATCCTCGAGATTCATATGGATCCGCCCAGCCGGGCCCATGGCGACCACGTTGTCCATCTGCGGACCGTTGTTGGGCAGAGCGGTGCCGTCCACAAAGTGCGGCCAGGGTTGATCGATCTCTCCGGGGGTCCCGAGCCCGCCGAAGCCTGCGGATGAGATGCCCAGGGGGCCGAACACTTCACGCTGCATCAACTCTTCCCACGCAAGGTCGGTGGCTTGCTCGGCAACGTGGCCCGCCAACGTGTAGCCCCAGTTGGAGTAGCGGTAGGTCTCGCCGGGGGTGCCGAGCAGCGGCTGCTGCATCGCGTCGAGCAGGGCCTGCCGACGGGCCTGGCGCGCATCGGTTTGGTTGAGGTACGCCACGAGGTTGAAGTTGGCGGGTAGGCCGCTGCGGTGGGAGAGCAGGTCAAATAGCGTGACCGAACGCAGGTCTTCATCCATGTCTTGGGCGAGTGCGGGGAACGACTCGCCCAAGGTTTGCTCGAAGCGTAGGTCGCCGGCTTCGACCAACCGGGCGATCAGCGTCGCGGTCATCGCCTTGCCGCAGGAGCCGAGGTGCCAGAGGTCTTGATCGGTGACCGCGGTGGTGTCCCCGCGTTTACGGACCCCCGCGGTGGCGAGGCTTTGCGGCCCGTCGGTGGTGACGAAGGCCACGCCCATGGCGGGCAGGTCGTGCTGCTGGCGGATGAATTCGAGGGCGGTTGCGGGTTCGTTGAAGTCGAACGCAGCGGATGCGGGTTGGCTCTGCGCGACAGATGTGGTCTTGAGCCCGCCAACCAGACATGCAAGGCAGAAGCAGAGCGTTAGGTCATAGAGACGACTAAGAGATGTAATCGAGACGCGTGACATGATGTGGCTCCGGATGAACAAATGATGCGGCTACATGATCTTGAATCTTGAAGTCGGATCAAGTCTGAAGGCGTGTTCGTGGGTGTGGCGTTACTCGGTGGGAAGGTGAAAGCTGTAGCAAAAAGCCCCGGCGTGAACCGGGGCTTGAATGGTGTGTGGTTGGTCGAAAGTTAGGCGTTACAGCTTGAACTGCCCGCAGAGCATCTGGAGTTGCTCGGCCTTCTGGCTGAGCATGCCCGCGGCTTCGGCGGCCTGCTGCCCGCCGTCGGCGGTTTGTTGGCTGACGGCCGAGATGGTCTCGACGCTGCGGGCGACCTCTTCCGACGCGGCGGACTGCTCTTCGGCAGCGGCGGCGATGGACTGAATCATGCCCGAGACGTCCTGGGCCGAGGCGACGATCTGCTTGAGCGATTCGCCCGCGGCGCTGGCTTTGCCGACGCCGGTGGTGACCTGATCGGTGCCTGCGTTCATACGATCGACGGCTTGCGTCGTCTCGGTTTGGATCGCTTGGATCGAGTTGCCGATCTCTTCGGTCGCTTGAGTCGTGCGGTCGGCGAGCTTGCGGACCTCATCGGCGACGACGGCGAAGCCGCGGCCGTGTTCGCCGGCCCGGGCCGCCTCGATGGCGGCGTTGAGGGCCAACAGGTTGGTCTGGTCGGCGATGTCGTTGATGGTGGCAATGATTTCACCGATCTGTTCGCCACGCTTACCGAGTTCTTCGACGCTGCGGGCCGAGGCGGAAACCGCTTCGCTGATGGCGTGCATGCCGTCGATGGTGTCTTGCACCACTTGGCCGCCTTCGCTGGCGACCGAGCCGGAGCGTTCGGCCGAGTTGGCGGCGTCGGAAGATTTACGCGCCACTTCGATGATCGACGCGGACATCTCTTCCACGGCCGAGGAGACCTGATGGACTTGAGCGGTCTGTTCGTTCATGCCGTGGGCAATCTCGTCACTGGAGGCCGCGATCTGCGTCGAAGCCGCGGCGACTTCTTGGCTGGTGTGGGCGACTTCCTGGATGAGTTCACGCAGGGCGCCGCTCATCTCGTTCATCGATTCGGTGAGTCGGCCGAATTCGTCTTTGGTCTTCACCGGCAGGGCTTCGCCGGACAGATCGCCCTTGGCGATGTCGCGGGCACGATCGAGGATCGGGGCGATCGGCTTCACGAGTTTGACCGAGAAGAAGTAGCCGATGAGCGAAACGAGGATGGCGATGCCCAGGCCGATGCCGGCGAGCTCGGCCTTGAGTTTCTTGGAGGGGGCGACGACTTCTTTCATCTCGATGTCGGTGATGATGCCCCATTCCAGGCCCTCGATGTTCAGCGGGCTGAACGCCATGAGCAGGTCTTTGCCGTGGTCATGGACCTGCATGACGCCCGATTCTCCGGCGAGCATGGCGGTGACGGCTTCGTCGTCCAGGCCGTCCTTGAGGATGGTGGCCGACTCATCGAAACGGTCGTTGGAGCGGAGCAGCTTGTCGTGGCCCAGCAGGACCGATTGGCCGGTTTCGCCCAGGCCCTTGGTGCCGGACATGATCTCGTTGATATTGTCGACGGGGGCTTGGAATACGGCACAGCCGATGAGTTGGCCGTTCCAGAACACCGGGGCGCTGATGAACGCCGCGGGCGAGCCGTAGCTCGGTTCGTAGAAGTCGAAGTCTTCGATGAACACCTCGCCGGGGGTGGTCGACGCGAGAGCGCTGCGGACGGCGTCGGCGAAGTTGGTGTCTTTGTAGGGGCCGGTCAGGAAGTTGGTGGCGTAGTCGGTTTCTTTAAAGACCGAGTACGTCAGGTTGCCCTTCTTATCGAACAGGAAGATGTCGTAGTAGCCGAAGCTTTCGAGGAACCGGCGGATCTGCGGGTGGTACTTGCCGTGGTGCATGTTGTACTGCACCATCGCGTCGTGCTTGTCGAGGTTGAGCTTCTCGCCGACGGGGTGGGGGTTGTTGGCGATGTACCAGGACTGAAGCGCGACCCCAGCGCTAGAACGCGGGACATAGGCTTCAGCACCGCGGTAGGTCTGCCCAGCTTCTTCAGCGCGGGGGCGGAACTGGTTGTCGTAGTAGCCGGCCACCGCGCGGTGCGCGTCGCTGCCGGGCTTGGTGTCGAAGTCGATCTCGTAATCGAGGTACTTGAACGCTTCGGAGAAGTGGTAGGCCGCTTCGCTGATGCCGCGGTCCTGGCTGAAGTTGACCATCTGAGCACGGATGAACTTGAAGTAGCTCTCGATCTCGTGCTGACGGCCGTAGTTGATCGCTTCGAGTTCGTGTTTGCGATCGTAGAGCAGGGCGTCGCTGGAGCGAGCCGTGGCGATGGCACCGACCACATAGATCGAAGTTAAGCCGACCGATACGGTCAGGACAATGAGTTTGACCTTGATCGTCAAGCGTTCGCGCAAGAACCAAAGGGCTGCGGCGACGCAGGCAAAAGTGAGGACGGGGAGGACGATGTCGATCAGCATGATGTTCCAACTCCTGGATTGTGGCGTGATACCGCCTGAATGGCTTACGGGAGTAATTCGGTCATAACGTTCAGGCTCGGGAGCCTGAGAGGTGGCTTGTGTGGAGAAATGGGGGGTTTCCCGAGCGGATGTGACGGTTACCGGTTTATTGGACACGGCGACCGCAACCGCAGGCGTGGGATGTGGCGCGGGCAGGGGGGGGCCGTAAATCAGCACGTCGTCCGCAGGCGGCGCATAGCTTGGCACGACGAATACGGCCAGCCATGTGATGGCGATCAATAGATAGGTGGGGATACGCGAGGCCGACATGCATTCACTCCGAGCGGGTCGAGTGAGGCCCGCTGGAAGCGCAATCGGAAAGAAGTCACACAGGATTGAGGGGTGGCACGAAGGGCCTCGGCGTTATCAGACGGTCCATATGAAAACAGGCCGCGTCGTGAAAGACGCGGCCGGTCGAGTGTTTGTGAAATGAACTGACTGTGTGCAGGACGCGTGAGACGTCCGGAAACGGATCAGTAAGCCCGCGGGGCGCGGGGCGCTCCGTCGCGGCCACCCTGGTTCTGCTCGGCGGGGGCAAACTCTTGGTAGGTGCCGACGCCAAACTTGACGATCTCGTGCGGGACAAACATCCGCAGTGCCACCGCATCGCCGTCGGACGACCCGCCCATACCCAGCGGAGGCAGGTCCGCGGGGATGTCGAGTTGCTGGCCGTTGGGCGAGAACATCAGCAGGAACGGGTTGGCGGTCTCGGCGATACCCGCGAGGCTGACATAGGCCTCCATCGATGCGTCGGCGGGCAGGTTGTTGTCCCGCATGGTGGCGATGGTGCCCGCCGAGCCGATGCCGTCGTCTTGGCCGATGGCTTGCAGGCCCTGGGTGATGAGCTGGGTGTCGGCGACGGTGGTGACTAGCACCTTGCCGTCCTTCGCCGCGATGTACCCGCCGGTGCCGGTGTTGCCCATGAGCATCGCCATCGGGCCGAACTCCTGCATCATGGCGGGGGGCAGGTTCAAGTTCATCTGGAACTGATCGACTTCAACCCCTTCGATCACGAGGGCCTTGTCGGTGTAGGTGGTGGTGAAGGTGATTTCCTGGTCGCCTTGGCCGGGCTCCATCTCGGGGATGGTGATCTTCATGCCGCCGAGCTTTTCGAAGTTGGCCTTGTTTTGGGCCTTGAAAGCGGCGGCGTCTTCCATGTCGTAAATCGTGACCGAGGTGTAGAACCCGCCGGCCATCATGGCGGCGGGGTTGGGGGCGTAGAACACGCTGGCGACACCCTTGACGTCTTTCATGAGGCCGAACGAGTCGGTGTACATCGCCAAGAACCCGGCGTCTTCTTCACCGAGAACCTCGTCGATCTTCTCGATCATCGCGTTGATGCCGAGCTGGGTCGCGTCGAGCGAGCTGGCGTAGATATAGGACTTGTCGGGCAGCGTGGCGAGGAGGCCCGCGGCGTTGGATGTGTCGCCCGCTTTGTCGGTCGGGGTGAAGTAGCTGGCCAGCTCGCTGTCTTTGGTGAGCTGCGACGAGATGGTCAGGCCTAGCCCGTCGTCGCCGAAGTCGGCGCTGAGCAGCAGTTTGTCGTTGCCATCCACGAGCGTTCTGCCGTAGGCCTCGTAGAAGCGGATGACGGTGTCGAGCGTTCCTTTGAACGCGGCGGGCACCTGGTTGTTGGGCCCGGCCATCTCGTTGTTAATCTCTTGCACGCCGCGGTCGATCGCTAGGTTCAGCGACGGGGCGAGCGCCGCCATGTCGACATAGATGAGCGCTTCGCCGCCGTTGAGGTACTCGGTGACCAGCGGGCCCATGGCTTCGGTGATCGCTTGGCCCTGCTCGCCCGCGGCGTAGGCCTGCACACCTTCGAGCGTCTCGCCCATGAGGGCGTAGCCTTTATGTTCCTTGGAGAAGCCGTCGAAGCTGTCGTAGGAGACCGAGGTGATATCGGCCGTGACATCGCCGCCCAGCTGAGCGACGAAGGCTTTGTAATCGCTGACGGGCACGAGCATCATGGCGCTGGGTTCTTTGTCGCCGTCTTGCATGGCCGAGTCGATCGCCTCGGCCAGATCGGTGATGACGACCAGCATCGCGCCCTCGTCGTCTACACCTTCCAGCCAACCCATCTGGCGTTTGAACGCGGCGAGGCCGTTGTCGAGCTCGGGGGCGATCTGGTCGAGGCCGGTCTCGGTGGCGAAGCCCGCGATGGATTCGCTCAGCTCGCTCATCGACGGGATCATGATCACGATCTCGGCCCCCTCGGCGGCTTGGTCGAGCGTGGCGGTGACCAGGGGCGAGGCGGCCGGGGCGTCCTGGCCCCAAGCGGAGGGGCCGGCCAGGCAAATCGCGGTGGCCGTGGTCACGCCAGCCAAGGCGCGGGTGAGTCGAGGGGTTGTGAGCATGGAGTGTCCTTCTGATCGAGAAAAGAATCGAAAGTGGATCGTCAAATCATACCCCGTGGGGGTGCTTGAAACCGTTTCAATTGGGCTACAATATGGGGTTCCATGCCCAAGAACGGTAAAAAAGTGCTGGTCGCCATGTCGGGCGGCGTCGATTCGTCCGTGGTGGCGGCCCTGCTCCAACAGGAGGGGTACGAGGTCGTGGGCTGCTTCATGCGCTTGGGCAGCGACGACTCGCTCGAGGCGGCCGACGGCTACGACAACATGGCACCCTGCCCGGTCCCCGGTGATACGAGCGGGGGGGACATTGCGTTACCGCAGGTCGGTTCCGGGGGCAAAAAACACAAGCAGGGCTGCTGCTCGGTGAATGACGCGGGCGACGCCCGCCACGTCGCCGCGATCCTGGGCATCCCGTTCTACGTGATGAACTTCAAGAAGGATTTCGGCCGAATCATCGATTACTTCGTCGATGAGTACAACGCCGGGCGGACCCCCAACCCCTGCGTCCGCTGCAACGACTGGCTGAAGTTCGGCAAGCTGCACCAATACGCCAAGAGCATCGACTGCGACTACGTCGCCAGCGGCCACTACGCCCGCATCGGCCACGGCGCCGACGGCCGGGCCCAGCTCCATCGCGGATTAGACCGTGGCAAAGACCAGTCCTACGTCCTCTTCGGCAGCCCGCGTGACCGCCTCGACCACATGCTCCTGCCCATCGGCGAGATGCAGAAGTCCGAGGTCCGCCAGATCGCCGACGACCTGGACCTGCCGGTGTTCAACAAGCCCGACAGCCAGGAGATCTGCTTCGTCCCCGACAACGACTACGCCAAGCTCGTCGAGCGCCGCACCGAGGGCGGCTTCGAGGCCGGCGACATCCTCGACACCGACGGCAACGTACTCGGACAACACCACGGCCAGCAACACTTCACGCTCGGCCAGCGCCGCGGCATCGGCGTCGCCGTGGGCAAGCCGATCTACGTCGTGGAAAAAGACCCCGAAACCAACACGGTCACCGTCGGCAACAAAGAAGATCTGCTCGCCGTGGGCTGCAGCGCCTCGCAGACCAATTGGCTGATCGACCCTGCCGACGTCCCGACCGACTGGCGTGACTGCGAGGTCAAGGTCCGCTACAACTCTCCGCCGACGCCCGGCCGCGTCCGCGTCACCGGAGACGATGCTCTCGAGGTTGCGTTTACCGACCCGGTCAGTGCCGTTACTCCCGGCCAGGCCGTGGTCTGCTACGACGGCGACACTGTCATGGGCGGCGGGTGGATCGATACGGTCAATAAGTAAGCCTTCGGCATTGAACTCGGGGCCGTCTGGATCGTATGATTAGGTAGTCCTGCGACGCATTCCAAACACCATGATTCGACTGCTCGCCATCCTCGCCTTCGTCTTCACCGGCCTGGCCCCCACCGCCAGCTGTTTTTATGCAGCCTCGGCGACGCCTGTGGTGGTTGAAGACTGCAAGATGTCGTGCTCCGGCACCGCGTGCTGCTGCGTGACCGACACACCTGCACCGGCGTCCGCTCCCGATGCCCCCGCCACGCCGCCGCGCCCCGTCGACACCGCGCCGACGGTGCTGCTGCTCGCCTCAACCTGGACCCTGGACTGGACCGATCCGCTCGAGCGTCCCACCTATCCACTAACGGATAGCACCTTCCTCCCCGGGTCGACCCCGCGCTTGGCCCACCCGATGTACTGCCGCTGGCTGACCTAGCTCCCGGGCTGTCGGCTGCGCGCTCACTTTATTTTTTGATGCTCCATCCTCGAGATGCGCTTTTACATCGCGTCTCGGATTCTGAGCATGCTGGCTGCCGGTACGACCCGGCCTGCCATTCCCCCTGAACCGATCCATCCTGAAAGGATGAACAGTTATGCGATTTGTGATTCCCCCTGTTTTACTGCTATGTGTCACCTTGTTTGCCGGCTGCGCTTCGACGGCCGATTCTTCCACCGAACCCATCGCGACCGAAAAGCCTTGCCCCAACTGCGTCGCCACGTGCTCGGACTGCGATGAGAAGAAAGACTGCGCATTCTGCACGAGTTGCGAGTCAAAGAAAACCGACGCGGCACCCGCTGCCCCCGCCAACCCCACGATGTCCGAGCGGGTCGCCACCATCGACGCCAAGGGCATGAGCTGCCCGCTGTGCGCGTCCAACATCGATCGCCGGATGCAGAAGCTCGACGGCGTCAGCTGGACCAAAATCGACCTGGGTAAGGGCCAAGTCATCGTCGGCCTCGACGAAGACACGCCTACGCCCTCGGCCGAGGACTTGCATCAAGCGGTCAACGACGCGGGCTACACCGCCGGCGAAGTCACGCTGCCCGAAGAAGTGGTGACGCCGTGATCCATGGGCTCCACGCAAAGATAAAAAACGTTATCCCGGCGGGCGTGGTCCTCGTGGCCACGCTCGCCGGGGCGTGGACCGGTTCCGCGAGCGCCCAGCAATCCACCGACATGCCCGCCGCGGTCCAGCCCGGCTGGGAGGTGGCGATCATTCGGCAGGAGACCTACTTCTCCCGCATGGACGATCCACGCGAAGGTGGCTTCGGCACCGTCGACATGTGGGAATTCGAGACCACGCTGGCCTACGGCCTCACGCGCGACTCGGCCCTCATGGTCCACGTCCCGGTGATGTATTGGGACCTCGACAACACCGCCCCGAACCCCGACGCCCAGGGCTGGGGGCTAGACGACGTCACGCTGATGTACCAGCACCGGTTCTACCAGGAAGACGTCGGCCCGATCGAGACGCGTCGTGCGGTGCTGCTCACCGGTGCCGAAGTCCCGACCTTCGACGACGGCTTCTCCAGCGACAGCCTCGACCCGCTGCTCGGTGTGGCCTACACCCGCATCGACGGCCGACACGGTTTCAACGCTTCGGCGCTGTGGAAGTTCAACACCGGCGACGAAGACGGCTTTGCCATTGAGTTTGGCGACAGCAAGTACGACGCGCTTCGACTCGACGGCTCGTACCTCTATCGCCTCTCGCCCGAGGAGTACACGGCCGACACCGTGGGATCGCACTACGTCCAGGCCCAACTGCTCGGCCGCTACGAGACCAACGGCGACACCGCATTGCACTTCGCCCCGGGCTGGATGTACGAGGGCCCGCAGTGGGCGTTCGAAGCCACGGTCCACCTGCCGGTCTTCCAAGACCTCGACCACCGGACCGATCTCGAGTTCGGCATCAACTTCGGCATCCGTTACCTGTTCTAAACAACATCCTGTTTGAACCCCCCGGCCTGCGTACGGTCTCCGACCGTGCGTGGGCTTTTTTCGTCGCTCTACGACTGTCGCTACAATTCTTCAATGCCCGACAGCGCTTTCACCGTTCGCCCCGACTTCCTCGAAGACCTCAATATCCCCCACACCGTCGACGCGCCGCTCGGCGCCCTGACGTGGTACCGCACGGGCGGCCACGCCGCGATCCTCGCCTCGCCCAGCAACGCTGCCCAGCTATCCACAGTTGTTTCGCGCTGCCACGAACAACACGTGCCGATTCGCATCTTGGGCGCGGGGGCGAACCTGTTGGTTCGTGACGAAGGGGTCGATGCCGTGGTCGTTCGGCTGGACCACGAGAACTTCAAACGCATCGACGTCGACAAAGAAGCCCAGACCATTATCGCCGGGGCGGGCGTGGACCTGTTCAAGCTCGTGCCCACCTCCGCCCGGGCTGGGCTCGACGGCTTGGTTCACGTGGCGGGCATCCCCGCCACCGTCGGCGGGGCGGTCCGCATGAACGCCGGCGGCGCGTTCGGCGACATCGGCGAATCCGTGAAGCGGGTCCAGGTCATGTCCGACGCCGGCCATGTCTACTACCGCGACCGCGATGATCTGGAATTTAATTACCGCAGCACCAACATCACCGCGCCGTTTATCCTCGAGGTCGAGTTCGACCTGACCGCCGCCGACTCGGACGAACTGATGAAGCGGTACAAAGAAATCTACTTCTACAAAAAGAACAGCCAACCCATGGGCGACAAGTCTGCGGGCTGCTGCTTCAAGAATCCCCCGGCCGAACTCGGCCTGGCGGCGGGCCAACTCATCGACCAAGCGGGCCTCAAGGGATTCACCATCGGCGGGGCGAGTGTTTCTGAAGTCCACGCCAACTTCGTTGTCGCCGAGCCCGGCAAGACGACCTCGTCCGACCTCTTGGCGGTCATGGACCATGTCCAACAAACCGTCGCCCAACGCCACGGTATCGATCTCGAACGTGAAGTCGTGGTGTGGTGAGTTAGAACCGCAGATGAACGCAGATTCGAACCAATCACGTTGGTCTGACCTGAATTTACCTCTGCGCTAATCCGCGTCCATCTGCGGTTAATTTTTGACTTGAATCACCAACTTGCCCGTGGCCGTGCCGCTGGCTTGCAACTCATGCGCCGCGGCGAGTTCTTCGAGCGGGAAAGTGTTTGAGACGTGGGGTTTGAGCGTACCCGCCTCGACCATGGCTTTGGCTTGTTTGAGAATGTCGCCTTGGTGAGCGGGCGTGCCGCCGTTCATCGCGATGGAGCCCATGAACTCGGCGTGGAGGCTGGCGCTCTTGAGGAAGAGTGGGTTCAGTTCCGCGTCGGCGGGGATGCCCACGATGGTGCCCAGGCAGCCACGCGTCGCGACGAGCGGGATACTCGCCTTGAACACCTCGGCCCCAACCAAGTCGAATACCGCGTCGCAGCCACGAACATCGGTGATCGCCATCACGCGCTCGGCCACGTCTTGCGTCTTGTAGTTGATCGCGTGATCGACGCCGAGTTCCTCCAGCAACGCGAACGAGTCGTCGGACGACGCGGTGCCCAGCACCACGCAGCCCCGCGCTTTGGCGAGCTGCACCGCGAAGTGCCCGACGCCTCCCGCCGCGGCGTGGATCAGCACGGTCTGCCCTTCGCTGACATCCGCCATGTCGTAGAGCAGTTCCCACGCGGTGAGCAGGGCCAAGGGGATCGCCGCGGCTTCGACGTGCGACAAGTTTTCGGGTTTGCGCGCCGCGAGCCGTTCATCGACCAGCACATACTCGGCGTGGGCCCCGGGCTTGAACAACGGCGGCGAGGCGAACACCGCGTCTCCCGGGCGGAAGCGTGTGACCTCGGGGCCGATGCCCACGACCCGCCCCGACACATCAAATCCCGGCACCAGCGGAAAGGTCACCGGGGCACGGAACTTGCCGCTGCGCAGCTTGGTGTCCACGGGGTTGAGCCCCGCGGCGTGCACTTCGATGAGCAGGTCGTGGTCGCCGGGTGTGGGCGGGTCGAGTTCCGCGAGCGTCAACACCGACGGCTCGCCGGTGGCGGGGATGGTCATGGCTTTCATGAGTTGGATTGTATCTCTCGGTGGGGTTTCCGGGTGGTTGCATGGAGCGGGCTAATACGACAAGACGCGGCCGGGGCCGCGTCGCGTCGTTAGATGGTTGGTGCGTGTCGTTTAGCCGAGTCGTTCGCGGCGTAGGAACGCAGTGAGTGCCGCGCCACCGAGCAGCAAGCCCAGAGCACTCGGCTCGGGGATCACGTTGAAGGTGAGTTGATATTCCCATACACCGTTGGAGGTCTGTTGAATCCAGATCGCTTGGTCGCCGTCCCCCAGCGGAGTAATGTTGAAGAGATCAGGGGTGGTGTTGTTGAAGAGCATGAAAGAGTCCACATCACCGATTGCCTGGCCGGTGAATGAGTTGGACGCGACGTGGCCTACAAACGCGCTGTCGCCTGCGTTGCCAGTCGAGGTGTAGCTGTCGACCACGATCGAGTCGATACCCAAACCAGTGGCTAGGTTGAAAGTGAAGTAATCGGCATCGCTTCCATTCGTAGCACCGCTACCTCCGGTTGTTCCGGTCGAACCGATGATGGTGTTGGCCCCTTCACTGAACGTGAGGACGGTGGGGCTGGCGAAGGCTCCGGAAAGGTCTCCGTCAGATGATTCGTCGTGCACGGTCACCGCGCCAGCCGTGGAGACCAGACCAAGGGTGGCGATGGCGGCGAGGTAATGGGAAGTACGGCGTGGCATAGCTTCATCCTCCGATTAATTGAGACTTCATGTCAACTATATCGATCTTTCTTGAGGTGTAAAGCCCTAAGGGTGGATTTTTACCTTGGAATACGGATAGCCACCCTAAATATTTAGTCTTGATGGTGTTTTCGCGGTGACTCCAGCAGCAAATACAACACGTTGTCGGCGAACACCGGGTCGGCGGTCAGGCCCAGGTGGTCGGTGAACAGGAAGTTCACGTCTGTCCAGTCGATCGGGGTGACGAGGTGGGGCTCCCAATCGGCTCCGAGGCGTTCGTCCATCACCGCGGATTCACGCGTGACCGTACCGTCGCCGGAGGATTCGGAAAGGTCGACGATGTGGCCGTTGGTGTTGATGGTTGCGACGTCCGCGGTCTCCACGCCATCACCCGCGTAGAGCGATAGCGAAATGCTGTCGGGTAATGGGGCGGGTTGGTCGAGCGACGCGTGGAACTGCTTGGCCCGTGCCAGGGATTTCTTGAGATGATCCTCTGCGATTTGGCTTCGCTCCTGCGGATCGTCGACATGGGGCAGTAGCTTCTCGAGCTCTTTGGCTTGCCCCGGCGACGACAGCCCCCATTGGTATTGTTTCCAATCATCAAAAGACAGAAGGTCGGGGGCGTAGGCCGATTGCGGCGTATGTCCGGCGGGCAGAGGGCCTCTATCAGCGCTTTGTGTGTAGTTCGCTTTGAGTTGGCTTTGATTGTGTTCAAGGACCGCACGTTCGTGGCGCGTGCGCGGGAGCAACTGATAAATCGAAGGCATCGTCCCCAGCACCGCCGCGGAGTACCCCGAGTGCAACGGCGAGAATTTCGTGCCTTCGATCAGTTGCACCAACGCGCTGATCGACCCCGCATTGGGCGTGCCCACCAGCACGACGCGGTCGACGTGTTCAGCGCCGGCCCATGTGACTTCCGGGGTGCTGCCGTCTTCGGGCAGGTCGGCGTCGCCGTAGCGGAGCATGTAGCGGGTGAGCAGGCCGCCCATGGAGTGGGCGACGATGTCGAACTTCACGTCGTAGTCGTCGGGCTCACCGCCGTAGTCTTCCGCCAGGTTCCGCTGGACGACCTTGCGGTTGGTCTGGATGAACTCGAGGAGCTTGTGGGCGTTTTCGACGTTGTCGCGTCGCCAGTCGTAGTCGAATTGGAAGCAAGAGTAGTGGTCGGTGCCGTAGTCGATCGCGCCGGCCTCGGCGAGTTGGTCATCGATGTACCCGCCGACGCCGAGGGTGCCGAGGATCTGGGCGTAGGCCTGGAGTTCGATGGGCAGGCCGAAGAGCGAGAGACGGACGGTGTCGAGCGAGCCGTCGGGCTCGACGTCGTCAGTGAGTTCGCGGAGCGGCTTGCCGATCTCCATGGGCAGGGCGATGAGGCGAGCACCTTCCGCGGTGCCGGGGTCAGCGGCGCTGCGTTCGAAGGCGCCCCAGACGCGGGTGCCGGTGGGGGGGTGAGTGAGTTTGGAGCCGAGGATGCCGGGGATGACGATGACGGGGTTGCGGTCGGGGCCGTGGTACTGGGCGGTGCGGTTGTAGCGCTCGCCGAGGTCGGGCATGGGGATGGGCTTGGTGCAGCCCGCGAGCACCGCGGTGGCGATCAGTAAGGCGACGCAGACGGCGAGGCGGGCGGCGGTGGGCATCGTTGGGGTCCGGAGGGGTGATCGCAGCTGAAGAAAAGGTGCGAAAAAGGTTGGGCTGGCGTACAGTTCAATCCTAAACGTAAGTCAAACAGGTCTGTCGAGGAAAGCGCAGACCAGAATCTATAATTTTGATATCGTTTGCAAAAACTTCAGTTGTGTCTCGTCTCCTCTGTAATCTTTAAACCCCGCATTCCTCGAGATCATTCCATGTCCACCCAGATCGCCGTCCAGATGTATACCCTCCGCGACCACTGCGAGACGCCTTCAGATATCGCCAAGACCTGCGCCCGCCTCAAGGAGATGGGCTACGACGCGATCCAGGCCTCGGCGTCCGGCTTTTCGACGATCTCTGCCCCCGAACTCAAGACCATCCTCGACGACACCGGCATGATCTGCGTGTCGACCCACCGCTCCTATGAACAGCTCCAGGACCACGAAGCTGAGATCGAGTACCACGCCACCATCGGCTGCAAACTCGCGGCGCTCGGCGGCTGGGGCTGGCAGGGCGATGAAACCAAAGAGCAGTGGATCCAGTTCATCGACGACTTCAGCGCTCTGGCGGCCAAGTACGAAGGCTCCGACTTGAAGATCGGCTACCACAACCACAGCCACGAGTTCGCGCCCTTCGGTTGGAAAGACGCGCCCGACAAGATCGACCCCACGGCGACGCCCTACACCGTGCTCGAAGCCAAGCTCGGCCCCGCGGCGTTCTTCGAGGTCGATACCTACTGGGTCGCCCACGGCGGCGGCGACCCCGCGGCCTGGCTGCGTCGCTTCTCCGGCCGGGTGCCGGGCATCCACCTCAAAGACATGACCATCACCGGCAATCGTGAGCACAAGATGTGCGAGGTGGGTGCGGGCAACCTTAACTGGCCGGCCATCCTCGAGGCCGCCAAGGACGCGGGCGTGCAGTGGTACATCGTCGAACGCGACGCCGGCGACCTCGACCCGTTCGACAGCCTCAAGATCAGCCTCGCCAACCTCAAATCCTGGGGCCTGAGCTGAGCGAATTGCGGATCACGGTAGGTCGGGTCTTCGACCCGGCGCGATGGTGACCCGTGATCAATGTCAGGCCGAAGACTTGACCGACAAGCCCCGAATCGCGGTTTTTGGCCCCGCCAGCGGGCTTTGCTTGCAAGAATTCCCCGATCCGATACCATACGCGGCTCCCCATCGCGGGAGCTGTTAGTCCATTGAACCCCACCGCCCGCACGCCCCGGGCTTAATCGCACCCCGAAAGGTACCCCATGGCAATCCGAATCAAAGCCCGCAGCGGTGAATCGGCCGAGCAACTGATGCGTCGCTTCAAGAAGCTCTGCGAAAAAGAAGGTCTGACCAAAGACATCAAGAAGCGTGCCTACTACGAGAAGCCCTCGGAACGTAAGCAACGCGCCGCCCGCAAGAGCGTCAACCGCGTCGTCGGCGGCAACAAGTCGCGCAAGGGTTGAGTGACCGCGTTGTGATTCAGACGTGTTGAGCAAGGTGAAGAACCTAAGCTCTGCTCTTCCGAACGGCTTGCGGTATTAACTCACCGCAGCCGAGGCTTTTTTCTCGACAGCTTGGCATTTTCGATATTTAATTAACACCGGCACGAGTCTTCGTGTCGGTGTTTTTTGAGTTATGGTTTAGTCATATCTTGTTCGTCAATTAATCATCATCCCGGCTGGCCGGCTCGTTCGGTCCTCTCTGTGGAGGGGGCCGACGCGGCGGTGGTTGAGCCGGGTGGAGAATCCTGCCCATGCTTCCGAACCTGTCGCTGCTTGCCGCCGTGGCTCTTCCCCCTGCCTACTTTCTGGCGCCCGCGGGTGCGGTGATCGCGCTGGTCTTTGCGTTGCTGTTCTACAAAGGGTTCATGAAGCAGAGCGAGGGCACGCCCGAGATGGTGCGGATCGCCCAGGCGGTGCGCGACGGGGCGTACGCTTATCTCGGCAAGCAGCGGAACGTGGTGGCGATTGTGTTTGTGTTGCTGCTGGCGTTGCTGTGCGTGTTGGCGTTTGGGCTGGGCTTGCAGGAAAAACTTACGCCGCTGGGCGTCGCCATTGCTGGCATCTTCTCCGGGCTCTGCGGCTACCTCGGAATGAAGACCGCGACCAACGCCTCGGCCCGCACCACCGAAGCCGCCAAGTCCTCGCTCAACGACGGCCTCCGCGTCGCCTTCCGCGCCGGGGCGGTCATGGGCCTCTGCGTCACCGGCTTCGCGCTGCTCGACGTCTCGATCTGGTTCTTCGTGCTCACCCAGTTCTTCGGCGACACGTTCAGCCTCGTCAACATCACCACCATCACGCTCAGCTTCGCGATGGGCGCATCCCTCCAAGCGCTCTTCGCCCGGGTCGGCGGCGGCATCTACACCAAGGCGGCCGACGTCGGCGCGGACCTCGTGGGCAAGGTCGAAGCGGGCATCCCCGAAGACGATGCGCGGAACCCCGCCACCATCGCCGACAACGTGGGCGACAACGTCGGCGACGTCGCGGGCATGGGGGCCGACCTCTACGAGTCGTACTACGGCTCGATCCTCGCGGCCATGGCCCTCGCCGCCGCCGCATCACTACGCCTCGGGCTCGACGCCTCGCAGTCGATCGCCTTGGTCTGCGCGCCGCCCGCACTTGCCGGCCTGGGCATCGTCTGTTCCGTACTGTCGATCTTCTCGGTGAAGGCCAAGGAAAACGCCAGCTTCGCGCAGCTACTCAAGTCGCTGCACGCCGGGGTTTGGCTCAGCTCGGCGTTGATCATCGCCGGTTCGGCCGGCCTATTGAGTTGGCTGCTCGGCGGCATCGAAGCGGTCAACTGGCTCGGGCTCTGGGGCGCGATCGTCGTCGGCCTGCTGTCGGGCCTTGTCATCGCTTTCGGCACCGAGCGCTACACCTCCTACGAACACAAGCCCACCCAGCGCATCGCCCAGCAGTCCGAGACCGGCAGCGCCACCGTCATCATCGCCGGCATCGCCGAGGGCATGATCTCCACCTGGGTGCCGCTGCTCACCGTCGTCGTCGCGATCATCGCCAGCTTCACGCTCGCTGGCGGCAGCGACACGTTCCTCATGGGCGTGTTCGGCGTGGGCATCGCCGCGGTCGGCATGCTCAGCACCCTGGGCATCACGCTCGCCACTGATGCCTATGGCCCCATCGCCGACAACGCCGGCGGCAACGCCGAGATGACCCATCAAGAACCCCAGGTCCGCGAACGCACCGACATGCTCGACAGCCTGGGCAACACCACCGCCGCCACCGGCAAGGGTTTCGCCATCGGCTCGGCGGCGCTCACAGCATTGGCGCTCCTCGCGGCGTATGTCATCACCGTGCAGGCCGCGCTCGACAAGCAAGTCACCAACCCCTTTGGCCCGGGAGGTGTGTTTGAAACGGTCGATTTCTCCGAGGGGGCCGAGCCCAGCGTCTGGTACGACGACAACGGCCTGTTCACGCTCAACGATTCCAACAGCAAGTTCGGGGCCGGCGTCATCGTTGCCGACGAGGATCTGCGTACCCGCACCGAGGCGTTCTTCGTGGGCAAGCCTGCCGACCAACGACTGGTCCGAAAAGATTGGGCCCCCGACAAAGCGTTTGTCATCGCTCAGATGTCGGATAACAACGGGCCGTTCGAGGTTAAGGTCGTCCCCGCCGAGCTGGTCACGCTGCCCAAGCTCATGGCCTACTACGACGTCACGCTGATGAACCCCAAAGTGCTCTGCGGCCTGTTCCTCGGCGTCATGCTCGTTTTCGTGTTCTGCGCCATGACGATGAACGCCGTAGGCCGCGCGGCCTACGCCATGATGAACGAGTGCCGTCGCCAATTCGTGATCATGAAGCAAGGCTTCATCGCCGACGGCAAGACCGAAGAAGAACTCCAGAACCCGCTCGATTGGCCGTTTGAGACCACCGTTGATGGCCACAAATACCCCGACTACGCCAACTGCGTGTCGATCTCCACCAGCGGCGCGCTGAAGGAAATGGTTGTGCCTTCGGTGATGGCGGTGGTCGTGCCGCTGATCGTCGGCCTGCTGCTGGGCGTGCCCGGCGTGATGGGCCTGCTCGCGGGTACGCTCGTCTGCGGCTTCGCCGTCGCCATCTTCATGGCCAACGCCGGCGGCGCCTGGGACAACGCCAAGAAGTTCGTCGAGACCGGCGAGCACGGCGGCAAAGGCAGCGACAACCACAAAGCCACCGTCGTCGGCGACACCGTCGGCGACCCGTTCAAAGACACCTCCGGCCCGAGCCTGAACATCCTCATCAAGCTCGTCTCCATCGTCTCGGTCGTCTTCGCCGGCGTCGTCGTCAAACTCTCCCCCCTCGTTTCCGGCTGGATCGGGCTGAGTTAAACGGCGGTTCAAAATGGATCACCCCACG